>JANMFL010000307.1:0-5897 GCA_031377945.1 Acidimicrobiaceae bacterium | reverse complement strand
CGCTCGCATCACACGTGCGTCGGTGATGGAGGTCCTCAACGAGGACTACGTGCGCACCGCCCGCTCGAAGGGCATGTCGCGCGGTGTCGTCGATCGGCGTCACGTGTTGCGCAACGCACTGCTGCCCATCGTCACGGTGGTCGGTCTGCAGATCGGCCTGCTGCTCTCGGGGGCGGTGCTCACCGAGACCGTGTTCGCGTGGGGTGGCGTGGGCCAACTCATCAGCGGCGCGGTACTCGACAAGGACTACCCGGTCATCCAGGGCGGTGTGCTGTTCCTGGCCATCGTCTTCGTCGTCGTCAACCTGATCGTCGACGTGCTCTACGCCGTCATCGACCCCCGGATTCGAGTCAGGTGACCATGTCCACCGTGCAGGACCATCTCCAATCGCTCATGGGCAACCGGGTCGTCGAGACCTCGGGCTCGAGCCTCACCCGCGAGACCTGGAAGCGGCTGCGCGCCAATCGTCTCGCGATGGTTGGCGGCATCATCGTCGTCCTGTTCGTGTTGGTCGCCATCTTCGCCCCGCTGCTCGCACCGTACGACCCGCGCGACAACAGCTGGTTCGATCAGATCCGCCCGTCGTCCATCCCCGGTCCGTCGTGGGATCACTGGTTCGGCCTCGACGAGAGCGGACGCGACCTGTTCTCTCGCGTCATCTATGGCGCCCGCTCGTCGCTGATCATCGGCGTGGTGTCGTTGGTCATCGGCGCCACCTTCGGTACCATCCTCGGGCTCACCGCCGGTGCTTTCCCCGGGTGGGTCGATTCGCTCATCATGCGCGTCACCGACATCCTCCTCGCGGTGCCCAGCCTGCTGCTCGCGCTGTCGGTGGCGGCCGTGATGGGTCAGAGCCAGACTGCGGTCATGGTGGCCGTCGCGGTGCCGAACATCCCGCTGTTCACCCGGCTGCTCCGCGGGTCCATGCTGGCCGAACGGCAGAAGGACTACGTGTCCGCGGCCACGTCGGTGGGTATCGCCCGCAAACGCCTGGTGTTGTCGCACGTGCTGCCGAACTCGGTGAGCCCGATGATCGTGCAGGGCACGCTTGCCCTCGCCACGGCGGTCATCGATGCCGCCGCGCTCAGCTTCCTCGGTCTCGGCTCGGCCGACCCCACCATCCCCGAGTGGGGGCGCATGCTGGCCAACGCGCAGCGCTACACGAACGTCGCCATCCACCTCGCCATCTTCCCGGGCCTGATGATCCTCATCACCGCGCTCGGTTTCAACCTGTTCGGCGAAGCACTCCGCGAAGCGCTCGACCCGAAGTTGCGGCGATGACGGCCGACCTGTCCTCGAAGCCGATCCTCTCGGTCGACGATCTGCACGTCACGTTCGCGACGCGCGGCAACGACGAGGTGCGCGCCGTCGACGGTGTGTCGTTCGACGTGCATGCCGGCGAAACCCTGGGAGTCGTCGGCGAGTCCGGCTCCGGCAAGAGTGTCACGTCGCTCGCCATCCTGGGGTTGCTGCCGCCGCGTGGCGTCACCGTCACCGGTTCGATTCTGTTCGACGGACACGAACTGGTCGGTGCGCCCGAGAAGGAACTGCAAAGCATCCGCGGCCGACGCGCGGCGATGGTCTTCCAGGACCCCATGAGCTCGCTCAACCCGGTGCTCACCATCGGCCGGCAGCTCACCGAGGTGCTCGTGCGGCACAAGGTGTCCACCAAGCAGCAGGCCCCCGAACGAGCCGCGGCCCTGCTCGAGCGGGTCGGCATCTCGTCGGCCAGGGCCCGGCTGAAGAACTACCCGCACCAGCTGTCGGGCGGCATGCGCCAGCGCGTGATGATCGCCATGGCGCTCGCGTGCGAACCGGCCGTGCTCATCGCCGACGAGCCCACCACCGCGCTCGACGTCACCATCCAGGCCCAGGTGCTCGAGCTGTTGAAGGAACTGGTCGTGGGTTCGAACACGGCGCTCATCCTCATCACCCACGACCTCGGCGTGGTGGCCGGCATGTGCGACCGGGTGCACGTGATGTACAGCGGTCGCATCGTCGAGACCGGCGAGCGGCACGCGCTGTTCGCCCATCCTCGCCACCACTACACGCGTGGCCTGCTCGGTTCGGTGCCGCGGCTCGACCTCATCGGCGGTCAGCTGCATCCCATCCCCGGTTCGCCGCGCGACGTCATCTCGTGGACTGATGGGTGTGCGTTCGCGCCACGTTGCGCCGCCGTCACCGAGGCCTGTCTCGGCGCGGCGCCCGAGCTCGTACCCACCGACGACGGCTGCAAGGTGCGCTGCGTGAATCCGGCCTCGCGGGACGAGCCGATGTGGCCCGACGACCCCAGGCCGGACGACGACTCCATGTGGAAGGCCGGCTGATGCTCGAGATTCGCGACCTGAAGGTGCACTTCCCGATCACCGCCGGTGTGTTCTTCGACCGCAAGGTCGGTGCCGTGCGCGCCGTCGACGGGGTCGACCTCGACGCCGTGCAGGGCGAGACACTCGGCCTGGTGGGCGAGAGCGGCTGCGGCAAGAGCACCGTCGGCAAGGCCATCGTGCGGCTCGTCCCCATCACCAGTGGCACCGTGTCGTACGACGGCATTCTGCTGTCGTCGTTGGAGGGCGACGAACTGCGCAAGGCCCGACGGCACGTGCAGATGATCTTCCAGGACCCGTACAGCAGCCTCAACCCGCGGCAGAACGTCGGCTCCATCCTGGCCGAACCGATCCGCACCCACGGGTTGCGTCAGGGTTCCGCAGTCGGTGAGCGCGTCCTCGAACTGCTCGACTCGGTGGGCCTGCCGCGCGGCGCAGCGAACCGCTACCCGCACGAGTTCTCGGGTGGCCAGCGGCAGCGCATCAGCATCGCTCGCGCACTGGCGGCCGAGCCGTCGCTGATCGTCGCCGACGAGCCTGTCAGCGCGCTCGACGTCAGCATCCAGGCACAGGTGATCAACCTGTTGGAAGAACTCCAAGCCGAGCTGGGTCTGACCCTGCTGATGATCTCGCACGACCTCGCGGTGGTGCAACACATCGCCGATCACGTCGCGGTCATGTACCTGGGCAGCATCGTGGAGAAGACGTCGTCCGAGTTGCTGTACGCCGAGCCGCTGCACCCGTACACGCTGGCGCTGCTCTCGGCGGTACCGGTGCCCGACCCGGTCGTCGAAGATCGTCGACAGCGCATCGTGCTGCAGGGCGACCTGCCCTCGCCGGCCAACCCGCCCAGCGGCTGCCGGTTCCGAACCCGCTGCCCGTATGCGCAACTGCACTGCGCCGAGGCCGTACCCGAGTTGCGTGAACTACGGCCCGGGCACCTGGTTGCCTGCCACTACGCCGAGGATCTGACGGCGGTCGGGGCGCCGCCTCGCTGAGCGAGTCGATCGCCGGCGGACACTGCGACGAGCGCTCCCACACAGGTCACGAGTCGGAGCCAGGCGCGGGTGGTGTCCGAGTCGACCAGCCACGTCGGGGCCAGCAGCACTGCGCTCAGCAGCGTCGCCCACGGCATGCGGCGGGTTGTCGTGTACGTCTCCCACACCAGCGCGCCGAGCACGAACGCCGGCGTGTAGTACGGCCACGCCGCAGGATCGAGCAGCAGGCGCACGGCGATACTCGCCCACAGCACGGCCGCTGGTCCCCGGAACCGATGAGCGAGCACGGCCACCACGAGCGTCGCCGCCAACTGGGTGAGCCGAAGGAGTTGCGACGGAAAGCCGCCGCTGGCGACGAACAGGGCCAGCACACTGTCGGGCTGAATCGCGACCTCGGGCTTCAGTGCGTCGCGAGCGCCGTCGACCACCATGAACGGCAACCAGATCACCGCGGCGACGGCCAGGCCGATCGCGACCGTCGCCCACGACTTCAGCGATCGCCACCCAGCGGTCGGCGCAGCGAAGGCCAACATGAACACCGCGGTGGGCTTGACCCCGATGGCCACGCCGGCGAAGACGCCGGACCACCGGGTGGTGGACCCGCGTCGAGCGAGCACGACCGCGATCACCGCCATGAGCGCCACCAGGGCGTCGTCGAGGTGCCCGAAGTAGCTGAGTTGCGGCCACCACAGGGCCAGGGCCGTGCCGCCGATCGCCAGCCGGGGTCGGACGTGGGCGATCCCTCGGGACGACCACACCAAGAGCCCCATCACGGCGATGCCGGCGAACATGATGGCGAGGCGGACCGCGTACAGACCCACCGGCTCGACCAGCCGGGCCAGTGCGATGGTGAGGGGCCCGGTCTGCGCATGGGGGTGGTCGACGTACAGGTACATCCACCGTCCCGACACGAGCGTGCGTCCGGCGGCGACGAAGAACGACCAGTCGCCACCGGGCTGGCGCGCACGGCCGACGGCGAGGAGGACGACGAAGGTCAGCCACGCGAACAGGCCCAGGTCGCGTGCGGCATCCGTGGTGAGCGGCGACTCCCTGCGCCCGGAGCGCTCGTGCTCGCCGACCTCGGTCACGGCGTCACGGTAGTGGGCCGGTCGTGCTGTACTTGGCTATGGTCGCCGCGATGTCGTTGGAGCAACCCCTGCCGGCCGCCGCTGACGTGGTGATCATCGGCGGCGGCGTGATGGGCGCCAGCGCCGCCTTTCACCTGGCCGAGGCGGGGATGACCGACATCGTGCTCTTCGACGCCGACCAACTCGCGGCCGGCGCGACGGCGAAGTCCGCCGGTGGGTTCCGCCTGCAGTTCAGTGACGAGATCAACATCGCGCTCGCGCAACGCTCGATCGACGCGCTCGAACGGTTCCACGAACGGCCCGGTGGCGACATCGACATGCATCAGGTGGGCTACCTGTTCCTCCTCGACGACCCGGCCGATGTGGCCGTGTTCGAGCGCAACGTCGCGTTGCAGCAGTCAATGGGTGTGCCCAGCCGGATGCTGACGCCCGCCGAGGCAGCCGAACTGTCGCCGTTGGCCGACATGGCGGGCGTGCTCGCCGCCTCGTTCTGCCCGAGGGACGGGCACTGCAGCCCGGAGGCGGTGGTGCACGGGTACGCGTTCGCGGCCCGCGACCTGGGGGCGCGCATCGTGCAGTTCTGCCCCGTCACCGCGATCGAGCACGACGGCGCCCGCATCACGGCGGTGGTCACGCCACGGGGCACGGTGCGTACGCCGGTCGTGATCAACGCTGCCGGCCCGTGGGCGGGCAAGGTGGCCCGGCTGGCGGGGGTGGACCTACCGGTCGAACCGGTGTCGCGACCCATCTGGTACACCGAACCGATGGCGCATCGTCCGGCGAGCGTGGCGATGACCATCGACTTCAGCACTGGCTTCTACTTCCATGCCGAAGGCGAAGGTCTGCTGTTCGGTATGGCCGATCCCGATCAGCCGGCCGGTTTCGACGCGCCGACCCGGCGCGACTGGCTCGAACGAGTGGGCGAGGTGGTGGCGCGCCGGGCTCCGGCGTTGCTCGAGGTCGGCATCGCCGGTGGGTGGGACGGCTTCTACGAGACGACGCCCGACCACAACGCGCTCATCGGCGAACATGCAGCGCCGAGCCGCTTCCTGTACGCCACCGGCTTCTCGGGGCACGGCTTCCAACTGGGCCCGGCGGTGGGCGAGGTGCTCCGCGACCTGGTGCTGCGCCGTGAGCCGCCCGTCGACGTGAGCGGGTTCGACGTCGCTCGCTTCCGGTCCGGCACCGTGCGGCCCGAGCACAACATCGTCTAAGCGCGTGTGTCCCATTTCGACCCCTGCGCAGGACCGAATTCTCGTTCGTGTCACGCCCTGACCGGCAAATCCCCGGTCAGGGCATGACAGGAACGTTGTTGCGAGAACCAAGAGCGTGCCGAATGTTCGGTATGTGCGCACTGGTCAAGGCATTCGAGGACACACGCTCTACCGGCAGAGCATCCGCTGTTCAGGGGCGCGCGGTGCGCAACGTGTCGACGACCGACGTGCCCGGCTGACGATCGAACAGCGCATCGACGGGCACCGGGAGTC
>JANMFL010000280.1:0-15583 GCA_031377945.1 Acidimicrobiaceae bacterium | reverse complement strand
TCGCGACCGACTCGGCACGACCTCGCGGCGGGGTTCGTGCTGGGCGTCCAGTCGGTCCCCGACGGTTTGGCGACCGGCCTGCTCGCCGGTTTGAACCCGTTGTCGGGTCTGTACGGCTACATGGTGGGCACCGCGACCGGTGCGCTCGTGACCAGTTCCGCGTTCATGGCGGTGCAGGGCACCGGTGCAATGGCGATGGTGATCGCCGACGTGCCGGGCATGAGTGGCCCCGATGCCGCCCGCTCGCTCGCCACCCTGTCGTTGCTGACCGGCGCCGTCATGCTCGTCGCCGGACTGCTGAAGGCCGGCTCGGTGCTGCGCTTCGTCTCGAACGCGGTGATGGTCGGTTTCCTCAACGCGGTCGGTGTGAACATCGTGCTCGGTCAGCTTGCCAACCTCACCGGCTACAGCGCGGAAGGGGCGAATCGCGTGGTGCGCGCAGTGAACACACTGCTGAACCCGAGCCAGATCAATGGACCGACGCTCGCGGTGGGTTTGGCCACGATCGCCCTGATCGTGCTGCTCGACCGCACCCGGATGGGGGCGATGGGGTTGGTCGTCGCGGTCATCGCGACGTCGGCTGCGGCGCACTTCGGCGGGTGGGAACAGGTGGCGACCCTGAAGGATCTCGGCATCGCACTCGACTCGTTGCCCTCGCTGCAGATGCCACGCCTCCGGTCGGTGCCGACGTTGATCATCCCGGCTGCAGCACTCGCGTTCGTGGGCCTGGTGCAGGGTGCGGGCATCTCGTCGGGCTTTCCGAACCCGGACGGCAACCTCCCCGATGCGTCTCGCGACTTCGCTGGGCAGGGGGCAGCGAACATCGCCGCCGGCCTGCTGCAGGGCATGCCAGTGGGCGGCTCGGTGTCGGCGTCGTCGCTGAACAAGGAGGCCGGTGCGCGGTCGCGGCAGTCGCTGCTCGTGGCAGCAGTCGTGATGGCGCTCGTGGTTCTGGTGTTCGGGAACGTGGTCGGCTACATCGCCATGCCCGCCCTGGCCGGATTGCTGATGCTCATCGGCATTCGAACCGTGAAGCCGGGGGATCTGGTCTCGGTCTGGAAGACCGGTGCGGTCCAGAAAGTGGTCATGGTCGTCACGTTCGGGCTCACGATGTTCGTTCCCCTCCAGTACGCGGTACTCACCGGAGTGGGACTGTCGATCCTGCTCCATGTGGTGCGTCAGTCCAGCCAGGTGACGCTGCGTCGGCAGATCATCGATGCGGACGGACAGCTGATCGAGGTCGACCCGCCGGCCGAACTTCCGCGCCGAGAGGTGGTGGTGCTGCAGCCCTACGGCAGCCTGTTCTTCGCCGCGGCACCGGTCGTGGAGGCGATGCTGCCGTCCATCGGACCTGACTCGACGGGATCGGTCGTGATCCTCCGCCTCCGCGGTCGTACCGACTTCGGCACGACGTTCATGGACGTGCTCCTCCGCTATGCCACCGCGCTTGCCGCGGTCGACGGGAAGCTCAAGCTGGTCTCGGTGAACGAGCGCACACTCGAGCAACTGAAGGTCGCAGGTGTCACCGGAGTGGTCGGCGCCGACGATCTGTATCTCGGTGACGAGCGGGTGGGCGCCATGCTCGCCCAGGCACACGCCGACGCCCTCGAGTGGATGCGTCGGAACGACGGCACACCCTGATCAGCGTCGGGCCGTGGCAAGGTACGCGCCGACCAGCGCCACTGCGCACCCCACGACCGACAGCGCCTCGACCGACTCGTGACGCACGAGCGAACCGAGCAGCAGCGACACGACGGGGATCAGGTACACGCTGGCCGACGCACGGCTGCTGCCGAGCTTCCCTGCGTTGGCGGCCATGGTGACATAGGCGAGTGCGGTCCCCAATGTGCCGAGCGCCACCATCGCCCAGAACGCGCTCCACGTGAAGTGCACGTCGCCGAGCGACGCGACGCCGAACGGGGCGACGAGCAGAAACGCCACCCCCTGCACCCGCCACATCAGGGGAATGCTGCCGTACTTCTGCTGCAACGGAACGGCCACGTTCAGTGCGAAGCCATAGAAGATCAGGGCGATGAAGATGAGCATGATCCCGAACCACGAGTTGCCGCCGCCACCCGATGGGAGCGCGATGAGCACCACGCCGACGAACCCGATGGCCAGACCGACGATGGCCTGACGTCGGGGCAGCGCGTGCGCCATGAACGCTGCAACCGTGGTGATGAAGATCGGGGTCGCGCCGTTGAGCATGCCGGTGACCGACGACGACACGTGCTGCTCGGCGAACGGGAACAGGGACAGTGGGATGGCCATCCAGATGACACCGAGCAACGCAACGCGCGGGCGGTCGGCCGCGTCGATGCGGCCGTTGCGTGCTGCGGGAAAGCAGGCCAGCGTGAGGAACCCGAACAGGATCCGCATGGGAGTGATGAGTGCGGCCGGAAACGCCTCCAGGCCTTCTGCGATGAAGAAGAACGACGTGCCCCACACGAGGCCGGGGACGGCCCAGCGAGCCCAGTCGGCGGGTCCCATGTGCGCCGTGGAGGAGGAAGTCACGCCAGGAGGGTATGGCCCAGACGTGCCCGTCGGCGGCGGATTTCGGACGATACGCTCCGCGTATGACGATGCCGTTCAGGTTCGGCTATCAGGCTCGCGGGGGAACGGTCGAGGAGTTGCGCGATCAGGCCCGGCGTGCCGAGGACGCCGGTTTCGACCTCATCCACACGTTCGACCATCTCAACCCGGCGTGGGGTCCCACCCTGCCGCTGCTGGCGATGGCCGAGGCCACCACGCGGCTCCGGGTGTGCCCACTGGTGTTGAACAACGACTTCCACCATCCGGTGCTCCTGGCCATGGAGTACGCCAACCTCGACCACCTCACCGGCGGTCGGGTCGAGCTGGGTGTCGGTGCCGGACACTCGTTCACGGAGTACACCGCGATGGGGCTGCCGTTCGACTCGGCGAAGGTGCGCAAGGCGCGCATGGCCGAGGCGGTCGAGATCGTGCGTCGGTTGTTCGACGGCGAGGTCGTCTCCCACGACGGCGAGCACTATCACCTCACCGAGGTCACGACGCAGCGTTCGCTGCAGCAGCATCTGCCCATTCTGGTGGGCGTGAACGGTGGGTCGGCGTTGGCGCACGCAGCGCAACACGCCGACACCATCGGACTCACCATGCTCGGCCGCACCTTGGAGGACGGTCACAATCACGAGGTGCGCTGGCAGGCCGACCGTCTGGACGAGACCGTCCTGCACATTCGCGCCAGTGCCGCCGGCCGGGCACGCCCGCTCGAGTTGAACGCGCTGGTGCAGGTGCTCGAGATCACCGACGACCCCGATTCCGTCCTGCAGGGCGTGGTCGACGAGGTGCCCAGTCTGTCGCTGGACGACGCACGGCACACCCCGTTCATCGCGGTCGGCTCGCACGACCAGATCGCCCAACACCTGATCCACTGCCGCGACCGGTGGGGCATCAGTTCGTTCGCTGTCCGCGACATCGATGCCTTCGCTCCAGTCATCGAACGGCTGCGCCTCGTCGACGCTGCCCCGTAGCGAGCGGGTGTCGGTCAGCGCACGCGCAGCAAGGCGCGCAGGCGCGCATCGGGTTCGGGTCGAGCGCCGAGGTGTTCGATGACCCAGGCCGAGATGGTGGTCGCGAACCGCGCCGCGGCGACGGCGTCGCGGTGCTCGAGATAGTGGGCCAGGAACCCGCCGGCGAACGAGTCGCCGGCACCGGTGGCGTCGACGAGGTTGTTCGTGCCCGCCGGGATGTGCGTCGCTTCGCCGTGCTCGTAGACGAGCGCCCCCGCTGCGTCGAGCTTCAACATGATCAACGCCCTCGGGAACAACTCGGCGAGTGCCGCGGCGATCTCGACCGGGTCGGTGAGGCCACCCGTGAGCATGGTGCCCTCCTCTTTGTTCGGGAGGAGGATGTCGATCCCGAGATCCTGAGTGACGGCGAGGAAGTGCTCGACGCCCATCTCACCGATCATCTGGAACGAGCCGGGATCGAACGACAGCGTGGCGCCGGACCGCTGGGCGAGCAGGGCCGCGGCCCTTGCTGCGGCACGAGGCGGGTCGATGAAGAACGACCACGCCGTGAGGTGCAGGTGCTGGGCGCCGATGATGGGCGCCTTGGGCAGCTCCGAGGGCAGCAGGTAGAAGTCGGCGCCGTGGCCCGACACCATCGAGCGTTCGCCCGTGTGGTCGACGAACACCGCCACCGAGCCGGTGAGATGCGCTTCGCTCTCGATGAAGTGAGCGACGACGTTCTCGCGCTCGAGGTCCTCCTGGGCGAGTTGTCCGAACCGGTCGCGGCCGATCTTGCCGATGAACTCGGTCGGCTGACCGGCACGGCTGGCCCACACGGCGACGTTCGCTGCACTTCCGCCGGGGGTGAGCATGACCTCGCCGAACGTGTCGCCGCCGCGGAGCAGTTCGCTGTTGGTGCGGATGAGGACGTCCCAGGCGAAGTCGCCGACGACGCACATGGGTGCGATCACGCCGGGCACGGTATCAGTGCTTCTTGGCGGTCGCCGCCGAAGCGGTGGCCGCCACCAGGCCCAGTCCGATGAACACGGTGCCCGCCACCCAGCGGCGGACGAACGGCAGCGCCCGTCCGCGGAGCAGGACGTCGCGCAGCCCGCTGGCGAGGAGCGAGTAGATGCCGTCGGTGCATGCGCCGATGAGGACGAACACCATGCCGAGCAACAATGCCTGCAGGCCGGGTCGGCCGAGGTCGGGCTTGATGAACTGCGGCAGGAACGACAGGAAGAAGAGCGCGACCTTCACGTTCAGGACGTTGACGACGATGCCCTGCGTGAACGCACGCTTGGGGCTCACGCCCGGCTGTGTGGCGTCGATCTCGGACGGCTTCGACATGAGGGTGCGCACGCCCACGTAGACCAGATAGCCGGCGCCCAGCCACTTGACGGTGTTGAACGCGGTCGCCGACGTGGCGATCACCGCCGACAGCCCGACCGAGGCGGCGATGGCGTGCACGCTGTTGCCGATCGTGAGCCCGGCGACCGCGGCGAGGCCGGCCGTCCGTCCATCGCTGACGCTGCGGTTGACGATGTACAACACCGCCGGACCGGGGATGATCAGCAAGATGAACGACGCCGTTGCGAATGCGGCGATGGTCGACGGACTGGGCATGCCGGCGACACTATTCGTCACACCCCGACGTCGACGGGTCCATTCGGCGGGCCCTCGAGCAACAACGCACGAAGGTGTTCGCGCAACCGACGTGGTGCGACCGGCAGGTCCGCCGGCAGTTCGAGCGCGGGCCACCAGCGCAGCTCGAACAGGTACTCGGCGTGGAGTTCGTCCCACGACAGATGCGGTTGGGGGTCGAACGCCGCGGTGCGTACGAGGTGGATGCGTTCGCGCTGGCCGTCCCACTTGCCGTCGATGAACGGAATCACGTGCACGCGGTCCCAGATGTGCGGGCCGATGATCGCACCGGTGAGGCCCAGTTCCTCGGCGAGCTCGCGATGAAGCGCGTCGTGATCCGTCTCGCCGGGCTCCAACCCTCCACCCGGCAACGCCCAGCGGGTTCCCGCGTCGGGGAACTCGAAACGAACCAGCAGCACCCGATCGTCAGGGTCGAGCACCAGCGCCCGCACGGCCTCACGAATGCGCAACCCGGCGAGTTCGCCAGGTTCGCCGGGTTCGCTCACTCGTCGGGCCGGTCGTTGAGCCCGTCGTTGAAGGCCCGGTACATCTCGTAGACGCTCTTGCACGCTTCGCACAGGGGCAATTGCTTGGGGTCGCGCGACGGCACCCACACGTGGCCGCACAGCGCTTCGAGTGGTGTGCCGTAGATGCGGGCCTCGAGCACCTTGGCCGCCGCGTTCTCGCCCGGGTCGGTCTTCACGATGTGCGCGGCCGCGGGCTCGCCCGTCTGGGTGACCTCGTCCGTATCGGGTGTGAGGGTGGGGAGCGGGCTGAGCTGACTCACGGATGACAGTCAACCACAGCGAAGCGTTACGATGATGGGCGTGCCGCTCTACGAGTTCAAGTGCAAGGAATGCGACGACACCTTCGAGGTGCGACGCCCGATGAGCGAGGCGGGCGACGCAGCGACGTGTCCGCAGGGCCACGACGGCGCGGTGCGCCTGCTCAGCGTGTTCGCGAGCGTCGGTGCTTCGTCGGGCGGTGCTCCGGCGGCCGCCCCGAAGGCGGGCGGCGGCTGCGGCGGCGCGTGCGCCTGCGCGCACTGATCACATCGGCACGGGTCAGCGCAGCGACGCCAGTTCGGCGGTCAGGTTCGCGGTCGCCCTCTCCTCGCGCTCGAGGTGCATGACCTCGGTCGTGAACAGTCGGGGCAGGTCGAGAAAGCGTTGCAGCACCTCGGCTCGGCCCACCCGCCACTGGTCGGCCGGCACGTGCGCGTACTCGCCGCGCACCCCAGCGACGTAGGCGGTGTAATCCTTCGGTTCGCCGCCGAGCACTGCCAGGTCGGCGTCGACCAGTACCGCCTCGTCTGCGGCGACAGGTGAGTGGTCCGCCGTCGCCATCACCAGGCGGTGCACGGTGGCGCATCGCTCGGCCGTCCAGCCGAGCTCGGCCGCAGCCGCGGCGGCGAGGTCGGCGCTGAGCGCCTCGTTGTCGGCCCGCCGGGGGTCGTACACCGCGTCGTGGAACAGCGCTGCGAGCCGCACCGCAGCAAGGTCGACGGTGGGCGGGACGCCGGCCGCGGCGATGCGGTCGACGTGGCGTAGCACCCACATGACGTGCGTGGCCGTGTGGTAGCGACGGTGCGGTTCGCGATGCCGTGCCAGGAGGCGGTCGAGCAACTGCGGGTGGCCAGAGCCGGCCAGCTGGTGCCATGCCGACCGTACGGCCACCTCGGGTGTGCTCATCGTGCGCCTCCTGCTGTGATCGTATGGCGAGATGACGGTCCTGATCGACGAGCCGCGCTGGCACCACATGGATCGCGTCTGGAGCCACCTGGTGAGTGACCACAGCCTGGCCGAGCTGCACCGGTTCGCCGAGGAGGTGGGCATCCCGCGGCGCGGATTCCACGGCGACCACTACGACGTGCCGGAGGAGTACTACGACGCGATGGTGGCCCACGGTGCCGTCCCCACGCCGAGCCGCGAACTGGTGCGGCGTCTTCGTGCCGCCGGTCTGCGCCTGACGCCCGCCCAGCGCCGCGCCGCCGACTGACGCCGGTCGGGTCACTGCTGCCACCGAGATGGCTCGCCCAGCAGGTCGCGCGGGCACACCGGGCCCATGTCGCCGATGACGAACCACTCGGTCAACTGCAGGCCGCGCTCGGCACACCGTGTGCTGGCTTCGAGCCACCGATCCAGATCGCCCGGGACGATGCCGCCGCCGGGGCGGAAGCTGGCGACCACGAGCGACGTCACCTCGGGGATGCGCTCGCCCGCCAGGGACATGAAGTCGACGATGTGCAACATGATGTCGGGCGACTCCGTGTTCGTGAAGGCCAGGACGAGGCCGCCCATGCCGTGGTCGTCGAGCATGAACGCCAGGGTCTCGGGCTCGGGCGGACCGCTGATGGCCAGGCCGAGCAGGAAGAGTGCGGCGCTGGCCGAGCGCACCGGCATCGGTGAAGGGACGGATGTGACGGTCATGGCAAACCTCCGGACGCGCCCCGCGACGGGGCCTGGGCGAACGGGGGAAGCCGTGCCGCCGACAGTACGCGAGGGGTGTGAGAGAGATGGCCGGCGAAATGGGCCGCTGACAGACGGGCGGCGTTCCGTAGGGTGCCGACGGTGGGGTTCACGCTGCTGCCGGCCGTCGACATCGTCGGCGGCCGCGTCCGCGTTGCTCCCGGCCAGCGGGCCGCAACCGACCCGCTGGCCGTCGCACTCGGGCTGCAGGCCGCTGGTGCCGAATGGATCCACCTCGTCGACATCGACGCCGCGTTCGGCCGCGCCACGAACCGTGACGTGCTCGCGTCGATCGTGAACACACTCGACATCGATGTCGAGATCGCCGGAGGCGTGACCGACGCTGGGTCATTGGATGCTGCGCTCGCCTCCGGCTGCCGTCGTGTCTGCCTCGGCACCGGGGCGATCGCCGACCTGGTGTGGTGTAGTCAGGTGCTGGCCGAGCATGGGGACCGGCTTGCGATGAGCCTCGACGTCCGCCTGTCCGAGGGTTCCGTCGGGTCGGCCCCTCATCGCCTGGCCGCCCGGGGTGGTGGGGCTGACGTCGGTCATCTGTGGTCGACCATGGCCGAACTCGAGGCAGCCGGGTGCAGGCGATTCATCGTCACCGATGCCGGACGCGATGGCATGCTCACCGGACTCGACGCCGACTTCTACACCGCGGTTGCTAGGGCGACGACGGTGCCGGTGATCGCATCGGGCGGGGCGTCGTCGCTCGACGACCTGCGCGCATTGGTGAAGGCAGTACGCACGGCCCCGAACCTCGAGGGCGCAATTGTGGGTGCCGCACTCCACGCGGGTCGGTTCACGCTCGCGGAGGCGCTCGACATCGTCGGAAGTTGATGGCTATCCGGAGCGAGTGCCGAGATGTGTCGAGGTGGCCGATGCTCACCACGGCTCGGTCGCGTCGCTGCCGCCTCCGTCGGCGTCGGTCATGGTCTCCCATTGGCGAAGCCGGGTGATGAACTCCGCGAAGGTACGGTCGACCGCGGCGTCGATGAAGATCTCGTCGGCGTCAGCGAGGCGATGGCTCACCCGCGGGTTCGCGGCGACTGTGGCGATGGCGTGCATCTGCTCGACTCCGATGGAGCCGGCGAGGCACGCCTCGGCGAACATCGGCAACATCTGGAACGCCTGGGCGAGCTCTCGATACCCGTCGGCCCTGTGATCGGCGTGGTCGAGGTTCGGCACCAACATCGCCATGGCGGCCAGGACCTGGCGACGTATCGCCTCGAGAACGCGGGCGTGATGCCTGACCTCTCTAGGCGACATCAACTTCAACTCCTCGACCGAAGGCACGTATATATCCATGCCCCCATCATGAACAACGGGTGTGACAGAGATACCGAGCCTCGAAGGGGCGGCGGCTATCGTCGCCTTCATGGCAGACGTCACGATCTACCACAACCCGAATTGAAACTCCTCCAGCAATGCCGTGAGCATTGCCCAGGAGCTCGGCGTCGACGCCGACATCGTGCTGTACCTGAAGACGCCGCCCGACGAGGCGACCTTGCGCGGCGTCATCGCCAAGCTCGAGGACCCGGTGACCGATCTGGTGCGGCGTGACAGCTTGTGGAAGAAGCTCGGCCTCACCGACGCCGATGCGCAGACCGAGGATCAGGTCGTCGCGTTGCTCGTGCAGCACAAGCAGCTGCTGCAGCGTCCCGTGGTGGTCACGAAGAAGAAGGCCATCATCGGCCGTCCCAAGGACCGGGTGCGCACCCTCCTCGGCGGCTGATCTCGGCTGATCTCGGCTGATCTCAGCTGATCTCGGCCGACAGCGGCTGGCGCCGATCAGCGCCGCTTGCGGCCGCGCAGCGCCTGGAGTACCAACAGCAACAGGATGGCTCCGAGCGCTGCGACCAGCACCGACCGGAAGTCGAACTCGGTGACGCCCTTGTGTCCGGAGGCCTGGAACAGCGCACCGCCGATGAGCGCGCCGATGACGCCGACGGCCACCGTGTAGAGGCATCCGGAGCGGTCGTCCTTGGTGATGAGGCGTGCGACGAGGCCCGCGAAGAGGCCGACGAAGATCCACGAGAAGAAGCCCATGCGCCCACCGTATTCGGCTCGGCGTCGCGTCGGTGGCGGGCGTAGTGTCGCCCTCGTGGGGAAATGGTCCGGATCGCGCTCGTCGTCGAGCCATCAACCGTCCCCCGGCAGCGGTGGCTGGAAGCTGCTCATCTCGATGCTCCGCGAGCAGCGCGCCGGTCTCGTCGCCGGCATGGTGGTGGGTCTCGCGTGGAGCGCCAGCAAGGTGTCGGTACCGAGGCTCACCAGCCTGGCGGTGGACCGGGCCATCCTCAGCAGCGGTTCGCTGCTGTTCTGGTCGGCGCTCATCGCGGTCATGGCCGTCATCGCCGGGATCTTCACCGCGTGGCGCCGATGGTTCGCCTTCCGCGAGAGCCGGCTGACCGAAACCAAGCTCCGCGAGCAACTGTTCAGTCACATCCTGCGCCTGCACGTCGGTTACCACGACCACACGCAGACCGGCCAGTTGATGAGCCGGGCGTCGAGCGACCTGTTGCAGATCCAGGGGTTCGTCGTGATGATCCCCATCACCGCGTCGAACCTCGCGATGGTCATGGCCATCGTCGTCATCCTGTTCGTGCAGCAACCGATGCTGGCCCTCATCGCACTGGCGCCGCTACCGTTCCTGAACCTGCTCGCCACGCGCTTCTCGCGCAGCATCCATCCGGCAGTGCTGGCGGTGCAGCAAGAGCAGGCGCAGTTGGCCACCGTGGTGGAGGAGAGCGTCAGCGGCGTGCGTGTCATCAAGGGTTTCGGCGCGCACGAGGTGACCGCGGCGCGACTGCGCACCGAGGCCGACGACATTCGCACCGTGTCGCTGCGCGCCGCGCGTGTCCGCAGTGCGTTTCTGCCGGCCCTCGACCTGCTGCCCAACCTCGGCCTGCTGGCCGTGCTCGCCGTGGGCGGCCACATGGTGCTCGACGGCGACATGTCGCGCGGTCAGATGCTCGAGTTCATGCAGTACATCGGGCTGCTCATCTTCCCGCTGCGCAACCTGGGCATGACCGTCGCCTTCGGTCAACGTGCTGCTGCAGCGCTCTTGCGGGTCAACGAGGTGCTGTCCACGGTCCCCGTCGTCGCCGACCCGAAGGTCCCCGTCGAACTGCCGTCGGGGAGCGCAGTGGGCGCGCTGGAATTCGACCACGTGTCGTTCGGCTACAGCGCCGACGCCCCGACCCTGCACGACTTCGACCTGCGCATCCCCGCCGGTGCATCGGTCGCCATCGTGGGTGCCACCGGCAGCGGCAAGAGCACGGTCGCGCGGCTGTTGGTGCGCTTCTACGACGTCGAGGCCGGGGCCATCCGGCTCGACGGGGTCGACGTACGCGACGTGATGCTGCCCGAGCTGCGTCACAACGTGTCGATCGTGTTCGAGGACACGTTCCTGTTCCACGACAGCGTCGCCGCGAACATCGCCTTCTCGCGGCCCGATGCCGACTCCGCCGACATCCGTCACGCGGCCACGCTGTCGGGCGCCCACGACTTCATCGTCCAATTGCCGGACGGGTACGACACCATGATCGGCGAACGCGGGTACTCGCTCAGCGGCGGTCAACGGCAGCGGATCGCGCTTGCCCGGGCCATTCTCGCCAACCCGCGAGTGCTGGTGCTCGACGACGCGACGAGCGCGGTCGACCCCAGCAAGGAACACGAGATCCGCAAAGCGATGCGCACGGTGATGACCGGACGCACCACGTTGGTCATCGCGCACCGCCCGGGCACCATCGCACTGGCCGACACCGTCGTGCTGCTCGACGAGGGGAGGGTCGCCGCGACCGGGACGCACGACGAACTGCTGGCCACCAACGAGCGCTATCGCGCCGTGCTCGCCGCTCTCGCGGAGGACGACGACGATCTCGAGGAGGTGAGCGGCTGATGTGGTCCGGCGGCGCCATCAGCGATGAGGACAAGCTCGACCGCTCCGAGACCGGGCGCGTCCTGCGCCGTTCGCTGCAGTTCGCCCAGCCCTACCGTCGCACCATCTGGTGGGCGATCGCACTCGTCTGCGCATCGACGGTCTGCACCCTCGCCGGACCTGTGCTCGTGAAGTTCGGCTTGGACCACGGCATCGGCCAGGGCAGCGGTCGTGCCCTCAACCTGGCGGTCGCCGGCTACATCGTCATCGTCATCGTCGGCTACTTCGTCGGGCGACTGCAATACCTCGCGATCAACCGCGCCGGCGAAGGCTTCCTGCGCGACCTGCGCGTGACGGTGTTCGACAAGCTGCAGTCGCAGTCGATGGCGTACTTCGATCGGAACAAGGCCGGCGTGCTGGTCAGCCGAATGACGGCCGACATCGAGAGCATGGGCGAGCTCATCCAGTGGGGCCTCCTGCAGTTCGTCGCTGCGGGTCTGTTGCTGGTGATGACGCTCATCCTGATGACGGCGATGAGCTGGCAGCTGACGCTGATGGTGGTGCTCTTCGTCGCCCCGGTGTTGGGCATCGCGTCGGTGCGATTCCAACGGCAGTCGAATGCGGCATACCTCGACGTGCGCGAACGAGTCGGCACCAACCTGTCCAATCTGCAGGAGGGGATCACCGGCGTCAGGGTCATCCAGGCATACGGTCGAGAGGACGAGCAGACCCGTCGTTTCGTCGCGACCAACCGTGCGTTGTACGGGTCGCACCTGCACAGCGTGAAGGTCAGCACGTGGTACTTCGGTCTGGTCGAGTGGTCGGGAATCACGTCGATCGCGCTCGTCGTCGGTGTCGGTGGTTTCCTCGTGCATCATGGCTCGGTGGCCTTCGGCACGGTGGCGGCGTTCGTGCTGCTGCTCGCGAACCTGTTCGACCCGGTGCAGCAGCTGTCGCAGTTGTACAACACGGTGCAGAGCGCTGCCGCGTCGCTGCACAAGCTGTACGCGCTGATGGACGCCGAGCCCGACGTGGCCGAGCACCCGCGGCCGGTCGCGCTGCCCGAATCGGGTGAGCTCGTCGCTCATCACATCACGTTCGCGTACGACGGCAGCGAGCGAGCTGCGCTGCACGAGGTGACGATCGGCGTGCGCCCCGGCGAGCGCCTCGCACTGGTCGGCCCCACCGGTGCGGGGAAGAGCACGTTGGCCAAGCTGCTGTCGCGTCTGTACGACCCCACGTCTGGGCATGTCACGTACGGCGATGTCGACGTGCGCCTCGTGTCGCTCGCCCAACTGAGAGAGCGCGTGGTGGTGGTCCCGCAGGAGGGGTTCCTGTTCGGCGGGACCATCCGCGACAACATCCGCATTGCCCGTTCATCCGCCACCGACCAGGAGGTGTCCGACGCGTTGCAGGCCATCGGCGTGCTCGAGCGTTTCGAAGAGTTCCCGGAGGGTCTGGACACCGAGGTGCTCGAGCGTGGGTCCAGGCTCTCGGCCGGCGAGCGTCAGCTCGTCTCACTGGCTCGCGCCGCCCTGGTGGACCCCGCCGTGCTGGTACTCGACGAGGCGACCAGCAACCTCGACCCGGGTACCGAGGCGGTCGTCGAGCGTGCGCTCGAACGGTTGATGGAGGGCCGCTCGGTCATCGTGGTCGCTCACCGTCTGAGCACGGTGCGTCGAGCCGACCGCATCGCGGTGATCGACCATGCCCGACTGGTCGAGTTGGGCACGCACGACGAACTCGTCGCCCAGGGGGGCCGCTATGCAGCGTTGGCCGACGCCTGGGCGCGGTCGCAGCCGGTGGTGGAACCCAACGTCGACCGTTGAGGCCGACGTCGGCGAGGGTCAGGCCGCCTTGTCGAAGATGAGGACGAACTCGAGCAGCCCGTTGTCCTCGGTCGAGATCGTCGCGAACGACGGGTTCGGGATGCCGTAGTCGGCGAACACGATCGGGATGTTGCCGAGCACGCCGACTCGACCGTTCTTGAACGTGGCCTGCAACTCGAACGTCACCGGGTTCGTGACGCCACGCAGGGTCAAGTCACCCGTGGCGGTGGCCGTGATGGTCTCGCCGTCGGCGGGGACCTTCCCGAAGTCGATGGGCTCGGTGAGCGTGAACGTGGAGATCGGGAACTGGTCCACCGTCATGATGCGCGTGTTGAACTGGTTGTCGCGCCGACTCTCGTCGCTCTTGAACGTGGTCATGTCGACCGTCCACTCGCCGGTCGTGGCCTTGGTGCCCTCGATCGCGAACTGTCCGGTGATGGCGTTCGTTCGACCGTTCGCCGTCGTGTCGAAGCCGTTGATGCTTTCCTTGACGCGGTAGCCGACCTCGCTGTCGGCGGCGATGGTCCATTCGCCGTCGACCCCGGCGGCCGGGGCGGCCGTCGTGGTGGCGGCGCCTGTGCCCGACGTGGAGCCGCTGGTGGGCGTGGTGGTGTCGACGACGGACGCGATCGTGGTGGTGGCGTCGAGCTTGTCGATCACATCACCCTGGTTGAACTCGGCGTCGGCCTTGTTGAACACCTTGGCGTAGATGAACGACCCGGCGAGTACGAGCACGACCAGCGCGATGGCTGCGATCGCGATCTTCTTCCAGTGACGCTTCATGGCGTTCCTTACGTCGTCGCTCGGGGGGTGGTTCGGGGGATCATTGCAGAAGCAAACAGCATCCGCACATCGGGTCGATCAGCGTTCACAGACGCCAGACTGTCGGGCATGATCGCGACTGCCGCTCTCGCCCGCACCATTCCCAAGACTGCCCATGCCGTCGGCGTCCCGGTGGCCACCACCGGCCCGGTGCCGCGCTCGCTGGGTCTCAGCCGTGCGGCACTCGCCGCGCACGGGTTCGAGGGCAAGCCGGGACAGGTGCTCGTGGTGCCCACTGCCAGCGGCCCCACGCAGATCGCCCTCGGCATCGGCGTCCCCGGCGAGCTCACGGTCCAGCAGTTGCGGAACGCCGCCGGTTCGTTGGTTCGGGCTGCGTCGAAGCACGCCGTGGTCGCCACCTCGCTCGCCGATGTGACCGGTGTCGACGCTGCGGCCGCCGCCCAAGCCGTCGTCGAGGGCGGTCTCCTCGCCGCCTATCGCTTCGCCGGCATCAAGAAGGACGCCAACACGACCGCGCTGCGCGAGTTGGTGCTCGTTTCCGGCGATGCTCGAGCGAAGGGTGTGGCAGCAGGGATCGAGCGTGGCACCGTCACGGCGTCCGCCGCGGCCCTTGCCCGCGACCTGGCCAACACACCGCCGTCGTACATGAACGCCCGAGACATCGCCGCTCGAGCGGTCGAACTCGGTGCCGCGACCGGCCTCAGCGTCGAGGTGTTCAACAAGGACCAACTCATCGCGATGGGGTGTGGCGGCATCATCGGCGTGAACAAGGGCAGCACCGAGCCGCCGCGCATGGTGCGTCTCACGTACGCGCCGCGCAACCCGGTGGGTCACCTGGCGTTCGTGGGCAAGGGTGTCATGTTCGACAGCGGTGGGCTCAGCCTGAAGCCCACCGATGGTCAGGTGAGCATGAAGATGGACATGAGCGGTGCCGCGGCGGTGCTCTCGGCGATGACTGCGTTGAAGGCGCTGCGTTGTCGCACGAAGGTGACCGGCTACCTGATGTGCACCGACAACATGCCGTCGGGGTCGGCCGTGAAGATGGGCGACGTGCTCACGTTCCGCAATGGCAAGACCGCCGAGATCCTGAACACCGACGCCGAGGGTCGCCTCGTGCTCGCCGACGGCCTGTCGCTGGCGGCCGAGGACACCCCCGACGCGATCGTCGACATCGCGACGCTCACCGGTGCGGTCATGGGCGCGCTCGGCCTGAAGATGGCCGGCGTGTTCGCCAACGATCAGCCGCTCGCCGAGAAGGTCAAGGCCTCGGCGGCGACGGTCGACGAGCCGGTGTGGCAGTTGCCGCTCGAGAAGAACTACCGCAAGCTGCTCGACAGCAACGTCGCCGACATGAAGAACGTCGGCGGCCCCTACGGCGGTGCCATCACTGCGGCGTTGTTCCTCAGTGAGTTCGTCGGCGACACGCCGTGGGCGCACCTCGACATTGCCGGCCCGATGAACGCCGACAGCGACGACGGCTGGATG
>JANMFL010000275.1:0-16839 GCA_031377945.1 Acidimicrobiaceae bacterium | reverse complement strand
ATCGTGCTGATGGGCTCGGGTGCCGGCGCGGTGCGCGAAGCGGTTGACGCGTTGAACGCGACCGGCGAACGAGTCGGCATGCTCACCCTGCGGCTGTTCCGCCCGTTCCCCACCGAGCAGTTGCTCGCGGCGCTGCCGCCGTCGACCCGCACGGTGGTCGTGCTCGACCGCTGCAAAGAGCCGGGGGCACCGTTCGAGCCGTTGCACCTCGACGTGCTGGCGGCGATGTGGCACAGCGACACGGCCAACTGGGCCGACGGCGAGCGACCGCGGGTGATCGGCGGACGGTATGGGCTGAGCAGCAAGGAGTTCACGCCGGCGATGGTGAAGGCGGTGTACGACGAGGCGGCCTCGGCCACGCCGAAGAACCCGTTCACCATCGGCATCGTCGACGACGTCAGCCACAGCAGCCTGCCCTGGGACCCCGAGTTCCGGACCGACCACGCCAAGGTGCGCGCAGTGTTCTACGGCCTCGGCAGCGACGGCACCGTCGGCGCCAACAAGAACACGGCGAAGATCATCGGTGGCAACACGGCCATGAGCGTGCAGGCGTACTTCGTGTACGACTCGAAGAAGTCGGGCAGCACCACCGTCAGCCACGTGAGGGTCGACGAGCAGCCCATCGACAGCAGCTACCTCATCGACCAGGCCACCTTCGTGGGCGTGCACCAGTGGGGGTTGTTCGAGACGCTCGACGTCCTCGGCGTGGCGGCGCCCGGTTCGACGGTGCTGTTGAACGCGCCGTATCCGGTCGATCAGGTGTGGGATCGTCTGTCGGCCGAGGTGCAGGGGCAGATGATCGCCAAGCAACTGCAGGTGTTCACCATCGACGCTGCGGCCGTGGCCAGAGGTGCCGGACTGGGCGGACGCATCAACACGGTCATGCAGGCGTGCTTCTTCGCGCTGGCAGGTGTGTTGCCGCAGGAACAGGCGCTGCGCGAACTGAAGTCGGCGATCGAGCACTCGTACGGTGCCCGTGGCGAGGTCATCGTCGAGCGCAACGTCGCTGCGGTCGACAAGTCGCTCGAGAACCTCCACCAACTGACGTTGGGTGGCACGGTCAGCTCCACCCACCGCCGCAAGGCCGCGGTGTCGGCCGACGCCCCCGACTTCGTGCAACGCGTCACGGCGCGCATGCTGGCCGGCGAGGGCGACTTGCTGCCGGTCAGTGCGCTGCCGCCCGACGGGGCGTTCGCCACCGCGACGTCGCAGTGGGAGAAGCGCACGATCGCCACCGAGATCCCCATCTGGGAACCCGACCTGTGCATCGACTGTGGCAAGTGCGCCATCGTCTGCCCGCACGCGGCCATCCGGATGAAGGTGGCCGAACCGGCGTCGTACGACGCGCTCGGTGTCGACATCAAGGTCAAGGATTTCCGCAGCCGTGAGGTACCGGGCATGCGGCTCACCATCCAGGTGGCCCCCGACGACTGCACCGGGTGCGGGGTCTGCGTGCAGACCTGCCCGGCGCACGACAAGACGTCGGTGAAACGCAAGAGCATCAACATGCAGCCCATCGGCGAGCACCTCGATGCCGAGCGAGTCGCCTGGGACGCCTTCCTGCAACTGCAGTCCGCCGACCCGGCCCAATGGGACCCGTCATCGGTGAAGACGAGCCAGCTGCGCCGGCCGCTGTTCGAGTTCTCCGGCGCCTGCGCCGGCTGCGGCGAGACCCCGTACCTGAAGCTGCTCACACAGCTGTTCGGTGATCACACGCTCATCGCCAACGCCACGGGGTGCAGCAGCATCTATGGCGGCAACCTGCCCACCACGCCGTACGCCGTCGACGACGACGGTCGTGGACCTGCATGGGCCAACAGCCTGTTCGAGGACAACGCCGAGTTCGGTCTGGGCATTCGTCTCGGGTTCGAGGCGCAGCGTCGGACGGCGCTCGTGCTCCTCGAACGGTTGTGCCCATCGCTCACGTCTGCGGGGATGGTGGAGGGGGCCATCGAGGCGATCATCGAGGGCATCGACGACGGTGCCGGCGCGCAGGGCGAGGTCCCCATCCGCGAGCAACGGGTGCGAGTCGACGCGCTGCGCGACGCGTTGCGCGGCATCGATCACATCGACGCCCGTCGCCTCGACGACCTGGCCGGTACGCTGGTCCGCAAGAGCGTGTGGATCGTCGGTGGCGACGGCTGGGCCTACGACATCGGCGCTGGCGGGCTGGACCACGTGCTGGGCAGTGGACGCAACGTGAACATCCTCGTGCTCGACACCGAGGTGTACTCGAACACCGGCGGGCAGGCCTCGAAGGCGACGCCTCGTGGTGCCGTGGCGAAGTTCGCCGCTGGTGGCAAGGGGAACCTGAAGAAGGACCTCGGTCTCGAGGCGATGACCTACGGCGACGTCTACGTGGCCCGAGTGGCGATGGGCGCGAGCGACGTGCAGACCGTGAAGGCGCTGCTCGAGGCCGAGGCCTGGCCCGGCGTCTCACTGGTGATCGCGTACAGCACCTGCATCGCCCACGGCTTCGACATGAAGCAGACGATGACGCAGCAGAAGCTGGCCGTGCAGAGTGGCCACTGGCCGCTCTATCGCTACCGCCCGTCGGGCGACGGAGACGCCCATCCGTTCCAGCTCGACAGCGCCGAGCCGTCCGTCGCCTATGCCGACTTCGCCAACAGTGAGGCTCGGTTCGCGATGCTGGCCCGGTCGAACCCCGAGCGGGCCAAGGAACTGGTCGAGTTGGCCCAGGACGACGTGACGACGCGCTACGAGTACTACCGGCAGCTCACCGATGTCGCCCGAGCGGCGCCCGGACATGCCGGAGACACCACGATCGCCGACGACGAGGAGGACGCGTGACCGAGCTGTCGACCACCTATCTCGGGTTGCAACTGCGCAGCCCGTTCGTTGCCTCGGCCGGCCCGTTGACGGGTGACCCGTCGATGTGGCGGCGCCTCGAAGACGCGGGGGCCGCGGCCATCGTGCTGCCCTCGTTGTTCGAGGAGGAGATCGAGCAGGAGGCGTTCGCGGTCGACTTCGCCATCGAACACGGTGCCGACCAGTTCGGCGAGGCGCTCACGTTCCTGCCCGAGCTTCCTGTCGCGGAGGTCGGGCCGGCACGGCATCTGGCGCTCGTCGAGAAGGCACGCGAGGCACTGTCCATCCCGGTCATCGCCAGCCTCAACGGCACCTCCCCGGGCGGATGGGTTCGGTACGCGAAGCATCTCGCCGATGCCGGAGCCGACGCGATCGAGCTGAACCTGTACGACGTGGTCGTGGACCCGACGGTGACGTCGGCCGAGGTCGAGCACCGTTACGTGGAACTGGTCGAGGAGGTGCGCGCCGAGATCAGCGTGCCGCTCGCCGTGAAGCTCAGCCCGTGGTTCACCGCGCTCGGCAATCTCGCCGTGCGGCTCGAGGCAGCCGGCGCCGACGGCCTGGTCCTGTTCAATCGGCTGTACCAGCCCGACATCGACCTCGACAGTCTCACCGTCGTGCCTCGTCTGTCGCTCAGTACGCCGTCCGAGAGCCGCCTGCCGTTGCACTGGATTGCCAACCTGCGCAGTTCGGTGC
Source organism: Acidimicrobiaceae bacterium (assembly GCA_031377945.1). Lineage (GTDB taxonomy): Bacteria > Actinomycetota > Acidimicrobiia > Acidimicrobiales > Ilumatobacteraceae > UBA668. The sequence continues at coordinate 13,314 of JANMFL010000275.1, read as the reverse complement.
AGTGCTCGCTGGCGGCCAGCACCGGTGTGCACGACGGTGCCGATGCGATGAAGCTGCTGCTCGCGGGTGCCGACGTGGTGATGTCCACCAGTGCGCTGCTGCGGCACGGTCCCGAGCATCTGCGTGCAGTCGAACGGTTCGTGCGCGAATGGATGGTCGAGCGCGACTACGTGTCGGTCGACGAGCTCCGCGGCAGCGTGAGCCGCGAGCACGTGCCCGACCCGCAGGTCTACGAGCGTGCCAACTATTATCAGGTGCTGCACAGCTGGCGTCCGAAGCACGGTCGGTAACCTGCCCCCATGCGACACAGCGAAGGCCATCTCGGACACCGCGTCGGATGGCTCCGCGCCATGGTGCTGGGTGCGAACGACGGCATCATCTCGACATCGGCGCTGTTGCTGGGTGTCGCCGCCGCCAATGCCGATCGGACCGCCATCCTCACCGCCGGCACCGCCGGCCTGGTGGCCGGGGCCGTGTCGATGGGGCTCGGTGAGTACGTCTCGGTGAGTTCGCAGCGCGACAGCGAACGCAGCGACATCGCCAAGGAGTCGTGGGAGCTCGAACATCAGGCCGACCACGAGCTGGAAGAACTGGCGGCCATCTACCAGTCGAAGGGGCTCGACTCCGAGCTCGCGCAGAAGGTGGCGGTGCAGCTCACCGAACACGACGCGCTGGGTTCCCACCTGCGCGACGAACTGGGCATCGACGGCGAGGAACTGGCGCGGCCGTTCCAGGCTGCGTGGAGCTCGACCGTCGCGTTCAGCATCGGTGCGGCCATCCCGCTCATCGCCACTGCGCTCGCGGGTGCGTCGGTGCGCATGATGACGATCATCGTGGTCACACTGGTCGCGCTGGTCGGTCTCGGCTACCTGGGGGCCCGCCTCGGGGGCGCCGCGCCGGCCCGCCCGATTGCTCGAGTCGTGTTCGGAGGGGCCATCGCCATGGCGGTCACCATGCTGGTCGGCCGGCTGTTCGGTGCCGCTGTTTCGTGACCAAAGTCCGTGGTACGGGTGTACCGCGAATTCGTAGCGTGGTCGCATGTTCGACCGTGTGGACGCCATCGTCATCGGAGCCGGGGTCATCGGCTCATCTGTCGCGCTCGAGCTCGCGCTCGGCGGCCGCAAGGTCGTGGTGGTCGACAAGGGTCCGGCGCCCGGTGCCGGCTCGACCAGCTCGTCGTCCTCGATCATCCGCTTCAGCTACTCCACCCGCGACGCGGTCCTCACCGCGTGGGAGGCCGCAGCGTTGTGGAACGACTGGGAAGGCCATCTGGGCGCGGTCGACCCCGACGGCATGGTGCGATTCATTCGCACCGGAAACCTGATCTTCCACACCCCTGGGTTCAGTACCGAGCGCATCGAAGCGCTGTGGGACGAGGTCGGCATCCGCTACGAACGACTCGACGCGGCAGGGCTGCGCGACCGCTACCCGGACCTCGACATCGGTCAGTACTTTCCGCCCAAGCGCGTGGAGGACCCGCACTTCGCCGACGACGCCGAGCGTGAGATGACGGCGGTGCTCGAGTTCGAGAGCGGGTTCATCGACGATCCCATGCTGGCCGCACACAACCTGGCCCACGCTGCGCAGCAATTCGGCGCCGAGTTCCGTCACCACCAGCAGGTGATCGGCATCGAGCGGGCCGACGGCCGCGTCGACGGTGTACGCCTGGCCGATGGCTCCGTCGTCCATGCACCGGTCGTCGTCAACGTGGGTGGGCCGCACTCCGCACAGATCAACGCGCTGGCGGGTGTGGTCGACGGGATGCGCGTCCACCATCGGCCGCTGCGCCAGGAGGTCTTCACTGCCGAGGCGCCGCAGCACCTGCGGCTGGAGGACGGGTTTCCCATCGTGGCCGACCTCGACCTGGGCCAGTACGTGAAGCCGCAGATCGGTGGCACGTGGCTGGTCGGTGGCACCGAGCCCGAGTGCGACGGTCTGCACTGGGTGGACGATCCCGACTCGTTCGACGAGTACCCCACCGTCGAACAGTTCGAGGTGGCCATGATGCGCGCCGCGCGTCGGGCGCCCGAGTTCGGTGTGCCGCACCGCCCGGTCGGCCTGGCCGCCCTGTACGACGCATCCGACGACTGGGTGCCGATCTACGACAAGAGCGACCTGCCGGGCTTCTTCATGGCGTGCGGTACGAGCGGTAACCAGTTCAAGAACGCCCCGCTGGTCGGGAAGTTCCTCGTCGCGATCATCGACGCCGAGGCGAGCGGACGTGACCACGACCTCGAACCGGTGCAGTACGTGGGACCGCGCACGGGACAGTCGATCGACCTCGGCTCGTTCTCCCGACGCCGGGACAAGGCAGCCACCAGCGGTACGGTGATGGGGTAGTCCTCCTCCCGCTGGAGCAGCAACACAAGGGGAAGTCATTCCATGCGAGTACGCGTCGACGGAGATTCGTGCCACGGCCATCAGAGCTGCGCGATCGCCGCGCCCGAGGTGTTCGGTGCCGACGACTACGGCAATGCCGTGGTGCTCATCGACGGCGATCTGCCCGTCGAGTTGGAGTCGAAGGCGCGCCGCGCCGAAGGCAATTGCCCCGAGCGGGCCATCGTCATCGACGAATGACCGCGGTGACCTGCCGCACGCACCCGCGATGACCGTCGTCGTTCACCGCCACACCGACGCGATCGTCATGCCGTGGCGCAACGGAGGTGGCGTCACCAGCGAACTGGTCCGTCGGCCGACCGCCGGCGAGTTCGACTGGCGACTGTCGATGGCGGAGGTGTCGGCCGATGGCCCTTTCTCGACCTTCGACGGCCTCGACCGCATCATCGTGCTGCTGTCGGGGCGAGGAATGGACCTGCACATGGGGGAAGGCGGCGCGGTGGTCGAACTTCGACCACCGTTCGGCGGCCATCGATTCGCCGGCGAAGTCAGCGTCGATGCCACGCTTCCCGCCGGACCGACCACCGACCTCAACCTGATGTGGCGCCGAGATCGTCTCGACGCCACCGTCCGCCGCTTCGAGGCGCCATTCGACCTTGCTCCGCAACACGGTGCGACGTTGCTGGCGTTCGTCGCGTCGGGCACCCCCGAGCTCGACGGCGGCACCACGCTGTCGACGGGCGACGTGGTCGAGAGCACCGACATTCTCCATGTCGACGGACACGGCGTGCTCCTCGTGTTCGCCTTGGTGCTGCGCTGAGGTCGCTCGTCTACGCTGACCGGCCATGGTCGCGATCGCTGCGCTGCATCCCACCGACACCTCGTTGGAGGTCACTTGGTCCGACGGTCTGGCCACCCGCTACCCGTGGCTGTGGCTGCGCGATCACGCCCACGACGACGACACCATGCACCCCGTCACCCAGCAGCGTCAGCTGTTCACGGCATCGGTGCCGCGGGCGCTGCGCGGTCTGTCCAGCGAGGTCGTCGGCGACACCGTCGAGGTGACCTGGGACGTCCTGGAACCGATGTCGCGGATTCCCGTGTCGTTCCTCGCCACGTACCGGCTCCCGAAGGTCGCCCGCGCCACGGTCGACGTTCCCGTGTCGCTCTGGAACGCGGCATCGACCTCGCCACCGACCGTCGCGTACGACGCAGTGATGACCACCGACACCGGGTTGGCCCAATGGTTGGGTCGCACCCTGCAGTACGGCTTCTGCATCGTCGAGGGCACGCCGGTGTCCGCTGCGGCGACGGAAGGGTTGCTGCGAAGGGTCGGTTACATCCGCGAGACCTTGTTCGGCGGTTTCTGGGAGTTCGCCGACGACCTGTCGAAGGCCGACACCGCCTACACCAACTCCGAGCTCCGAGGTCACACCGACGGCACCTATGCGCACGACGCCCCTGGGTTCCAGCTGTTGCACTGCATCGAGTTCGACGCCACGGGTGGCGAGAGCACGATGGTCGACGGATTCGCGATCGCCCGCCGCATCGAGTCCGAAGCACCCGAACTGTTCGAGGTGCTCAGCAGCGTTGCCGTTCCGGGGCAGTACATCGGCGACGGCGCGCACCTGATGTCGACTCGGCCAGTGTTTCGCCACGACCACACGGGACGGCTGGTGCAGGTCAGCTTCAACAACTATGACCGAGCGCCGTTCTTGCTGGACGAGCAGGACATGCTGGACTTCTACGACGCCATCCGGGCGTTCGACAAGATCGCCAACGAGCCGGCCATGCAGTGGCGACACGTGCTGCGCCCCGGCCAGGCACTGCTGTTCGACAACTGGCGCGTGCTGCACGGCCGTTCGGCCTACCAGGGCGTGCGCCGCATGTGCGGCGGCTACCTGAACCGCGAAGACGTCGAGAGCCGTCTACGGCAACTGCTCTGACGCCTCGCTAACCGGGATCGAACTCGAACGTCGCCCGAATGCTGCGGCCGCGGACGAGTTCCGCGTTCGGTTCGTCCACGTCGTCGACCCAGCTGAGTGCCTCGGTGAGGCTGCGTCCGTGTGCCTGATGCCGAGCCACGAGTCGCGCTCGACGGACAGCGTCGTCGGGGCGTAACAGCCATCGATCGTCGAGCAGTTCGGCGACGTCGCCCCACTGCCCCAATGGCAACAGCAGGTAGTTGCCCTCGGTGACCACCAGTTCGGTGTCGACTCGGATGCGAATGGCCCCGGCCACCGGCTCCTCGATCTCGCGGTGGAACCGCGGTGCGAGCACGTCGTGTCGGCGGGCGCGAATTCGGCGGAGTGCGTCGAGGTAGCCGTCGACGTCGAACGTGTCGGGTGCCCCTTTGCGGTGGGCGAGACCCAGCCGGTGCAGTTCCTCGTTGGCGTAGTGGAACCCGTCCATCGGCAGCGCTGCGGCGCGATCGCCGAAGTGGTCGAGCAGTCGCTCGGTCAGGGTGCTCTTGCCGCTGCCGGGCGGGCCGGCGATCCCGAGCACCCGCCCGCCGCGAGCGAGCATCGCCTCGACTCTGGCCGTCAGACTGGTCATGAGACTGGTCATGAGGCTGGCCGGGAGACTGGCCGGGACATCGTCCACACCTCGACGCTACTCGGCGCTCGGTGCGCGAAGATCGAGCGATGAGCCTCGACGACCTGATCGCGCGATTCGATCCCGCCGACCCCGACTTCATCGCCGACCCGTATCCGGTGCTCAACGCCATCCGCGAGGCCACGCCCGGCTTTCGCAATCCGTTGACGGGGCAGTGGACGATCACCCGATTCGCCGACGTGCAGGAGACACTCCGCGACCGGCGGCTCGGTCGCAACTACACGCATCGCTACACACACGCGCAGGTCGGTCAGCCCGAGCCGGATCCCCGTTGGGCAGCCTTCCAACAACACGAGGCATGGAGCCTGCTGTGCCTCGAACCGCCGGACCACACGCGAATTCGTCGCCTGGTGGCGAAGGTGTTCACGCCTCGGGCCGTGGCGTCGCTGCGACCTCAGATCGAGGGCTTCTCGGTGGAGCTGCTCGACGAGTGCCAGGTGAAGGGGCAGTTCGAGCTGCTGCGGGACTACGCCATGCCGTACTCGGTGGCGGTGATCTGCTCGATGCTCGGCGTGCCGCGCACCGACACTCAACTGTTGCTCGACTGGTCGCACGCCATCGTTAAGATGTACGAACTGTCCACACCCGACAGCGTGCGTACTGCCGCGAACACTGCAGCGGAGGAGTACATCGACTACACCCGTGCCCTGATCGCCGAGAAGCGCAGGAACCCGGACGGGTTGCTCGTCAGCGAACTGGTGCGGGTGGAGGACGAGGGTGACGTGCTCACCGAGGACGAGATCGTGTCGACGACCATGGTGTTGCTCGAAGCGGGACACGAAGCAACCGTGAACACGCTCGGCAACGGCATGCGGGCCATGCTGCAACACCCCGACCAGTGGCAGCGCGTCGTTCGAGGTGAGGTGGCGGCGAAGGCCGCCGTCGAGGAGATGTTGCGGTGGGACTCGCCGCTCCAGCTGTTCGAGCGCTGGATCCTGGACGAGGGGGTCGAGATCGCCGGTCAGTCACTTGCGGTCGGTGACGAGGTGGCGATGCTCTTCGGCGCCGCCGAGCGCGACCCACGGCGATTCGACGACCCGGATCGGTTCGACGTCGGCCGCGCCGACACGGCGCACATCGGCTTCGGCGGGGGCATTCACTTCTGCGTCGGCGCTCCGCTGGCACGCCAGGAGATCGAGGTCTCGCTCGTCGGTCTGGCCGCGCGCTTTCCTTCGCTCGAGTTGGTCGACGAGCCCGAGTACCAGCCGAACTTCGTCATTCGCGGGCTCACCGGGCTGCACGTCGGGGCGTAGCCTGCGGCGCATGATCCGTCACGTGGTGTTGTTCCGCTGGAAGGAGGGCGTCGACGACGCCCATGTCGAGGCCACCGCGGCGGCGTTGAGCAGGCTGCCGGCGCTGATCCCGCAGATTGTCAGCTACTCGTGCGGCACCGACCTGGACACCGCACCGACGACCCTGGACTTCGCGGTGACCGCCCAGTTCGCCAGCGTCGACGACTACGTCGTCTACCGAGACCACCCGGATCATCAGGCGTTCGTCGCCACGTACGTCGCGCCGTTCGTGACCGACCGGTTCGCGGTGCAGTTCGACGAGCCCTGACTCAGCCGGTGGGCAGCGCCTGGTCGAGGCGGCGGAGCACCTCGGTCACGTCGTCGGGGGTCGTCTGCCAACTGGTGACGAGGCGGATGGTGTCGTGGCCGAGGTCGTAGAACAGCACGTCCTGCGCGGCCCAGGCCGACCAGACCGCCGGGTCGATGCGCAGGAACGCCATGTTCGCCTGCGGTTCGGCGAGCAGCTCGATGTCGCGGGCCCGCAGGCCGCGCACGAGCTCGGTCATCGCGGCGTTCGCCTGCCGGGCCAACTTCACCCACAGCCCGTCGCGCAGATACTCGATCAGCTGCACGGACTGGAACCGCATCTTGCTGGCCACGTGCCCGGCGCGCTTGGTGCGGTAGAGGAGCTGTTCGCCGACCTCAGGGTCGAGGCTGACAATCGCATCGGTGCTCATCGCCCCGTTCTTGATCGCCCCGAGCGAGAACGCGTGCATACCGACGTCGCGGGTGAGCGCCGTCGGCGAGCAGTGCAGCGAGGCCACCGCGTTCGCCAGTCGGGCACCGTCGAGGTGCAACTTCAGTCCCCGCGAGGTGGCCAACTCGGCGACGGCCCGAAGTTCGGCGGCGGTGTACACCGTGCCCATGTCGGTGGGGCAGGTGAACGACACCACCGAGGGCTGCGAGTGATGCGGGTCGCCCCAGTTGGTCGCCGCGAACGCGTCGGCCACCGAGGCCGGCTGCAGCTTGAAGTCGTCGCCGGGCAGCCCGCGCATGACGGCCCCGGCGGCGAACATCGAGGTGGCGCCGCACTCGTTGCGGTGGATGTGGGCGGTCTCGTGGCACAGCACGCTGCCCCAGGGCGGGCACAGGGCCGACAACGCCAGCGAGTTCGCTGCCGTGCCACTGGACACGGGGAACACCTGCGCGTCGGGCGACTGGAACGCCTCGGCGACCACCTCGCGCAGTTCGTCGCTCCAACGGTCGCCGCCGTAGGCCAGGGCAGAGCCCTCGTTGGCGGCGGTCAGCGCGGCGAGGATGGTCGGGGCGACGCCGGCGCAGTTGTCGCTGCGCAGCTCGATCGGGCCGGAGGTGCGGGTCGACATGCCGCACACTGTATTCGCCCCTGCGGATTCGGTGCGTTGACAGCGCTGGGGCGATCTCGGGCAGACTGTGCCCGATGCCCAGTCGCCACAGGTCCTCGAAGTCGTCCAAGCCGTCCTCGTCTGCGTCGTCGCCCGCGGCCACGCCCGCCTCGGCGGCCGGCGGCGGAGTGCAGGCCAAGGATCCCGCGGCCATGTTCGCCGCCGCGGTGAAGGAGTCCGAGGCTCGCGACAAGGTGCAGCGCGACACGGCACGCGAGCAGCGGGATGCCGCCGCGCAGCGGGCGGCCGACGAGCGAGCCCACGCCGACGCGCTGAAGGACGCCCGGCGCGAGTTGGATCGGAGCATCGAGGCCGTGCGCGCCGCCAAACGCGACGGTCGCAGCACCGTCGAGGCCGACGTCCGTTGGAAGGCGGCCAAGGCCAGGGTCATCGAGCTCGAGACCGGAGCTCGCCCCACGTGGGCGCCGCCGGACGAAGCAGCGCCGGACGAAGCAGCGCCGGACGACGGTGCACCCGCGGTGGATGAACGCGACGGCGACACGCCGTCGGCATCACCACTCGATGACGGTGCGGTCGGCGAAGAGCAGACCTGACGGCCCGGGGCCGGGCAGGGTGGCCAACCAGATCGGCGTATCGGCTCCCTCCTCGACCGTGCGCGGGGCTTCGTCGCCGCCCATGCGGGTGCGCACCCAGCCCGGGCAGGTCGCGTTCACGAGTACGCCCGAGCCGTGGAGGTCCTTGGCGAGCTGGAACGTGAGCATGTTCAGCGCAGCCTTCGACACGCCGTAGGCGGGAGCGTCGGCCCAGGTCGCGGCGTAGGTGCCCGAGCGGCTGGACACGTTCACGATGCGACCCCAACCGCGGGCCAACATGTGCGGGAGCGCGGCCGAGATGAGGCGCAGCGGGCCGACGGCGTTGACGTCGAACGCATCGTGCAGGTCGTCGGCGGACAGGTCGCGGGCGCGTACGCCCGAGTCGTAGTGGCCGCCGGCGTTGTTCACGAGGACGTCGAGTCGCCCCGTCCGGGCGAGCACCGCGTCGACCGCCTGCTGCACCGACGCGCCGTCGGTGACGTCGAGTTCGACGGCCATGGCGTGGCTGCCCAGTTGGTGGGCGGCCTCGCTGGCATCGTCGAGCAGGCGCGCACCGACCGCGACGAAGTGGCCCAGATCGGCCAATCCCTCTGCGATGGCGCGGCCGATGCCACGGTTCGCCCCGCTGACCAGTGCCACCCGCTGCTCGTCGCTCACGGGCGGCAACCTAACGCGTCGTCGAGAGCAGATCGGAGGTCGGGGTACCGGGCACCGCGAGCCGCTCGCCCGCCCACATGATGTACCGATCGGGACGCACGACCACCACGTCGGCTCCAGCGGCTTCGAGTGCCTCAGCGACGCCCGGATGGGTGTCGTCGTCGAGGACGACGGCGCCCACCGAGTTCCACCACTGCACAGCGTCGGCGTCCAGCAACTCGACGCGCCGGGCGAGTACGGCGAAGCGCGGGCCGACCTCGTCGTCGAGTCGTCGACCGCCGACGAACGGCTGCACGACCGCCGCACCACCGCCGTCGAGGATCAGGTGGCCGGGCAGCAACGGCGGTGCGCCGCCGCTGCCGACCGAACCGCCCCCGGCAGCGCGGGCCGCCAGCATGTCGCGATCGCGCTGCGCGGCCACCTCGCGATCGGTGGTGCAGATGAGGCGTCCGAAGTTCACTGCTGCCTCGACGAACTGCCGCACATGCGGTTCACGTTCGAGGCCGTACGTGTCGAGCATGGAGTCGGGCGAACTGCCCCGCACCACGCGCTCGAGCTTCCAGGCCAGGTTGGCCGCGTCGCGGATGCCGGCGCACATGCCCTGGCCGAGGAACGGCGGCGTCATGTGCGCGGCGTCGCCGGCGAGCAGCACCCGGCCCTTGCGCCACTCGCGAGCGATGAGGCCGTGGAACGTGTAGACGGCCGATCGCTCGACGATCGCGTCCGTCGGGTCCATCCACGGTGCGAGCAGGTCACGCACCGATTCGGGCTGAGCGATCTCGGCTGCGTCGTCGCCGTCGACGAGCATGAACTCGAATCGGAACCGTGGCGGCGGCATGGGAACGAGCGTCGTGGGGCGTACGGGATCGCACACCTGGAACACGAGGTCGGCAGGTTTGGGGGTGCCGTCGCGCAGCAGGAGGTCCACCACCAGCCAAGGCTCCTCGAACTCCAGGTCGTGCATCTCGATGCCCAGCCGTCGTCGCACGGTCGATCGGGCGCCGTCGCAGCCGACGACGTAGGCCGTCGTGACCACGGTGCCGTCGGCGAAGTGCACCGACACGTGATCACCGTGATCGACCACGTCGTCCACCGGTGCGCCGAGACGAACCTCGGCGCCGACGTGCTCGGCGCGGTGGCGCAGCCGATGTTCGAGGTCGGGTTGGAAGAAGAAGCACGATGCCGGCCACCCCGACGACGTCACCGGGTCGGGCCGCATCGACAGCAGGACCTGGCGGTCGGCGGTGAGGAAGTCCATGCCGGGGTTGACGATGGTCGCCTCGGACACCTCGTCGGCGATACCGACCTCCTGCAGGACGCGCATGATCTCGTGATCGAAGTGCACCGCGCGCGGCAGCGGATGGATGTCGACGTCACGGTCGGCGACGAGGACGCGGAGCCCGCGTGTGGCGAGCAGTGCCGCGAGCGTCGATCCGGTGGGGCCGAAGCCGACGACGACGACGTCGTGATCGAGCCGTGGGGTGTGCATGGTCAGGCCTGTGCCGCCCAGGCGGTCTGCAGCGCCTCGAGGTCGGTCGGCACGATGAACTCGACCGGGAGGTCGGGGCCCCACGAGTTGGCGACGTGTTCGAAGCCGACCGGGGTGCGCCCCTCGCGCTCCCACGCCTCGTCGTCGTCGATGACGTCCATGTCGCTGTACAGCTCGAGGAACGCGCCCGACGGGTCGTTCAGGTACCAGTAGTAGTTCGAGCCCAGGTAGTGACGGCCGAAGCCCCACGCATGACGCGAGGGGTCGGCACGCAGCAGCGCCGTGGCGGTGTGGCCGACGTGGTCGACGTCGTCGCACTCCCACGAGTAGTGCTGCAGCAACGGGACGGGCGAGTCGACGATGGCCACGTTGTGGTGGTCGGTCGAGCAGCGCAGGAAGGCCATGATCGGTGACATGTCGTCGGACACCTTGAAGCCCAGACCGTCGACCAGCAGTGCTTTCGTGCCGTCGAGGTCGGGCGTGCCGATGACGAGGTGGCCGAACCGACGGGGCGGACGCGCCGTGCCGAACACGCCACCGGCGCGGGCATTGCGGCGGACGGTCAAACCGGGAGCGTTCTCGTCCGCGCGGGGTACCTCGGGTTGGGCGAACGGGGCGGCGACCTCGACACGGAACGTCACCTGGGTGGCCGGTTCGACCACCGAGACGACGCCGTCGGCGAACGACGGGCGCAGCCCGCGGTCGGTGAGCCGGGTCGCGGCCGCAGCCAGATCGGACTCGTCGCTGGCTCCCACGCTCACCTCGAGCAGGCGTCGGAACGGGTGGTGCTCCACCTTCACCTCGGCTCCTCCCTCCGAGCCCGTGTAGGCATCGGCGGCGGCGTGGCTGAGCCCGAGTTCGTCGTAGAAGGCGCCAAGGCCGTCGGGGTCGGGGACGCCGACGCGCATGGACAACACCCGGTGCAGGCCCATCAGTGGGCCGCCGTCACGCAACGGTTGGCCATCTGTCCGATGACCGCGGCGCCCGACACGACGACCTCGCCGTCCTGCAGGAACCGGCCGCTCGCCATGCCGACTCCGTCGGGGGTGCCGGTGAAGATGATGTCGCCGGGGACGAGGGTGCAGATGCTGGACAGGTACGCCACGAGATGGGCCACCGGGAAGATGAGGTCGGCCGTGGTGGCGTGCTGCACGCGGTCGCCGCCCACCTCGCACCACAGCTCGATGTCGTCGGGATCGGGGAACGAGTCGACCGACACGAGCGCCGGTCCGATGGGCCCGAACGTGTCGAAGCTCTTGCCCAGAGAGAACTGCGGCGGCTTCCCGGTGAGTTGCACGGCGCGATCGCTGATGTCCTGGCCGAGGGTGATGCCGGCGACGTGCGACCACGCGTCGGCCTCGGAAATGCGGCGTCCGCCCACGCCGATCGCGACCACCAGTTCGACCTCCCAGTCGACCATCGGGCCGCTGAGCTCGACGTCGGCCTGTGGCCCGACGAGACACGAGGGGAACTTCGTGAACGTGAGGGGAGCGGGCGGCAGCTCCATCGCCGATTCCGTGGCGTGCGAGCGGTAGTTCAGCCCGATGCCGAACACCTTCTGCGGTGTGGGGACGCAGGGCAGCAGCGTCACGTCGGCAACGGCGCCGTCGGGGGTGCGGTCGGCGGCAGCAGCCTGGAGGGCGTGCAGTTCGGAGCAACGGGCGACCGCGTGCATGGGGGATGCCAGCGAGTCGTCGCCCGACAGCGCGGCGAGGTCGTGCCAGTGATCGCCGGCCTGGAGTGCGGCGCGGTCGTGGACGTTGAGGAGGCGGAACATCTCGCCATTATCTATAGATTGTCGAGATGGCGCAAGAGGGCTATTCTCGAGATGTGGCCAAGGTCGTCGAAGCACCGCCCACCCGTGCCGAGTGGGTCGACCAACTGTTGCGGCGTGCCATCGTGCACGGTGAACTGGCCCCTGGCGAGAAGCTGTACGCCGAGCGACTCGCCGAGCAGTGGGGTGTCTCCGCCACACCGCTGCGCGAGACGTTCCAACGGCTGGCCGGCGAGGGACTGGTGGTCATCGAGCCGCAGCGAGGGGCTCGTGTGGCGCCCATCAGCGTCGACCAGGCCGCCGAGATCTACGAGCTGCGCCTCCTGCTCGACCCTGTGGCGCTCGAGCAGTCCGTTCGAGCCGCTGCCACCGACGACCTCGCGGCCTTCGCGGCCTTCGGTGCCGAGGTCGCCGCTGCACATCGGGCGCTCGAGGCACGGCATCGCTCGATCGGCGCATTTCACGATGCACACACTCGCTTCCACCTGGCCCTCGTGTCGCGCTGCCCCAACCAGCGGATGCTCGCGCAGATCGCGCAGTTGCTCGAGCACTCGCAGCGGTTCCAGGTCGTCCGCGTGGGCGGCGTGGCCAGGGTGGGCGATGCTCGCGCCGAACACGCGCAACTCCGCGACGCCGCGTGTTCCGGCGACAGTGCCGCCGCCGCAGCGGTGCTGCGGTCGCACCTCGAGGCAACCCTGCTCGCGGTGCGATCGTCGGCCTGACGGCCTACGATTCGCACTAAATCCCACCACGAGAGGTGTCCGATGGCCCATTACGTGACGAAGGTACGAACCCAGCGCCCCGCCGACGAAGTGTTCGCCTACATGGCGGATCTGCGCAACTTCGCCGAATGGGACCCGGGCGTGAAGAAGGTCGTCCAGATCGTCGGCGACGGTGGTGGACCGGCCACCGAGTTCGACGTGTCGGTGTCGGGCACCACGCTGCGGTACGTCACCAAGGAACACGTCGCCCCGCAACACCTGCTGGTCGTCGCCGAGAGCGCCACCCTCGTGTCGACCGATCGTGTGACGGTGGAATCGACCGACGACGGGACCGTCGTCACCTACGACGCCGACCTGCAACTGAAGGGCGTGTTCAAGATGTTGGGGCCGGTGTTGGCACTCGCCTTCGGCCGCATCGGTGACCGCGCCGCGGAGGGCATGCGGCGCGTGCTCGACGGTGTGGAGACGAAGTGATGGATCTCGCCGACGCCGTCGACGGGGCACTGGAG
>JANMFL010000263.1:0-15746 GCA_031377945.1 Acidimicrobiaceae bacterium | reverse complement strand
CGCTCGTGACCGTCATCGACGGGCCCGGTGTGGGGAACAAGCTGCTCATCACGCCGACCGATGCTCCCGAGGGCACGCTGGGCGAGCCTGAGCTGGATCGCATCGCCACCCGCGATGCCCTGGCCGAACTCGAGGCCGGGCGCAGCGGAATCCGCAACTACGGGCCGCAGGGCCAGACGACCCCCGAGGACCTGGTCGGCACCCCCATCGTGCGCGCGTTCATCGAGTCGTGGTCGCCGCCACCGCAGATGTGGATCTTCGGTGCCGTCGACTTCACCGCATCGCTCGGCAAGGTGGCCAAGGTGTTGGGCTACCGCGTCACCGTGTGCGACGCCCGCGAAGTCTTCGCCACTCGGCGCCGGTTCCCCATGGCCGACGAGGTGGTGGTCAGTTGGCCGAGCCCGCTGTTCGAACGCCGCGGTCACACCCTGAGCCAACGCGACGCGGTGTGCATCCTCACCCACGACCCCAAGTTCGACGTTCCCGCAGTCCAGGGCGCTCTGGCGACGAAGGCCGGCTACATCGGCGTGATGGGGAGCCGCACGACCCACGCCAAGCGGCTCGAACGGCTGGCCGAGGTCGGCATCGACCGGCGCGAGCAGCTCGATCGACTGATGTCGCCCATCGGACTGGACCTCGGGGCGCGCACGCCGGAGGAGACAGCGGTGAGCATCTGTGCCGAGATCATCGCCCGGCGCACCGGACGGTTGGCGCCGTCGCTACGCGATGGCCACGGCCCAATTCACAGCTGACGGCCAGCCCCACGACGACCGGGGGATGTCGCCGACCGGGTCGCCGAACTTGGCCGAGCGGACGTGCGAGCCACCCAGATGGCCGACCTCGACGCTGCGACCGGTGTACGGCGAGTGGACGATGGCGTTGTCGACGCCGAGGAAGATCGAGATGTGACCCGGGTAGAAGACGAGGTCGCCGGCCTGGGCCTGGGCCCGGTCGACGCGGGGCACGTTGCGGATCTGGTCGCGGCTGACGCGAGGCAGTTGGACGCCTGACTGCTCCCACACCCAACCGGTGAAGCCGGAGCAGTCGAACGCACGGCCCGGGCTGCGACCACGGTATTGGTACGGGGTGCCGAGCTGGGTGAAGGCCGTCATCAGGGCGAGCTGGTGGGCGGTGTCGGCTGCGGCCCACGCGGCCTTCATCCGCTGGGGTGCGATGTCGGCACGACGCCCGGCTTCGGTGGCCACGGCGTCGCGCAGCGCACGGAACTGGCGCAGCGCGGTGCGGTCGCCGGACGAACGGTAGTGGGCCCAGGCCTCGATGGCCTTGGCCGCCACCGGCACCAGCGGATCGTCGCCGCGCACGGCGGCAGGAATTGGCTGGACGGAGAGCGCCGCCGTCCACGTGTGGGCTGCGGGAGCGGCCTGCGTGGCGATCGGCATCGAGACGAGGCCGAGGGCCAGGACCGTGGCAGCGAGACTGAATTGGGCAGTGCGGCGAAACGTCATGCGGGATTGACGTCCTCTCGGCTCGTGGAGCGAGAAGACGTGGTCCGTCCGCCCGCTTTCCGTAACAGTGCGACACGTTAGCGTCATGCAACCGCAACATTCAACGCGCCGGCCAACATTTCGTCATCGTTTCGTCATCGTTCAGCAGCCTCACCGTCATGCGCCGACAGCCTCCGACCGCCGCCGACCGCCGATGACTAGGCTGATCCGATGCCGTCCGTCGCCGCACTCCTCGCCGCCGGCGCCGGCACGCGTTTCACCGGTGCGAGCCACAAACTGCAGGCCACGCTGCATGGACGGCCGCTGTGGGAGTGGGCACTGCAGCGCGTCGCCGGTGCCGGATTCGACCATGTCGTCGTCGTCACCGGAGCACTCGACCTGGCCCTGCCGGCCGATGTCGAGCCGACCGTCGTGGTTCGTCACAATCCGGACTGGGCGCGCGGCCAGGCCACCTCGGTGCGTGTTGCCATCGCCACGGCGAGAGAACTTGGCGCCGACTGCATCACCATCGGTCTCGCCGATCAACCGTTCGTGACTGCCCAAGCATGGCGCGCCGTCGGCGCGGCCGACGACGACTGCCGAGTCGTGGTCGCCACCTACGACGGGCGGCCCGGCCCGCATCCCGTGCGGCTGCACGCCGACGTGTGGCCACTGCTCCCCGACGACGGTGACGAAGGCGCCCGTTCGCTGCTCGAACTGCACCCCGAGTGGGTGTGCCGCGTACCATGCCTAGGCTCAGTCGACGACATCGACACCGTGGAGGATCTCGCCCGATGGAAAAGCTGCTGAACGAGTTCACCGTCAACCGCTCGATCGAACATGCGTGGGCAGTGCTCACCGATGTCGAACGCATCGCGCCCTGCATGCCCGGCGCACAGTTGCAAGAGGTGGAGGGCGACGTCTACCGCGGTGTGGTCAAGGTGAAGCTCGGCCCCATCTCCACGTCGTTCAAGGGCCAGGCCCACTTCCTCGAGAAGGACGACGCCAACCACCGCGCCGTCCTCAAGGGTGAAGGTCGCGACACCGGTGGCAAGGGCAACGCCGACGCCCTGATCACTGCGCAGCTCGAATCCGTCGGCCCGCACGTCACCAAGTGCGTCGTCGCCACCGATCTCCACGTCAGTGGCAAGGTCGCCCAGTTCGGCCGAGGCGTGATGGGCGACGTCAGCGCCAAGCTGATGACCCAGTTCGCGAACAACCTCAACACGATGCTCGATGCCGAAGAGGACACCCCCGAAGAGGCCGAAGTGCTCGTGGACGAAGCCGTCCACCACGCCGAGGAAGTGAAGGCGCACGTCGCCGAGGCACCCGCTCCGGCAACCGTCGCTGCGCACGCCCCCACGGTCCGCAAGATCGAGGGCCCCGCCGCCGAGCCGATCGAGCTCTCCGACGTCGCCGGATCGGCGATGCTGAAGCGCCTGCTCCCCGTGTTCGGCGGCCTCGTGGTGCTGCTCCTCGTACTGCGCCGCCTGCGCAAGTAAGCCCACCTTCCAGGAGATGGACGACCACGACCTGGTCACCGAACTGCTCGGCCGGGTGCCGCAGAGCGAGTTCGAGGTCGTCGTACGCGACCCGAGCGGCGATCCCGTGGTGTTGCGCAATGCCCCGTTCCTGCGCGACGGCACCCCGATGCCCACCCGCTACTGGCTCGCTGGTCGCGAGGCCACGCTGCTCGTCAGCCGGCTCGAGGCCGACGGTGGCGTCCGCCGCGCCGAAGCCGAGGTGCCGGCCGAACAGGTCGCTGCCGCGCACGCTCGCTACGCCGCCGAACGCGACGCCGCCATCCCCGCCGACCACGCCGGTCCGCGTCCGTCCGGAGGGGTCGCCGGCACGCGCCAGGGCGTGAAGTGCCTGCACGCCCACTACGCCTTCCACCTCGCGGGCGGCGACGATGCCGTCGGCAGATGGGTGGCCGCCGAACTCGAGCGCAACGGGCCGGCACGCGCAGGGCACGACACATGAGCACGCTGCGCATCACGTTCTCGCCCACGTCGACGGCCTTCGTCGTCGACGATCAGGCCGGCGTCATGCCGGTCGGTCCGGACACGTTGTTGGCCGACCTGTGCTCGGACCCGCCCCTGCCCGAGGAGTTGACGAACGCCGTGGGTTGGGTCGTCGACCACATGGAGGACATCGGGCGCGAGGTACCCGGCGCGATGTGGGCCGACCGAATCGAGATCGCTGGACACGGCGTCGAGATCATCGCTGCAGTCGAAGTCGGCGGACCGGCCGACCTGCCCTTCGAACTCAGCCGCGACGCGGCCGAAGACGTCTACCGCACCGTCGTCACCGAGTCCGCTGCCGACCGTGCCCACAACCCCGGACTGCCCACCACGTCGGTGCACGACGTGGTGGGCGTGGCATGCGCGCTCGTGGGCGTGCTGCGCTTCCTGCGCTGCGACAGCGTGTGGGTGGTGACCGCGTGAGCGGCCGCGCCGCTGGGCACCCCTCGATGTCCGCGGCGGCGATCCGTCTCTACGGTCGCCGAATCATGCTGCGACCGCTGCAGCCCAACGACTGGCCGCAGTGGACCGAGGTGCGCCAACGCAACGAGCAATGGCTGACGCCGTGGGAACCCCTCCGGCCGGCGAACCTGCTCGACCCCACCCGCGACCGCGACGCGTTCATGTCGCGATGCGCAGCCCGCGACCGCGACCGCCAGATGGGTGTCGCCTACGGCTTCGCCGTGTTCGTCGGCAATGACCTCGCCGGCGAGATCAACCTCAACAACGTCGCCCGCGGCGCGCTCCAGAACGGCACGGTGGGCTACTGGATCGACCGCGGCAAGGCCGGACAGCGGTACACCGCCGAAGGTGTGGTCGTGCTCGCCAAGTTCGCGTTCGAGCAACTCCGCCTGCACCGCCTCGAGATCTGCATCGTGCCCCGCAACAGCAACAGCCGACGGGTGATGGAGGTGCTCGCGCTCCGAGAGGAGGGCGTCGCCCTCCGTTTCCTCGAGATCAACGGCACGTGGGAGGACCACGTGCGCTATGCGATCACCGCGGAAGAGTGGAACGAGCGCGCCGACGAGCTGTCGGCGGCTTGGTTGTAGCCGCCAACGACCGTCGGGTGCGTTCGATCAGGCCCCGATCACGCCCCGATCAGGCCCGTCGATCAAGCTTCGTCAGCGGCGATCTGGAAGGCCTGGGCCTTCTGGCGGCGCACCGTCGAGCGGCGCTTCCACTCCTTCATCTTCCAGTGACGCATCACACGCGGCGCGGCGCTCTTCTTCGCCTTCTCGGCGTCGTGCCGGTGTTCGGGCACCCAGGCCCGACCCGGCTCGTGCACCTCGTCCGGCTCGTATCCGGCACTCACCTGCGCCGCAACGCTCTGCAACTCGCTGTTGATGCGGTGCCGTTCGTTGTGGGCATGTGCTCGCGAGTCCATCTTCGGTGGCGGGGCCACGTCGTGACTGCGATGGCGCTGGCTCATGGGTACCTCCGTGTGTGTCGGAATGTACGGCTGCTCTCCGTGATCGAACCGTAGACCGCTGTCGAGGTCGGTGGAAGGGACTTTCGGTAACAGTTGTGCGCGCTTTTACTGCTTCGAGCTGATCTTGGCCTGCAGCGCAGCGATCCGCTCGGCGAACCACGGCTGCCGGGTGCTCCAGAGCTGCGGAGTGAGCTCACGATCGACGGCCTCGTGGTGGGTGGTCACGTCGGCCATGTCCTGAATGGTCTTCTTGACCTCGATCACCAGCTCGCGGGGTGCCGATGCGGCGCGGGCCGCCATCTCCTGCGCTGCGGCGAGCAGTTGGTCGTCGTCGAGGCAACGGTGGACCAGGCCCACCCGTTCGGCCTCGGTACCGTCCATCACCTCACCGAACACGACGCCGGCGAACGTGGCCTGCGGGCCGACGATGCGCCGCAGCATCCAGGTGTGGCCGCCGCCAGGATGGATACCGATCTGCAGGAAACGGGTGTCGAACTTGGCCCGGCGAGCCGCAAGCCGCAGGTCGCAGCCGAGTGCCAGGTTCATGCCTGCGCCGACCGCCGCGCCGTTGACGGCGGCGATGGTGGGCAGCGGACTGCGAGCGATGCGCAGGAACCCCTCGTAGATGGTGCCCAGGCTGTCCTTGCTGGACTCGGCCAGATTGCCCAGGTTGGCGCCAGCGCAGAACGCAGGGGCAGCCCCGGTGACGACGAGCGCGCCGATGGATTCGTCGTGCTCGATGGCATCCATCGCCGCGAGGATGTCGGTGACCATGGGGGCGGTCAGCGTGTTGCGTTCCGCTGGGTTGTTGAGCGTGAGCGTGGCGACACCGTCGGCCACATCGACGAGTACGAGCGACATGGCCCAACCGTAGCGAACGCGGTGGCTGGGCCCGCTACCGTCACCATGGATGCTCGACCACGTGTTCACCGATGCGATCAGCGCACTGCGCGACGCCTTCGAGTCCGCCTTCCTCGAGCGCCAGCCGTTCGAGGAACACTTCCAGGCCGACGTGCTGCTGGGCGACCTGACGTGGGAGACCAGCTACGGCCTCCCCGGCGAGGACAACCCGCCGCGGGTGGTGGCGCACATCACCTTCGACTGGCCGTCGTGGAGCCAGACGGCCTACCGCCAGTGGTACGTCGAGGAGGTGCTCGATCGGCTTCCCGCGATCGAGATCGAGATCGTCTTCCGCGTGCAAGGTCTCGCCGAGCCGATGGACCCGGCCCGGGTGTTCGAGATCACCCCGGCGACCAGCCCGCTCATCGGTGACGGACGGCTCGAGCGGGCCGGCGTCACCGGCGAGATCGCGTACGGCGACACCGAGGGCGAACTGCCCGAGCATGCGGTGGAGGCGACGTACGAGGGCCTGTACGAGCTGGCCGAGGATGCACTCGACGACGGGGCGAGCACCCTGCTCGACGACCACTTCGGCGCACTCGGCGGCTGGATCGCCGCCACACTCGTCAAGCTCGCCGACCTGCGCTGATCCTGGCGCCGATCCTGGCGCTGATCCTGGCGCTGACCGTCCGCTGAACCCGCCGCGAGACCCAGCTGCGAAGATCGGCGGATGTCCGACACCACCCGCCGCAGCGCTCCCGACGACGTCGTCCTCTACGAGGTGAGCGAGCGCATCGCGACCATCACGCTCAACCGACCCGAGGCGCGCAACGCACTGTCCAGCAACGTCTTGCGCCTGCTGCCCGAGCTGATGAAGCGGGCCGACGCCGACCACGACGTCGACGTGGTCGTGCTCACCGGTACCGACCCCGCGTTCTGCGCAGGCCTGGACCTGAAGGAACTCGGCTCGACCGCCGGCAACCTCGGCGCGACCGGCGCCGACGGACGGCCCAACGCCGACGGCGTGCGCGGCCCGTTCCCCGCCATGGTCAAGCCGCTCATCGGAGCCGTCAACGGCGTCGCGGTCACCGGTGGTTTCGAGCTCGCGTTGAACTGCGACTTCCTCGTCGCCAGTGAACGGGCCAAGTTCGGCGACACGCACACCCGCGTGGGCGTGATGCCCGGCTGGGGCCTCACGGTGCTGCTGCCGCAGGCCATCGGCGTACGACGCGCTCGGGAGATGAGCTGGACGGGCAACTTCATGATCGCCGACGAGGCGCTCCACTTCGGCCTCGTCAACCGGGTCGTCGCTCACGACGAGCTCATCCCGGTCACCCGCCGCGTGGCGCTCGACATCATCGGCAACGACCAGCCGGGCGTGCGCCAGATGAAGGCCACCTACGCCGAGATCAGCCACGATCAGCCGGCCTGGGACACCGAGGGCCGCAACGCAGCCCGCTGGCAGCGCGAGATGTTCAGCAAGGAACAGGTCGAGGCTCGCCGCCAGGTCATCCAGGAACGCGGCCGCACGATGTGACGCACATCGGCTCCCGGGCGGCGTCGACCAGGAACGTCCGTTCGCGGGCGTTCACCAGGAACTTAAGTTCGCGTGCATGAGTCGGGGCAGGGGTCGGGTCAGAGCTTGGCGCCGCGGGCGCGGAGGTCGTCCTTGACGGCCTCGGCGATGTCGAGCGACAGGATCTCGGCGCCGTTCGTGTTGAGGTGGAAACCGTCGTCGGCCCGAACGTCCTTGCCCTCGCCGTCGCGCGGGTCGATGACGTACTCGGCCCAACCCTTGTTGCGGCCGCTGAAGCGTTCCCACGTGTCGACGAACACGACCTTGTCGGTGCGCTTGGCCGCCTCGGCCCGTACCACCTCGTCCTGCACCTGCATACGCGCGGTGACATCGGGGTTGTCGTCGTTGGGAATGCCCACCCAGACCACCGTGCGGTTGCCGTCCATGAGGTAGTCCATGGCGGCGCCGACCCGCTTGCCGTACTCGGCCTTCCAATCGGCGTCGTCCACACCTGACGCCGGCGCATGGTTCACGGCCCACGACTTGTCGACGTTGCGCAAGCCCTGGGCATCGTTCCCGCCGAACGTCACGACGACGATGTCGGGGTTCACCTGCGGCACGACCTCACGCATGTACGACGGCCAGTCGAAGAAGTCGGGCCGGGCCAGACCCGACGAGGTCTTGTACTCGAGTTCGGTGGTGGCGATGCCGGTCTGGTCGAGCAGCGTCTTCAGGTACGGCCCGAAGCTGCCGGCATCGGAATCGCCGATGATCAGGATCTCGGCAGGATCCTTCGCCGTGGGCGTGGTGCGCGGCTTCACGGGCGGCTGCGTGGTCGGCGGCGGCGTGGTGGGCGGAAGGGTGCCCAGTGTGGTTGCTGTCACACCGTCGTTGATGACGGTCTCGATGGATGGGCCCACGGGGCCTGTGGCGGCGCTGTCGTCGCTGCCGAACACCGCGCCGACGACGGACCACAATCCGTACGCGAGGGCGATGAGCAGGGACAGCGCGACCACGCGCCGCACCAGGTAGGTGCGGTGCGACACGCGCCCACGAGGGGGCGGGGAGGGGCGGGCACCGGGCGTCATCTGAATTCTGAACAGCAGGTTACGAGGCCGCGTCGATCTCCGGTGGGCACCCCGGGCGGCTAGTCTTGTGAACGGATACACATCCACCAACCCATCACTCCAAGGGGGAGACAACATGCGCAAGAGCAAGCGCTTCGCAGCGGTTGCGCTCGTCGCTTCGTTCGGTCTCGTGGCCGCAGCGTGCGGCAGCGATTCGAACAGCGGCAGTGCCGGTGGCGACGGCCCGAAGGTCGGCATCGCGTTCGACACCGGTGGCCGTGGCGACGGCACGTTCAACGACTCGGCAGCCCGTGGTGCCGACAAGGCCAAGACCGATCTCGGCGCCAGCGTCGACGAGCTCGAGGCCACCACGGCCGAGGACCGCAAGCCGAACCTCGAGACGCTCACCAGCAACGGCGACAACCCCGTCATCGCAGTGGGTTTCGCGTTCGGTGACAGCCTGGCCACGGTCGCTGCGGCGAACCCCGACACCAGCTACGCGATCGTCGACGGCTTCATCGAGAACGCTCCTGCCAACGTCACGTTCCTCGGCTTCGCCGAGCACGAGGGCTCGTTCCTCGTGGGTGCCGCTGCGGCACTGAAGAGCAAGACGGGCCACATCGGCTTCATCGGCGGCCAGGAGATCGACCTCATCAAGAAGTTCGAGGCCGGTTACAAGGCTGGTGCGATGTACGTGAACCCGGACATCAAGTTCGAGTCGCAGTACCTCGGCGCCGCTGGTGACAACGCCGCCTGGGGCTCGCCCGACAAGGCCAAGGAAATCGCCAACGGCTGGTACGCCGACGGCGCCGATGTCGTCTACACCGCCGCTGGCGGTTCGGGCGCAGGCACCATCGAGGCTGCCGTCGAGTCCGACGCGTGGGCGATCGGCGTCGACAGCGACCAGTACCTGACGGCCACGCCGGATCAGCAGAAGCACATCCTCACCTCGATGCTGAAGCGCGTCGACACCTCGGTGTTCGACACGGTGAAGCAGTTCAAGGACGGCACCCTCAAGGGTGGCTTCGCGACGTACGACCTCAAGTCGGACGGCGTGGGCTACTCGACCTCGGGTGGTTACCTCGACGACGTGAAGGACAAGTTGGAGGCCATCAAGGCCGACATCATCGCCGGCAAGATCACGGTGCCGACCGCTCCCTGAGCGAGCCTGTCACACGGAGAAATTCACGAATGCGAGAGCCCGGGGGTCCACCCCCGGGCTCTCTGCTATAACGGCGGAGGACATCGACAAGGGGGAACATGGCCACGGACACTCTGGCCGTTCAGCTGAGCGGAATCGAGAAGCGATTCCCGGGGGTCATCGCCAATCATGATGTGAACCTCAACGTGCGCCCCGGCACCATTCACGCCATCGTCGGCGAGAACGGCGCGGGCAAGTCGACGTTGATGAAGACGCTGTACGGCATGCACCAACCCGAGGCCGGCACCATCCACGTGTTCGGCGAACACCTCGTCTTCAAGTCGCCCAGCGACGCGATCGACGCAGGCATCGGCATGGTGCACCAGCACTTCATGCTCGCCGACAACCTCACCGTGCTCGAGAACATCGTGCTGGGCAGCGAGCCCACCACGAAGGGGGTCGTCAAGTTCGACGAGGCACGCAGGCGCCTCG
The DNA here is from genome assembly GCA_031377945.1 of Acidimicrobiaceae bacterium. Lineage (GTDB taxonomy): Bacteria > Actinomycetota > Acidimicrobiia > Acidimicrobiales > Ilumatobacteraceae > UBA668. The sequence goes on along the minus strand of JANMFL010000263.1, from coordinate 5,792 downwards.
ACGAGATCATGACCCAGTCGGGCACCCACGTCGATCTCGACGTGCCGGTGTCGGAGCTCGGTGTCGGCAAGCGCCAACGCGTCGAGATCCTGAAGGTGTTGTTCCGCGGCGCACGGGTGCTGATCCTCGACGAACCGACCGCAGTGCTCGTGCCGCAGGAGGTCGAAGAGCTGTTCAGCAACCTGCACCGCCTCGTCGCCGACGGCGCCACGATCATCTTCATCTCGCACAAGCTCGACGAGGTGCTCACGGTCAGCGACGACATCACGGTCATCCGAGCCGGCACCACCGTCGCCGAGGTGAAGCCGAACGAGGTCACCCGTTCGAAGCTCGCCGAGCTGATGGTCGGCAGCGAGCTGCCCTCGCCGCATGGCCGCACGTCCGAGATCGGCACGAAGGTCCGTCTCAAGGTCGACGGACTGACGCTGGAGGGTCCCGGCGAGAAAGCCCTCCTGGAGGACATCTCGTTCGAGGTCCGCGAGGGCGAGGTGCTCGGCATCGCCGGTGTCGAGGGCAACGGTCAGTTCGAGTTGTGTGAGGCCATCATCGGCCTCCTGCGGCCGGAGGGCACGATCGTCATCGACGACGTCGACGTCTCGCACGCCAGTCCGCACGAGCGGCTCATCGGCGGTCTGTCGTACATCCCGTTCGACCGTCACCGCGAAGGGCTGCTGCTGTCGGCTCCGCTGTGGGAGAACACCTTGCTCGGGCGCGACGCCGACCCCGAGTTCCAGAAGGGGCCGTTCGTGAACACCGCGACTGCAAAGGCCGACAGCCGCAAGATCATCGAGCAGTTCGACGTCCGCACACCCAGCGAGACCGTGCCGGCATACGCCCTGTCCGGCGGCAACCAGCAGAAGATGTTGGTCGGCCGCGAGCTGTCCAGCCGACCACGAGTCCTCATCGCCGCCCACCCCACCCGTGGGGTCGACATCGGTGCCCAGGCCGCCATCTGGGAGAAGCTGCGCATCGCCCGCGACGCAGGTCTGGCGGTGCTGCTCGTCTCGGCCGACCTGGAGGAGTTGATCGGCCTCTCGGACCGCATCGTCGTCATGTTCGACGGTCGCATCAATGCCCGACTGACACCCGCGGAGGCCACGCCGGAGCTCCTGGGTACGTACATGACCGGCGGCGTCCAGGAGGTTGCGTCGTGAGCGACGAGTCCGTTGTCCCGAGCGGCGAGCCCGTCGTCCCGAGCGGCGATTCCCTCGTCGAACGGATCACGAATCCGAAGCCGCCGAGAGGCCGCCCCACGTGGGTCGTCACCCTCGTCAGTTCGTTGGCCGCGGTGGGAATCGCCCTCGTGATCGCCGGCATCCTGCTGGCCGTCACCGGCAAGAATCCCTTCGAGGCCTATTCGAAGATGCTCGACGCCGGCCTGCAGGAGAACAAGCTCCTCGAGACCGTGCAGCGCGCCACGCCGCTCATGATCGCCGCGGTCGCCGTGGCGATCGGGTTCAAGATGAACCTGTTTAACATCGGTGTCGAAGGCCAGTTCCTGATGGGCATGTTCTTCGCCGCTGTCGCCGGCGCCTACGTGCACCTTCCAGCCGTGCTGCACGTCACCTTCTGCCTCATCGTGGCCATGATCGCCGGCGCCGCCTGGGCCGGCATCGCCGCGGTCTTGAAGGTGAAGAAGGGCGTCAACGAGGTCATCGCCACGATCATGTTGAACGCCATCGCGCTCAGCGTCATCGACTGGTTGTTCAACGAGCGGTTCCGCTACGAGACCGGTTCGCTCGACGTGAAGACGAAGCCGCTGCCACCCACCGCCTGGTTGCCCGACCTGGTGGAGAATCGGCTGAGCTCGTTCATCTTCATCGCCCTCGCCATCGTCGTGGTGTTCTGGCTCGTGGTCTACAAGAGCCGCTTCGGATTCCGCCTGCGTGCCTCGGGAGCGAACGCTGTCGCCGCGCGTACCGCCGGCATCAGCTCGAACCGAATGATCATCACCGCGATGCTGATGTCGGGGGCCATCGCCGGTCTCGCCGGCATGCCGTCGCTGCTGGGCGACACGCACGCCTACGGCCCCACCCGCCCCGACGGCTACGGCTTCAACGGCATCGCCGTGGCCCTCCTCGGGCGCAACAGCCCCATCGGCATCGTGGTCGCCGCGCTGCTGTGGGGCTTCCTCGACTCGGTCGCCGGGCCCCTGCAGATCGCCAAGATCCCGCAGTCCATCGTGCTGGTCATCAAGGCCATCATCCTGTTGACGGTGGTCATCGTGAACGAGGTCGTCGGGCGACGTGTCGCCAAACGCACCGCCGACCGAACCGCCGCCGCGCTCGAGATCCCGATGGCGGTGGCCTGATGAGCACTGCAGAGATGCTCCCCACCGCACCTCCCGTCGAAGCGCCGTCGCGCATCGACGCCTTCAAACAACTCAGCCCGACCACCCGGGCGTTCTTCATCGGCGGCACGCTGCTGGTGCTGCTGTCGCTCACCAGGGTCATCACCGATGCCACCGACCTCACGTCGTCGGGCACGTTCGAGACCACGCTGCGCGTCACCACACCCATCCTGCTGGCCGGCCTCGCCGGCCTGTGGGCCGAGCGCGCCGGCATCGTCAACATCGGTATCGAGGGGATGATGATCCTCGGGACGTGGTTCGGTGCGTGGGGTGCGTGGAAGTTCGGCCCCTGGACCGGTCTCGCCCTCGGCATCATCGCCGGGTCGCTGGGCGGTCTGCTGCACGCGTTCGCCGTCGTGAAGTTCGACGTCAACCACGTCATCTCCGGCGTGGCCATCAACCTGCTCGCCTTCGGTGGCATGCGGTACATGAGCGAGCTCGTGTACACGCCCGACACCGGTGGCGGCATCAGCCAGTCGCCGCAGCAGAGCGGCGCCATCCCGCGGTTCAACGTGCCGTTCCTGGCCGGCGGAGAGATCTTCGGCTGGAAATCGCCCGACATCCTCGGCTGGCTCGAGGAGAAGGCCTGGTTCCTCATCGGCGACGTGGCCGGCATCATGCGCGGCTTCGTCGAGAACATCTCGTGGGCGTCGGCCATCGCACTCGCCATGGTCCCGGCCACGGCATGGGTGCTGTGGCGCACGCGCTTCGGTCTGCGCGTCAGGTCGTCGGGCGAGGCCCCGGCTGCGGCCGAGAGCCTCGGCGTGAACGTCACGCCACTGCGCTACTACGCGATGCTCATCAGCGGAGGCTTCGCCGGATTCGGCGGTGCGTTCCTGTCCATCGTGTCGTCCAGCGCCTACCGCCAGGGCCAGACGGCCAGTCGCGGCTTCATCGGCCTCGCCACCACCATCTTCGGCAACTGGCGACCCTTCGGCGTGCTCGGCGGCGCCGCACTCTTCGGCTTCGCCGAGGCGTTGCAGCTGGTCGGTCCGAGCAGCCTGCCGAAGTTCTTCCTGTTCCTGGCCATGGTGTGCGCGCTGCTGTTCTGCTACTCGCTGGTGCAGAAGAAGCTCGTGCCGGCAGCGAACGGGCTCATCGCCGGGTTCCTGTTCTTCGTCGTCTACCTGCAGGTCAACAAGGTGCCCGAGCCGCTCACCAAGGCCGCCCCGTACGTCCTCACGCTCATCGTGCTCGCCACGGCCAGCCAGCGCCTGCGTCCGCCGGCCCACGCCGGCGCGCCGTACCGCAGCGGCGAAGATCACTGACCGGGACCCCTTCATGATCGAGCGTTCCTGGCATGGCTGAACGCTCCGGTCCGCTGTCGGACGTGCGCGTCCTCGACCTCACCTCGGTGGTGATGGGACCGATGGCCACCCAGATCCTCGGCGATCTGGGCGCCGACGTCGTGACGGTGGAGGACATCGGCGGCGACACGAACCGCTACATGGGCCGCGGCCCGCACCCGCAACTGTCGGGGATCGCCCTGAACCTGATGCGCAACAAGCGCAACATCAGCCTCGACCTGAAGCACCCCGACGGGCGCGAGGCGTGCCTGCGGCTGGCGGAACACAGCGACATCGTGGTCACCAACCTGCGGCCGGGGCCACTTTCACGCCTGCGTCTCGCGTACGACGACGTCCGCGCCCGCAAGCCCGACATCGTCTACTGCCAGGCGCAGGGCTGGCCCACCGACTCGCCCGACGCCGATCGACCCGCGTACGACGACGTGGTGCAGACCGCATCGGGCGTGGCCAACGTGTACGCCCGCCAGACCGGTGAGCCGCGCATCGTGCCGTCGATCATCGCCGACAAGGTGAGCGGCCTGACCATCGTCTACACGGTGCTCGCCGCGCTGCACCACCGCGACCGCACGGGCGACGGCCAGCGCGTGGAGGTGCCGATGGTCGACGCGATGCAGGCGTTCATGCTCGTCGAGCACGGCGCCGACGCCATCCCCGAGCCGCCGCTCGGGCACACCGGCTATCGGCGAGCGCTCAGCATCGACCGTCGGCCGCAGCCCACCGCCGACGGCTGGATCCACGTGCTGCCGTACAGCTTGGAGAACTACCTCGACCTGTTCCGTGCCGGGGGTCGCGACGACCTGATCGACGACCCGCGCCTGGCGTCGAGGGCGTCGCGCAATGCACACGTCGAGGACCTGTACAGCATCGTCGTCGAGGTCATGCGCGCCAGGACCACCGACGAGTGGGTCGCGTTCTGCGACGAGCACGACATCCCGTGCAGCCGCATCGTCGACCTCGACGACGTCGTCGCCGCGTTCCCCCTCGGCGAGCACCCTCTCGCCGGGCCGTACCACGTCATCCCATCGGGGAGCCGGTTCGACACGACGCCGACGTCGGTGCATCGCGAGGCCTCGACCATCGGCCAGGACGGCGACGAGGTGCTCGCCGAAATCGGCTACAGCGCCGACGAACTGACCGCGCTCCGCGACTCCGGCGCCCTGCGCACCCGCTGACGATTGCCAGTCGGGTCAGGCGCCGAGCTCGGCGACGGCCTGCACTTCGATCCCGCCGCGCGGGCGCTGGGTCAGCGTGACCTTCACGTGCTTCGGCTTCGCGCTGTGCATCACCTCACCGGCGATCTCGGCGGCGAGGGCCTCGGCGAACACGGCACGGTCACGGAAGCTCCACAGGTAGAGCTTCAGGCTCTTGCTCTCGATGCACGACTGGTCCGGTACGTACTGGATGACGACGTGCGACAGGTCGGGCTGCTGTGTGACCGGGCACATCGAGTTCAGCTCGTCGTTCGTGAACGTGACGAGCGTGACGTTGGCAGGAGCGGGGAAGACCTCGACGTGATCGATGGCGTGCCGCACGGTGCTGCCCAGGATGGTCAGTTCGGGGTGTTCCATGGCACGTCAGGGTACGGGCCGTCCGGACGACCGCCTACGCTGTCGGGCATCTCATGAACATCGCAACACTTCCCAAAGTCCTCCTCCACGACCACCTCGACGGCGGCCTGCGCCCCCAGACGGTCGTCGAGCTCGCCCGAGAGTACGGCTACACGAACCTGCCCACGTACGACGTCGACGAGCTGGCGTCGTGGTTCAACCGGGGCGCCAAGCGCAACGATCTCGTGCTCTATCTCGAGACGTTCGCCCACACCTGTGGCGTCATGCAGCACCGCGACGCCATCGAACGCGTGTCGTTCGAGTGCGCACAGGACCTCGCCGCCGACGGCGTCGTCTACGCCGAGGTGCGCATGGCACCGGAGCTCAGCACCGAGCAGGGGCTGACGCTCGACGAAGTGGTCGGCGCCATCCTCGACGGCTTCCGTCGTGGCAGCGAGGGCACGCACCTCACCATCTACCTCATCTGCTCGGCCATGCGCACCGCGGCCCGCAGCCTCGAGATCGCCGAGCTGGCCGTCCGCTGGCGCGACGCCGGTTGCGTGGGGTTCGACATCGCCGGCGCCGAGG
>JANMFL010000259.1:0-15606 GCA_031377945.1 Acidimicrobiaceae bacterium | reverse complement strand
ATACCTGCGCGACCTGGTGCGCATGTTCAACAATGACCTGCAACTCGCGGTCGCCGCCTCGAGGCAGGGCGCTGAACTCGAGTGCGAGTGCCTCGAGCTGCCGACGTACTCGGCGGCCCGTGCTTCGGGGATGCGGACGGCGCGCAACGTGAACATGCCCGGCGTGTCGGCGGACGCAGTGTCGTCGAACATCGCCCTCGCGTCGGCGAAGAACGGCAGATCGCCGTCGTGGGTCTCGTCCGGGAAGTAGATCGTCCGCGCGGTCCGACCGTAGAAGCGCTCGACCATCGCTCGGACCTTGCGGGTGCGCACCACCTGCAGCAGCCCGACGTCGACCAGGAGGTCCACATGGTGGGCGATGCTGCCACGTGGCCGCCCCACCCGCTCGGCGAGCTCGGTGACGCTCATCGCCCGTTCCAGCACGAGGTCGAGGAGGAGCTGCCGGAGCGGGTCGCCGAGCGCCTTCAGGATTGCCGGGGTGTCGGCATCGATGCGATCGGCGAGCTGATAGTCGAGGTGTTGCGTCGCCTGTTCATTGTCCGACATTTCTCGGACATTATTCCCTCGGTCGGAGCTGCGCAAGGGTCACCACGGCAGACTGCAGCGATGACCGCGACACCGAGCACCCCCACGCCGACGCGTGGGCCGTGGTCACCGTTGCGAATCCGCGTCTTCCGCGGGCTGTGGATCGCCAGCCTGGTCTCGAACATCGGGACCACCATGCACACGGTCGGTGCGGCGTGGTCGATGACCGAGCTCACCGACTCGCCGGCGATCGTCAGCCTGGTGCAGACCGCGTGGGCGGTCCCGGGTTTCCTCGTGGCCATCCCCGCCGGCGTCGCCGCCGACGTCATCGACCGCCGACGCCTCCTCATCTGGTGCGAGATCACGGCCATGGCGTTCGCCACCGCGCTCGGCGTGCTCGAACTGACCGATCGACTCGACGTTCCGCTGCTGCTGCTGGGCACGTTCCTGCTCTCGATCGCCCTGACGATGGCCGGCCCGGCGTTCATGGCACTCATCCCCGACCTCGTCGAACCCGACGAGCTCCCCCAGGCCATCGGCCTCAACAACATCGCCTACAACGGCGCTCAGTCCGTGGGTCCGGCGTTGGCCGGTGTGGCGATCGCGTTGTCGGGGGCGGGTGCCGTGTTCCTGCTGAACGCCCTGTCGTTCCTGGGCATCGTCGTCGTGTTGTGGCGCTTCCGACCGGCCCGACCGGGCCCCACCTCCGACGAGTCGGCGTTCGAGGCGATGAAGACCGGCGTTCGCTACTTCCGCGACCACCCCGTACTGCGCAAGTACGCGGTACGGATCATGTTCGCCTTCTTCACCACCACGGCCATGGTGGCGTTGCTCCCCGTGATCGCTCGCGACCGACTCGACGCCACGCCCACCGAGTTCGGGTTCCTCGCCACCGCGTTCGGCTTCGGCGCCGTCGCCGCGGTGTGGGTCCTCCCTCGCGTTCGGCCCTACGCCGGCGCGGATGCACTGGTGATGGGCACCGCCGTGGTCTGGGCTGCCGGCGCGGCGCTGGTGGCCGCCACGACGCGGTTGCCGCTCGCCATCACCGGAGTGCTGCTCGCCGGCGCCGCAGCGATGGCCGCGATGAACATCACCTACTCGATGTTCATGCTGCTGCTGCCCGCCTGGATCCGCGGCCGCGCCTCCTCGGTGGTGATGCTGATGGTGTGGCTCGGCGCCTCCGTGGGTGGCATCGGCTGGGGCGCCCTGGCGAACGGGCTCGGTGTGGCCCAGGCGCTGCTCGCCGCCGGCGCAGTGCATCTGGGCATCACCGTCGTCGCGACGATCTGGTTCCCCCTCGAGTCCGACGAGCCTCGCTCGGAGGACACTGCCGCCGGTACATTCGCGCGGTGACCTCTCGGAAGATTCTCATCGACACCGACCCCGGCATCGACGATGCCATGGCCATCTTCTACGCATTGGCGTCACCCGAGCTCGACGTCGTCGGTCTCACCACGGTGTTCGGCAACTGCCACACCGACGTCGGCACCATCAACGCGCTCCGGCTGCTCGACATCGCCGGACGAACCGACATCCCGGTCGCGCGCGGCGCATCACGCCCGCTGGCGATGAACTACCGCGGCCCGGTCGCCTTCGTTCACGGTGACGACGGTCAGGGCAACACCTTCCTGCCCCCGTCGACCCAGCAGCCGGTCGACGTGCATGCAGCACAGTTCATCATCGACACCGTGATGTCGGCTCCGGAAGAGATCACGGTCGTGCTGCTCGGGCCCTTCACGAACATGGCCCTGGCCATGTTGATGCGCCCCGACCTCACATCGTTCGTGAAGGAGATCGTCGTCATGGGCGGCGCCGCGTTCACCACCGGCAACGCCTCGCCCGCGGCGGAGGCGAACGTCCTGAACGATCCCGAGTCTGCCGACATCGTCTTCGGGGCCGACTGCCCCATCGCGATGGCCGGGCTCGACGTCACGCACCGCATCACGATGACGACCGACGACCTGGCCCGGCTGGGCACCATTCCCGGGCCGCGTGCCGCACACCTCGCCGCGATCGTGCCGTACTACGCGACCTTCTACCTCGAGCGCAACCACGTCGAGGGTATCTTCGTGCACGATTCCACGACGATCACCTACCTGCTCGCACCGCACCTGTTCACGTGGAAGGAACTCCCCATCCGCGTCGACACCGCACACGGCGTATGCCGCGGTCGAACGCTGCCCGCGCTGCGCGACAGCGACGACGAGGGACCGTGGCAGGGTCGGCGCCCGGTGCGCATCCTCACCGACGTCGACGCCCGCGGGGCCATCGAGCTCGAACTCGACCACCTGTCGCAGTGACCCGCCTTCGTCGCCATTTCTTCGCGGCGTGCCCGCGCGAGGCCTACCAACGCGGTGTCGCGTCGATGATGCCGTTCGCGCTCGCCATCTCGGTGTGGGGTCTGGTCACCGGCGTGGCGATGGTGAACGGCGGCATGACCATTCCCGGCGCGATGGTCGTCACGCTGTTCGTGTTCGCCGGCTCGGCGCAGTTGGCGGTGCTGCCACTGCTGGCCGTCGGTGCGCCGTTGCCGGTCGTGTGGATCACGGCCCTCCTGGTGAACCTGCGCTTCGTCATCTTCGCCGCGGCATCGCGTCGGTACTTCGTCCGCCTGCCGTGGCAGCAACGCCTGGTCGCCGGCTACCTGAACGGCGACCTCGGCTTCGCCCTGTTCACCCGCGAGTTCGCCGACGACACCGAGCTGGGCACCACCGACCAGTACGGCTACTTCTACGGTGGCGCCACGGTCAACTGGGTGGCGTGGCAGCTGTCGTCGTTCGTCGGCATCGTGCTCGGTGGGCTGGCACCGACGTCATGGGGGCTCGATCTCGCCGCCGCGCTCGCGCTCGTCGCCGTGCTCATCCCCATGGCGAACAAGATGCCCGCCGTTGCCGGAATGATCGTCACCGGGGTGCTGGCGGTACTCACGGTACGCATGCCGCTGAGGCTCGGCCTGCTGGTGTCCATCGTCGTCGGCGGTGCCGTGGCCGTCGCAGCCGACGTGTGGCGCAGCCGCCGCACCGACGCCGAACCGGCCGAGATGGCCACGACATGAGCGGTTTCCACGACGTCGTCTACATGGCCATCGCCACCGTCGGCCTCACGGTGGTGACGTTCGCGACCCGCAGTAGCTTCTTCATGCTCCCGCCCTCGGTGCAGCTCCCGAAGTCGTGGGAGCGCGCCCTCCGCTACGCCCCGGTGTGCGCACTGACGGCGATCGTGGCCCCCACGGTGTTCACCCGCGATCACCAGCCCTACATCAGCTGGCAGAACCACCAGATGTGGGCGCTCTTCGCCGCGGCTGCAGTGTTCGCCCGATGGCGGAGCATGACCGCGATGATCATCGTCGGCATGGCCGCGTTCACCGCACTGCGCCTGCTGGCGTGACGTTCCCGGCGTGACCAGGGACAATGGTCAATCGACTCGGTTCAGTCGATCGGGTGGACGGTGCGACCGCCGAGCATCGTGCGCACCACCTGCGCGGTGAGCAACGAGTCGGGACCGGCGGCGAACGGGTCGCCGTCGAGCAGGATGAGATCGGCCAGTAGGCCCTCCTTCACCATGCCCACGCGATCGTGCAGGAAGCTCGCCCAGGCCGAGTCGCGGGTGCCGTGCACGACGGCCTCCTCCAGCGGCAGCGCGTTGTCGGGTCGGTGCGGCGTCAGCGTTGGGTCGCTCGGCGACTTCCTCGTGGTGGCGATGTACATGTTGTGCAGCGGTTCGTAGGGCGCCGTGGGCGTGTCGGTGCCGAACGCCAGCGTCGTGCCGGCGTCGAGGAACTCGCGCCAGGCGAAACCACGGTTCGCTCGCGGGTCGCCGAGCATCTCGCCCCAGTTGCTGTAGATCGCCGGGTCGATGTGCACGGGTTGCATCGACGCCGTGATGCCGAGCGGTGCGAGGCGCACCACATCGGCCGCATCGGTGTACTCGAGGTGCTCGATGCGGTGTCGGCGGGCCGAGGTGCCGTTCACCTGTGCGGCATGCTCCAGCGAGTCGATCGCGATGCGCACCGCTCGGTCACCGATGGCGTGCAGGGCGATCTGCAACCCGGCGGCATCGGCCGCGGTGACCACACGTTGCAGCGACTCGGCATCCCAGATCGGCTCGGCGTTCACGCCGGTGGTGTACGGCTCGAGCAGTGCCGCGGTGCAGCCGTCGATCGTGCCGTCGACGATGACCTTGATGCCCATCACGCGCAGCAGATCGCTCGAGGTGTCGGCCGCCATGCGCGCCGCGACGGCGACCTGTTCCAGCTCGTTCGCAGGATCCGGGTGGCGGTGGATGATCCAGTGGCCCATCACGCGCACGCTCAGCGTGCCGTTCGCCTCCGCGCGACGCATGGCGTCGAGCGAGGCCCGTTCGAGCGCCATGTCCACCGACGTGGTCACCCCGGTCTCGTTGTAGGCGCGCAGGGTGGCAGCCAGATGCGCGTCGCGGACGTCGTCGCCGACCCTCGAGAGCATCGGCCAGACCATCTCGACGGTCGCGTTCTCCTGCAGATGTCCCGTGGCCTCGCCGGTGGACGGATCGCGCACGATCTCGCCACCGATCGGGTCGGGGGTGTCGGCGGTGATGCCGAGCTCGCGCAGCGCTGCGGAGTTCACCCACGTCGAATGCAGATCGTTGGCGTCCAGGTACACCGGGACGTCGGGGAACAGATCGTCGAGCATGTTCTTGTGCGGTGTCGCGTCGGGCAGCGCACCGAACTGCCAGCTGATACCCAACACGCGCGGGGCATCCGGGTTCGATGCACGCCACTCGACCAGGCGGCGACGAATCTCGTCGAGCGACCCGGCGGTGCGCAATTGCGCCTTCAGCAGCGCCGCACCGGTCATCAGCAGGTGCGCATGACCGTCGACGAAGCCCGGCATCGCCACGCCACCGGCGAGGTCGACGACCTCGGCGTCGTCGCCTGCTGCTGCTGTGGCCCCGGCCAGATCGCCGACGTAGGCGAACCGATCGCCGTCGACGACCACCGCCTCAGCCCACCACCGATCCGGGTCGGAGGTGAAGACACGGCCACCGTGGACGAGGATGCGCGACGAACTCATGGGGTCAGCTTCGCAGTTCGCCCGAACACCGCACGAAGCTGGAGGAACACTGTCGCCGGTGACGCGGGTGACAGCCGGGTCAGACGGATGCGTTGGCGATGGCGACCCGCGGATCGCGGTTCGGGTCGTCGATCGCACCAAGCGAGTTGTGGAAGGCGGTGAGCGCGTGCAGGCGCTGGTCCTCGTCGATCTCGGCCGACATGATCCGCTCGACCGACGGGGTGAGGTCGCTGCGATCGGTGACGAGCTGGTGGGCGAGCTGCTGGTTCGGGGTGAGCTCCTCGAACGGCGTCGTGCCGTCGTACCAGTGACTCTTCGTGCGCTTCGGCTTGACAACCCTGGCCATGGGGTTCCTCTCGGTAGGTGATCGAGCAGAAAACGCCTCAAACACAGGTGAAAATCCCATTCTACCGCAGGTCGCACCGTGGGCGGTCCCGGGCGACCCGCCGAGCCGATCACCGGGTCACCCGCCGGGACCGTCTCCGGGTCAGTTTCCGGATCAGTTTCCGGGTCGGTCTCCCGACGAGGCGACCTTGTGCCGACGAACCACCCGCTGGGGCATGCGCACGTCGTCGGCGAGCACGCCGTTGGCGCCGAGCACACGAGACACCAGTTCCTGAGCGTTGAGCGCGGTCTTGTCGAGCACTTCCGCCGCACGATCGACCTGACCGGAGTCGAGCAACCAGCGCGCCGCAGCGATGCCTTGCACGACACTGTCGTTCACCTCGGCGGCCTCACGCTGCAGCAACGCCACCTCGGCGGCGAATCGTTCCGCTCGGCGCGCCTCACGGATGCGATCCGCCGACGCACCGGCCAGCGTGCCGAGCAGCAGCAGTGGAATGACGTGACTGAACCAGGCGATGAACGACAACGACTCGCCGGTGACCAGTACTCCGGCGCCGATGAGCCACACCGCCACCACGCCGGCGACCGTCCCCACGACGAGCCCGAAGCCGAGGGCCGCCAGAGCAACGGGCAGCACGTACAGGACCGTCGACTCGGATGCGCCCACGATGAGATGCAGCGTGAACACGGCGATGAACGAGCACAACACGACGACCTTGGCTCGCACCGGGTGTTGCACGAACCACGGCTCGCGCCAACCGGCGTGGGAGCGGGTCTGGGTCTCCATCGCCACAGTGTTCAGGATCGGGCTGACCGCCGAGCAGGGGCCAAAGTCACAAAGCGGTGCACCGGCGGGCGTAGGACCAGGTCCGCGGTGATCCCGTCGTCGAGGATCGGCCGCGAATGTGGCCGATCAGTTCGTCACCCTGCCCGCAGCACGATCAGCGATCTCCGGTCCCGCCAGTTGACGCAGCAGCAGGAGCCCGTCGAGGACCGCGATCGCCGCCTCCGCCTCGGCCCGGCGCTGGGCAGGCGTTCCACGCAGGAATTGCGACGCCCACTCGATCCAGGCCTCGACGAGTTGCGGCACGAGACCCCGATACGGGTCCCTACCCGTGGCGGCCAGCCCCATGGCCTCGAACAGCAGGGCGAACACGGGGTCGGCGCCGACACTGGCCAACACCGGCCACGCCGCACGGACCAGGGCGCGATGGTCGTCGGCGGGCGCCGAGAACGCCGGCGCCAGGGTCTCCTGAAGCCGGGTCCCCACCGCGAAGAGCACCTCGACCACGAGGTCGTCCTTCGTGGGGAAGTAGTAGACGACGACCCGGTCGCTGATGTCGAGGCGCTTTGCGACGCGACCGAACGTGAGTTGGCTGAGCCCGTCGGCGAAGGCCGTCGCCAGCGCACCTTCGAGAATGTCGTCCTTGGTGTGTTTGTGGCCCATCACCATTGATCGTAGTGATCACTGCGACTATGGTTTCGCAGTGATCACTACAACTTCTGGAGGAACACGGCAATGACGAGCATCACTGCGCAGGCCGCGGCGGATCTGTTTCGCGCCGAGCCCGCCCGATTTCTGGATGTCGGCACGGGTGAGGTGGCCTACCGGGTCGTGGGCTCGGGGCCGGATGTGCTGTTCGTGCACGGCTGGCCGGTCAGCAGCGCGACCTTCCGGTTACTGCTCCCCCACCTGACCGACCATGTCACCTGCCACCTGATCGACCTACCGGGCGCCGGCTCGAGCCGCTACGCCGACGACACGCCGCTGTCGATCGAGAACCACATCCTGAGCGTCCGTCGTTCGTTGGACCTGCTCGGCCTCGACGACGTCGCCGTGGTCGGCCACGACAGCGGCGGGATGATCGCCCGTCACGCCGTCGCGGGCGACCCGCGCCTGCGCGCGCTGGGGCTGATCGACACCGAGCAGTCGGCGGGCCGCAGTTGGAGGTTCCGCTCGTTCCTGGCCGGCAGGAAGGTCCCCGGCTTCGGCGCCACGCTGGGCTGGCTCGCCGGCCGACCGCGTCTGCGCAGCAACAAGTTCGTGCTCGGCGATGCGTTCGTCGATCGATCGCTGCTCGACGGTGAGTTCGACGAGTTCTTCCTGCAGCCGCTGCACACGTCACGCCCGCACCGCAACGCCACGATGCAGCTCCTGCGCAGTTTCGAGTGGCGGCACGTCGACGAGCTCGGTGCGCTGCACCGGCGCATCGAGGTTCCGGTGCAATTGGTCTGGGGCGAACACGACGCCTTCTTCCCGGTCGGCTGGGCGAAGCAGATGGTCGGCGATTTCCGTGACGCCCGGCTCGAGGTCGTCCCCGGCGCCGGGCTGTTCTCGCACGAGGAGCGACCAGCGCAGGTCGCCGCAGCCCTGCTGCCCGTGCTGACCGCCCCACGCTGACTCGCTGGGCGCACGGCTCGGTCCGCTCAGGCGGCGCGGATGGCGGGTGGTCCGGCAGCGGTACACGTGGTGGGCCCGGGTGTGTTCGAACGGGGCTACGTGTCAGCGCGGAATCTGCCTCGGCCAGGTGTTCCTAAGCTGCCCAGGGTGAGCGGTCGACGCGTGCTCCTGGTCGATGACCATCCCGGGTTCGTGGCCTCCGCGCGTGCGCTGCTCACGCACGAGGGCATGAACGTCGTCGCTGTGGCGACCACGGCTGCCGACGCCATTCGCCTCTCGGATGCCGTGCGTCCGGAGGTCGTCCTGCTCGACATCCACCTACCCGACGGTTCTGGGATCGACGTGGCACACGCCATCGCCGGTGGACCCGGGGCGCCGCAGACCATCCTGATCTCCAGCGACGCCGACGCCGCGATGCACCCCGACGTTCAGACCGCGCCCGTGCGCGGCTTCGTACCGAAACGCGATCTGACATGCGCAGCGATCGAAGCACTGCTGCACTGACGTTCGTCGTCGGTCTGGCGGCGGTCGCGATCGCCATCGCCGGAATCTGGATGCCCCATCGCCGCGGGGTGCCACTCCAAACGAGCGGCGAAGTGCTCGTCGGCTGGACACTGCTGGCAGCGGGGGTCGTCACGCTGCGGCGAGTGCCCACGATCGCCGGAGTGTTGCTCACCGCAGGCGGTTCGTGGGTCGCGATCGGCCTGGCACCGTTCTTCGGCAGTACCCTGGCGGAACTGCTCCTGCGAGCCGCCCTCATCCCCACCGCACTGGTCGCTGTTGCGGCGTTGCTGCTCCCGGCCGGCCGAGTGGGCGGAATGTGGAACCTGTCGGCCGTAGCCGCCGTGCTCGTGGTCGCCGGCGTCGCAGGCGCCGGCCGGTCGCGGTTCGCCATCGCCGGCATGGGGGCCATCGCGGTGGCCGCCGCCGCGGTTCGAGTCCGCAGGCTCGGCAGCGCACCCACCGCTCGCACGATCGCCGGCGTCGGAGCCGCCATGACGGCCGCGGGGATGGTCGCGGCCATCCCCGTCGGTTCGGCCTGGTTCGCCGCCAACGTGCATTCGCTGATGATGATCGGCGCGTGCGTCGCCGTGATCTGGCAGACCATGCGGTTCGCCGATCTACGACGAGTGGTGTCGTCGTCGGGCGCGGTGGATGGCGGGCTTGGAGCGGCCCTGGGCGTCGCCCTCGCCACCGGTCCGTTAGATGTCGTGTTCCCCGACGGCGACCACCGATGGTTGGACCAGACAGGCAACCTGGTGCGACGGCCCCGATCAGCGCACCCGTTCCACACGGGAGGCACCGACACTGAGCTCGTCGCGTTGGTGTCGCCGCCCATCGAGCTCGATCGGACCACCGAACGCGCCGTCGCGCGTGTGCTCGCCGCAGCAGGCGACACGGCTCGGCTCCGCGCCCGCCTCCGGGAAAGAGCCAACGACATCGCCGACTCGCGCCTCCGCCTCGAACGAGCTGCTCAGCTGGAGCGGGCCCGCATCATCGAACTGATCGAGCGAGGGCCACTCGCGACGCTCGCAACGGCTCGTTCGCTGATCGCGGGCACGGGCCAGGCCGCGCTCGGGACGCGTGCCGACGACGCCGACCGGGTGCTGCGAGCCGCCGTCGACGGGCTCGACCCCGTCGTCGCTGCGGGCGGGCTGGCCGCAGCGGTGGAGGCGCTCGCCCGCGCGCACGGTGCCGACTGTGTGGTCGACACTGCCGACAACATCGCTCCCGACGTCGCGCTCGGCGTGTGGTTCACGTGCGCCGAGGCGTTGGCCAACGCTGCCAAACACGCTGCCGGAGCCCCGGTGCACGTGCACCTCCGACGCACGAGCGACCGCTTCGCGCTCGTGGTCGAGGATCGCGGTCCGGGCGGAGCGGACCCGACCGGGTCGGGGCTGTCGGGGCTGGCACAACGCGCCGCCGCGATCGGCGGGGTCCTGACGGTCGAGGCGTCGCCCGACAGCGGGACGTCGGTTCGGCTCGAGGTTCGGGCCGCTCCGGTGCAGGGCCACCACGTAGCAGGCACCGCGCCGGCCCAGATGTCCGACACCTCGAAGCGCCGCATGGTGTCGCCATGAGCAACCAACATCGACACCCCATCCGCCCTCTTCTCGCCGCCGTCGTGATCGTCGCCACCGCGTGCGCGGGGGAACCGCCGTCCCGTGCCGGGCAGCCGGTCGAACCCGTCGCGCTGAGCGCCGTGGTGGCCGATCCCGGTAGCGTCGGCGGCGACGTACTGGGCCGCCTCACCGAGCTGTCGGCCGACGCTGCGGTTCGGGTCGCTCGCTCGACTCCCGGAGTCAACGGCACCGCCGACGAGGGTCAGCTCATCCAGGCCTTGCGCGACGGGAAGGCCGACGTGACCGTGGTGCGTGCCGATCAACTCGTCGCCGCCGGAGCGAGGTCGCTCGCCGTGCTGCAGGTCCCGATGCTCGTGACCAGTGTCGAGCAGGCCGACCGGATCGCCGCGGACCCGGTGGCGGCCGAGCTGATGTCCGGCCTGGACTCGATCGGTCTGGTCGGACTGGCGCTGGTGCCGGGCGGGCTGCGCCATCCCTTCGGGTATCGCAGCCCACTTCTCGACCCGGCCGACTACCGCGGTCAGGTGTTCAACACTCGTCCGGGTGCAGGCGTCGACGCACTCTTCGCTGCGCTCGGGGCGTCGACCGACAACAGCGTCGACGAGCAGCGTGAAGAGAACGCCCGCACCGGAGCGGTGCGCGGCATCGAGGTGTCGCTGCAGCAGCAGCGCGCCGCCGACCTGCCCGCGGTCGTGACGTCGAACGTGGTGCTGTACACGAAGTTCGACGTGGTCGTGGTGCGTGCAGCCATCTGGGACAGCCTGTCGGGTGCACAGCGCGATGCCCTGCGGGCGCAGGCCGTGGCGGCGGGAGCCAAGGCGATCTCGGAACGAGACACCGAGTCCGAGGCGCTCGAACGGTGGTGCTCCACCGACGGAGCGAGCAGCGTGGTGGCCACGCCCGATCAGATTGCCGCGCTCCGCGACGCGTTGCAACCCGTGGTCGACGGGGTGTCCGCGGATCCCCAGTCGGCAGACCTCGTCCGTCGAGTCGCTGCGCTCGGAGAAGGAACGGTTCCTCCCGCGGGGACCACGTGCGGTGCGCCGGATGTCTCATCGCAGAACGAGTCGTACCAGGTGGAACCGAAGGGTCCGCAGGACGTGCTCGAGGGAACATGGCGGCTCACGGTGGACCGCGAGCACATGCTCGACGAGGGCGTGTCGGCGCAGGACGCAAACGCGAACGCCGGGATCTGGACCCTCGAGATCATCGGCAACGTGGCCACCGTGGACCAGCCCAACGGCGGGGACTGCACGTGGGAGTTCTCGTTCGCCGAGAACGCCGTCAGCCTCGACATGGGGGCCCGAGGAAACGATGCGTGCTATGGCCGGGCAATCGGCACCTACGAACTGGAGGGGGACACGGTGCACTTCCACTTCGATCGGGATCAGGACTACGACGTCGTGCTCGACAACGCGTTCTTCGACGGCGGGATGCAACGAATCGGATGAGCGCGGACGGGGTCACGGTCGGGAGGGCAGCGGTCGCGCTCGTCGCGGCCGCTGCCGCCGTGCCCCTGTCACGATCGAGCCCATCTACCCCCATTCTGGCCATCGTGGCCGCGACGTTGGGCGTGGCCGGTGTCGGCATCTGGCTTGCACCAGCCATCCCGGCGTCCCGCGTGTCGATGCTGATCCCCGCCGCGATGATGCTGTTGATCGCCACTTCGGTCGACGACTGGCTCCCCTCCGTGGTCGGCGTCGGTCTCCGGGCGGCGGGTCCACCGACGCTCGCCTTCTCGATCGTCGCACTCGGCCGCCGCCGGTTCGGCTCAGCCGTGGCGGTGGTGGGTGCGCTGATCGCCGGGCCACTGCACATGCTGCTGTACGACCCGTACCTCGACCCGCGCTGTCGCGGTTGCGGACGGGCTGCGATCGCCGTCTGGGCAGATCCTGGACGCGCAGATCTCACCTGGCGAGCAGGAACGGCACTCCTCGTGCTCGGCGGCGTGATCGGGCTCATCGACCGGCAGGTGGAGCTCCTTCCTCCGATCATCGCGACCGTGATGTTCGCGGCGGACCCCTCGCGGCAGACCGCGTTGGTCGTCGCCGTGACGTTCGCCATGGGAGTGTGGGCACGACGGTGCTGGGAGGTGGCCCGTCGGCATTCGACGGTGCAACGGATGCTCGAGATGCAGGCGGGTACCGACGGTTTCGTCGCCGGCCTCCGACGAGCGTCCAACGACCCGTCGCTGGAGCTTGCATTCCCCCGCCTCGATGGCAATGGGTTCGTCGATGCGCGTGGCCTGGACGCCGCTGCGTTGCCAGGGCAGGTGATCACCGATCTGTCCATCGACGGCGAGACGCTCGTTCGCGTCCACCACGACCGCTCGGCGCGTGTGCCCGAGCTGGACGTCGGACTGGACCCGGAGGCCGTGCTGCGACTGCACCGCGAACGCCTCAACGCGCAGCTCGCTGCACGAGTGGTGGAGCTCTCACAGGAGCGTCGGAGGGTGATGCACGCCGGCCTCGAGCAGCGCAGGTCCCTCGAACGCGACCTGCACGACGGCGTGCAGCAGGAACTGCTCGCCCTGGGGCTGGACCTCCGCCTCGCCATCGCGACGCTGCCACCGGGCCACGGCGACGGTGCCGTGCTGCACGAGGCGATGGCATGCGTGCACGACTGCGTCGACCAGGTTCGCACGATCTCTGCCGGTGTCTCACCACCCATGCTGGAGACGATGGGCCTTGGCGCCGCTCTCGCCGCGCTCGTGCGCCGGCGCGGCGACACCACCGTCCCGATCCTCATGGGCGACGTCCCTGGGGGGCGTCTGCCCGACGACGTCGAGCTCGCGATCTACAGCGTGGTGGCCGACGGGCTCGCGCGCGGCGCCACGAGGGTCACGCTGACGCCGGAGGACGGTGCGATCCGAGTGGCCGCCGCCGGAAGCTCCGAGCTCGGCGCCGAAGACGGTACGTTGCCGGATCTCGTGGCTGCGGTCGGGGGTCGCGTGTGGTCGAACGGCATCACCATGGAAGCGGTGATCCCATGCGCGTGATCGTCGCCGAGGATCAGCTGCTCACCCGGCAAGGGCTGGTGAGCATCATCGAACGAGCCGACTTCGAGGTCGTGGGCGTGGCGACCGACTACGCGACGGCGCGGCGGCTGATCGCCGAGGAGCTCCCCGACGTTGCCGTGCTCGACGTTCGTCTTCCGCCCACACATCGGGACGAGGGACTCCGACTCGCCGACGAGATCCGTTCTCTGTACCCCGCGATCGCTGTGCTCATCCTCTCGCAGTACATCGAGGCCGAGTACGTCGCTCCTCTCATCACGCGTGGTGTCGGCAGCGTGGGCTATCTGCTCAAGGACCGGGTCATGGACCCGGCCGCCATCGTCGATGCGATCCGACGCGTGACCGCCGGCGAGTGCGTGATCGACCCTGCCGTCGTGGCCGAACTACTCGCCCCCAAGCAGGACGCATTGGCGGCACACGGGCTGTCCGAGCGCGAACGCGAGGTCTTCGCCCTGGTGGCCGAGGGCCTCAGCAACTCCGGAATCGCGCGGCGGTTGATGCTGTCGGAACGAACCGTCGAGGTACATGTACGCAACATTCTCGTGAAGCTGGACCTCTTCGAGGACGACGACCTGAACCGTCGCGTGGTCGCCGCGCTCCGTTACCTCGGCCTGCACGCGCGCTGACACGTACCGACCTCCGGGCTGGCCACGATGCGCTGCCCCTGCAACGGGACGACGATCGAACTGTCGCCGACCCACGGCGGCCAACGATCACGGAGGTGGCTCATGCAGCCGACACGAATTCCCGTCCGTCAGTGGGCGCTCGCCGCCGTCGCAGCGACCACGCTCGCGTGTGCCGTCGCACCGTCGGCGTCCGCTGGCGCAGCCGACCGGAGCGTCGATCCGTCGACGCTCACACCCGCACCGCCGGACTTCTTCAACGCCGCCTGCGCCACCGCCGGAGGCCAGATCATCTGCACGCTCGCCTTCGTCGATCCGGTGAGTCCGGTGCTCGAGTCGACCGGCGTCATGTGCGGCACCGGCGCCGATGAGTTCGAGGTACTCGACACCTGGACCCGTTCCGTGGAGGGCCGTCGTTTCTACAGCGCCGACGGTCTGCTCCTGCGTCGCCACTTCAACGATCGCTGGCAGGGCTCGTTCACGAACTCCGTCACCGGGAAGTCCGTCGCGTACAGCCGCCGCAACACGTACCTGCACGACCTGGCCGTACCGGGAGACGTCCAGTCCGGCGTGGAACGCGACACCGTCACCTTCCGGGTGTCGACAACCAAGGGCGCCATCGTCTTCGAGGCCGGACGCGTCGTCCTGGCCCGAGCGGACGATGCAACTCTCTTCGAGGCCGGCAGGCACCTTTTCAGCGACTACTTCGGAGGTGACAGTTCGGCGATCGACCCCCTCTGCGCCGCGCTGTCCTGACCGACGGCCCCTCGCCGTCGTCATGGCCGGCACCGGGCGTTGCGGAGTGCGCAACGTCGGGTGCCGGCCGTGCCGCGTGCCTAGGCTCTGAAGCCGATGGACGCCACCCCGACGACCGAACTGGACGTTCGCCGGCTGTCGGGCTCGCTCGGCGCCGAGATCCGCGGCATCGCGCTGGGTTCCGCGACCGCCGACGATGCGCGCCTGATCCACGACCTGCTGCTCGAGCACATGGTGCTGTTCTTCCCCGAGCAGCACCTCACCGCCGACGAGCACATCGCGTTCGGTCGCCTCTTCGGCGAGCTCGAGGCGCACCCCAACCTCGACCTGCAACGCGAACGCCCCGAGTTCTTCGAGCTGCGCGCCACCGACGGACAGGGCGGTGTCGCCGACGAGTGGCACAGCGACATCACGTTCGAGCGTCATCCGTCGAAGCTCGCCATCCTGCAGGCGAAGGTGGTGCCCGAGGTGGGCGGCGACACGATGTGGGCGAATGCGTGCAAGGCGTACGACGAGCTCTCGGCACCGCTGCGCGAGCTGTGCGACGGACTGACGGCGTACCACAACGCCGGGCCGCACCTGCGTCCCGACAAAGGCTGGATCCATCCGGTGGTGCGCGTGCACCCCGAGACCGGCCGACGGTCGCTGTTCGTGAACGAGCACTTCACCCGACGCATCGTCGAACTGAGCGACGACGAGTCGGCGTTGCTGCTCGGACACCTCACCCGGTGGGTGCAGCAACCGCGGTTCACCGTGCGCTATCGGTGGACCGCCGGCACCATCGCGATGTGGGACAACCGCTGCA
>JANMFL010000247.1:0-3245 GCA_031377945.1 Acidimicrobiaceae bacterium | reverse complement strand
TGGTGCTGCTGTACGTGGCGCAGACTGTGGTCGCCGGCGCCAGCGCGGTGTACGAGGTGGCCATCGCGCTCGACCTGTTGGACCTCGGCGACAGCGGGCTGGGGCTGCTCGGAATGGGGCTGGGCATCGGTGGCGTCGCCGGTGGTGCGCTCGCGCTGTTGATGGCCCAGCGCGGCCGCCTGGCTCGCGACTTCGGGGTCGGCGTCGTGCTGTGGGCCGCGCCGTTGTTGTTGGTCTCGATCTGGCCGTCGGTGGTCACCGCGCTCGTCGCGATGGCCGCCATCGGGCTGGGCAACTCGATCGTCGACGTGAACGCCGAGACGATCATCCAACGACTCACCCCCGACGCGGTGATGGGTCGCGTGTTCGGTGCGCTCGACAGCGCCGCCGTCGGCGGCATGGCCCTCGGCTCGTTGCTCATGCCGCTGCTCATCAACACGATCGGTCTCCGTTGGGGCCTGACCGTCATCGGTGTGGTCGTCCCGCTGCTCGTGTTGCTCGCGATGCGCGGACTCACCGCGATCGACCGCGTCGCACTCGCGCCCGAGGGTCTGGGTCTGCTGCGGCGCGTGCCGATGCTCGCGGTCCTGCCCGAGAGCCTGCTCGAACGCCTTGCGCGCACGTCGTCGATGGTGCACGTCACCACAGGATCGACCGTGTTCCTGCAAGGCGATCACGGCGACCGGTTCTACGTCGTCGAACAGGGGACGCTCGACGTGCTGATCGATGGCGCGACCGTGGCTCACGTCGGCCCGGGCGAATCGTTCGGCGAACTGGCACTGCTGCGCGACGTCCCTCGTGCCGCCACGGTGACCGCGGTGGCCGACTCGGTGTTGCGCTCCATCGACCGCCGACACTTCCTTCCGGCCGTCACCGGCCACATCGAAGCGAACGAGCAGGCCCTCCTCGTCGTCGGCCGATTCGCCGACTGACGCTGACTACGGTGGGCGTCGACTCGTGGAGGTTCCGATGCCCACCTATGCCGACGCCGATCTGCCGTCGATGTTCCCCGGAATGGCGCCGGACGCGGCCGCGACCCGTGTGTTGTTCGCGCAGGCGCGTGCCGCCACCCCATTGGCGAAGGGGCCCTTCGGCCCGATGGTCATCCACCATCGCGACGTCACCGAGTTGCTTCGCGATCGCCGCTTACGCGGACCCGGCATGGACTTCGCGCGCATGTCCGGCATCCCCGAGGGCAGCCGGGCATGGGCCCGTCAGGAGCAGATCCTGCTGTTCATGGAGGGCGACGACCACCACCGGCTGCGCCGACTCGTGTCGAAGGCCTTCACCCCGAGTGCCGTCGAATCACTTCGTCCGTTCACCCGCGGGGTGATCGCCGACCTCATCGACGCGGTCGCGACCGATGGTCGATGCGACGCGGTGGGAGCGCTGTGTGACCCCTTCCCGATTCCCGTCATCTGCGCGCTCGTCGGCGTCGAGGCCGACCGCTGGGAGGACATGAGCTGCTGGGCATCGTCGATCCTGCTGTCCCTACGGCTCGACGCCGGCAACTTCCTGCAGGAGATCGAGGACGCCCAGGCCGAACTCGACGAGTTCATCAGCGGCCTCATCGCCGAGCGACGAGCAGCGCCACGCGACGACCTGCTGTCGAACCTCGTGTCCGTCGAGGAGGAGGGCGATCTCCTCTCCCCCAGCGAGCTGCTGTCGGTGGTCGCGATGATGCTGGTGGCCGGCACCGACACCACCCGGAATCAGTTGAGCAACGTCATCCACACGTTCGCCCAGCACCCGGACCAGTGGACGCTCCTGCGCCAGCGGCCCGAACTGGTCGCCAAGGCCGTCGACGAAGCAATCCGTTGGGAACCCGCCACCGAGGCGTTGCCCCGGTTCGCCATCGACGACATCGAGATCGGTGGGCATCTGGTGCCTGCGGGCAGCATCGTCGTGCTGATGAGCATGTCCGCGAACCACGACACCGCCGCGCTTCCCGATGGAGATCGCTTCGACATCGCCCGCGACACGCCGGATGGCTGGCACCTGCTCACCTTCGGCGGCGGCATCCACTACTGCCTCGGCGCCAGCCTCGCCCGCCTCGAGCTCACCGAGGCGCTCGCCGAACTGTCGTCGCGCTTCGCCACCCTCGAACTCGACGGTGATGCCGTGCAGCACGGTCCGGGCGCACCGATTCGGGGCTACACCTCACTGCCCATCCGATTCACGTCGTGACCGACGCTGCCCCCATTCACCTTCGTGACGCAGTCGCCGACGATCGCAGAGCGCTGTACGACATCTGCGTCCGCACGGGTGACGCAGGCCGCGACGCGACAGGACTGCTGCGCCAACCCGAGCTGTACGGGCACGTGTACGCCGGGGCGTACCTGCAGTTCCAACCCGGCTTCGCGGTCGTCGCCGACCTGCACGGCGTCGCGGTCGGCTACGTGCTCGGGGCGCTGGACACGGTCGCGTTCGAGGAGCACTGCGAGGCCGAGTGGTGGCCGCCGCTGCGGGCGGCGTACCCCGTTCGCGGCGGCGGGACCGACATCGACCACCGCCTCGTCACCGCGATCCACCAGCCGCGCCGCACGCCACCGGAAGTCGCCGAGCGGTACCCCTCGCACCTGCACATCGATCTCCTGCCCGTCGCGCAAGGGCTCGGCCTGGGGCGCCGGTTGATGGGCGCGCTGATGGAGCGGTTCGCCGCTGCCGGATCACCCGGTGTGCACCTCGGCGTGGACCCCCGCAACGAGCACGCGATCGGCTTCTACGAGCATCTCGGAATGCGCCGCCACGATCACGGCGGTGGCGTGCTGTTCACCAGTCGGCTCGCTGCACCCGACGGGCCGTAGCGGCGTCAGCTGTCATCGACCGCGACGAGGCCGACACACAGCACGGCCAGGTCGTCGAACCGATCGACGACCGAGGCGATGAGCGCCTCCAGGAATGGGGCGATGGGGAGATCGATCCGCGCCGCGGCGAACAGTGCGAGCCGTTCGAGCCCGAGGTCCAGGTGTTCGCGTCGACGCTCGACCAGCCCATCCGTGAAGAGGAGCACCCGATCACCCGGATCCAGCTGGGCAGACGACGACGGGTAGGCCTTCGCCGAGCCGAGCGCGAGCGGTGGACCCGGATGTTCGGGCAGGTAGGTGGTCGTGCCGTTCGAATGCACGAGCAGTGGCGAGAAGTGACCGGCCTGGGCCCAGGTGAGCGACCTCCGCTCCACGTCGAGCACCGCATAGCAGCAGGTCACGAACGGACTCTCCGACACACCCAGGTCGCTGATCACG
>JANMFL010000234.1:0-3048 GCA_031377945.1 Acidimicrobiaceae bacterium | reverse complement strand
AGCGATCAGTGTTCGGGAGTCTCCATGTCGGACTCGCTGCCGAGGCGCAGCTTCGTGGCGCGGCCGTCGTCGTTCAGTTGGAACACGACGCGCTGCCCTTGACGGAGCATGCGGAAGATCGACCCCTCGAGCGCGTCACTCGCAAGGTCGAACTCGGGGAGGTCGCCGGTGTCGGCAACGACGATGCCGTCGCCCGATGTCGGGTCGTAGCTCTTGACGACGCCCTGCACGGGGGGCCTCAGCCGGCCTTGACGATCTTGCCGCTCTTGATGCAGCCCGTGCACACGTTGAGGCGCTTGGGCGCGCCACCGACGAGCGCGCGGACACGCTGGATGTTCGGGTTCCAACGACGCTTCGTGCGACGGTGGGAGTGCGACACGTTCATGCCCCAGCTCGGGCCCTTGCCACACACTTCACACACTGCTGCCATGACGAGACTTCTTCCACGGAGATCAATAGAGCGGCTCAAGGCTACCAGCGGGATCCTCGTGTTCACCACGTGACCGGAGCAGACATCGCGGCTGGTCGTCAGTAGTGTGGCGGCCGTGCCCACCCTGGAACGATTCGGCGCCGAGGCGCTGCGCAGCACGGTCGTGACCTTTCGCGACACGATGAAGGCGCACGCACCCGGCATCAACCGCTTGAACGTGTATCCCGTCCCTGACGGCGACACGGGCACCAACATGGCCCGCACGCTCGATGCCGTCGTCGCCGAGCTCGAAGGAGCCGGGGAGGGAATGGACACCACGTGCGACGCCATTTCGCACGGCAGCCTGATGGGCGCCCGTGGCAACAGCGGCGTCATCCTCAGCCAGATCCTGCGCGGCATCGCGTCCACCCTGAAGGGTGCCACCGAGGCCACGGGGGTCACCGGGGCGAAGGTCGCCGAGGCGCTCAAGGCCGCCAGCGCGTCGGCCTACCAGGCCGTCCTCAAGCCCATCGAGGGCACCATCCTCACCGTGGTGCGCGAGTCCGCCGACGGTGCACACGAGGCGGCACAAGCCGGTGCGTCGCTGTCGGGTGTGCTGCACGCCGCCCGTACTGCGGGCAAGGCCGCGCTGGATCGCACTCCCGAGATGCTGCCGGTGCTGAAAGACGCCGGGGTCGTCGATGCCGGCGGCGCCGGCTTCATGCTCCTGCTCGATGCCGCGCTGCACGTCGTCGACGGTGTGCCCCTGCCCGAGCCCGACGAAGGCCCCGGTCCGACGATGGAGCAGCTCGACGCCATCAGCCACCGCCACGTCGAGGGCGAGGTCGATGTCAGCGAGCTTCGCTACGAGGTCATGTACTTCATGGATCTCGACGACGCGAACATCCAGGCCTTCAAGGAGGGCTGGGGTGCGATCGGCGACAGCATCGTGGTCGTCGGCGGCGACGGACTGTGGAACTGCCATGTGCACACCAACGACATCGGGGCCGCCATCGAGGTGGCGCTCGACCTCGATGGGCGTCCGAAGCAGATCCGCGTCACCGACCTGTTCGAGGAGATGGCCGACGAGCAACTGCACCGCGAGCACGAGCTCGGCGTGCACCCGCCGCGGGCCGGCGCGGGCCTGCCGCCCGTCACGTGTGCCGTGGTCGCGGTGTCCAGCGGGCAGGGGCTCTCCGAGCTGTTCGGTCAGCTCGGCGTGCAGGGCGTCGTCACGGGCGGGCAGACCCTGAACCCGTCGACGGCCGAGCTGCTGGCTGCGGTCGAGGCCGTGAACGCGCAGCAGGTCATCGTGCTGCCGAACAACAAGAACATCATCCCCGTGGCCGAGCAGCTCGACGCGCTGACGAAGAAAACCGTCATCGTGGTGCCCACTCGCTCGATGCCCGAGGCGCTCGCGGCCCTCGTGCTGTACGACCCCGAGGCCGATGCCGACACGAACGGCGCAGAGATGGGCGAAGCCGCCGAGAGCGTGATCACGGGCGAGGTCACCCAGGCGGTGCGCGCCACGAACAGCGACGCCGGCGCCATCGGCGAGGGCGACTGGATCGGCATCGCTGCCGGTGCCAACGCGTCGTCGAAGGGCATCGTCGCGGTCAGCGGTTCGCTCGACGGCGCCACCGTCGCGCTGCTGGACCACCTCGTCGGTCCGCGCGCCGAGATCGTCACCGTCGTCGAGGGCGCCGACGCCACCGCCGGGCACACCGACGTCATCCACGCCTGGCTCGACGAGCATCGTCCTGGCGTGCAGGTGGAGGTGCACCGCGGCGCGCAGCCCCTGTACCCCTATCTCTTCGGCGTCGAGTGACCGACCAGTCGCCGCTCGCTCCGCTCACCCTGCGCGACCTGTCGGCCATCGGGGTCGAACGGTTGAAGGGCGTCGGCGAGAAGAAGCTGGCGTCGCTGCACGAGGTGGGTGTGTCCACCGTCCTCGATCTGCTCACCACGTACCCGCGTCGATGGATCGACCGCACCAACGAATGCCGTGTCAGCGACCTCGAGCCCGGCAAGGAGGCACTCGTCCTGGTGACGGTGCGGTCGGTCACCAAGCGGCAGGCCCGCAATCGGCGCAGCATCGTCGAGGCGGTCGTCGGCGATGGGAGCGGCCGCTTCCACGTCGTGTTCTTCAACCAGCCGTGGCGCGAGAAGCAGTTCAAGGAGGGACTGCAGATCGCGCTGTTCGGTCGCCCCGACGTGTACCGCGGCAGCCTGCAGATGACGAACCCGATCGTCGACCTCATCGGCGACCGCACCGGCAAGATCGTGCCCATCTACCCGCAGAGCGAGAAGGCCGCGCTGAACACGTGGGAGATCGCCGGTTGGGTGGAGGACGCGCTGAAGAAGTGCGAGCTGCGCACCATCGCCGACCCGCTCGACGCCCAGGTCGTCCATCGGTTGGGCATGATCGGGCGACACGAGGCGCTGAAGAAGATCCATCTGCCAGAGACATACGCCGAGAAGGAGATCGCCCGCCGCCGTCTCGCGTTCGACGAGCTGCTGCGGGTGCAGACGATGCTGGTGATGCGCAAGCGAATGCTGGAACGCGAGTCGAAGGCGATTCGTCACACGATCGACGGACGGCTGACAGAGCGGCTCTACTCGAGCGTGCCGTTCGAGCT
>JANMFL010000196.1:0-1613 GCA_031377945.1 Acidimicrobiaceae bacterium | reverse complement strand
GCCACGCCGCCGGCCTGCAGGGTGCGCAGCACGGGCAGCGTGTACACGCCTTCGACCATGTCGTGTCCGGCGGGCTTGCTGAGCTGTTCGTCGGTGGCGGTGATGTCGAGCAGGTCGTCGACGATCTGGAACACCATGCCGAACGACTCGCCGTACTCGGTGAGCGCTTCGATGGCCGGGCGATCGAGATCGGCGACGAGGCCGCCGATGCGAGCCGCCGTGGAGAACAACGATGCGGTCTTGCCGCTGATGCTGCTGAGGTAGCTGGCCTCGGGGCGTGCCGCGTTGTACGTGTGGCGCAGCTCCTCGATCTGGCCTTCGCACAGACGACCGATGGTGCGAGCCAGCAGGCCGGCCACCTCGGTGCCGAGCGACGCAGCGATCTCGGACGCCCGGGCCAACAGGAAGTCGCCGGCCAGGATGGCCTGCAGGTTGCCCCACTTGGCATTCACGGTGTCGACCCCTCGACGGGTGTCGGCCTCATCCATGACGTCGTCGTGGTAGAGCGAACCGGTCTGCACCAGTTCACACGCGATGCCGCCCTGCACGGAACGTTCGTGGAGGTCGGCGTCGGCGGGACCGGCCACCTGCGCCGCGACCACGGTGAGGATGGGCCGCAGGCGCTTGCCCCCGGCGACGATGAGGTGCGACGCGATCTCGCTCAGGTACGAGTCGGGCGTGTGCACCGAGGCCTTCAGGGCGTCCTCGATACGCGCCAGGTCGGCGGCGTGCGACGGCAACGCGAACAGAGGGGCGGATGGCACGTTCGCAAGGCTACGCCCTCCAGGAAGACCAGACCAACGGTGCTGTCAAGTCACCCGTCACGTCTCGCGATCGGCCACGTTGCGATCGGGTGTCCGGCACGTTGCTTTCCCGGACCACCGATACACTTCCCGCATGTTCGAACGCTTCACCGATCGGGCCCGGCGGGTCGTCGTGTTGGCACAGGAGGAAGCACGCCTCCTGAACCACAGCTACATCGGCACCGAGCACATCCTGCTCGGCCTCATTCACGAAGGCGAGGGTGTCGCTGCCAAGGCGATGGAATCGCTGGGCATCAGCCTCGAGGCCGTGCGCAGCCAGGTCGAAGAAATCATCGGCCAGGGTGGCTCGTCGCCGTCGGGGCACATCCCCTTCACCCCCCGTGCCAAGAAGGTGCTCGAGCTGTCGTTGCGCGAAGCGCTGCAGCTCGGTCACAACTACATCGGCACCGAGCACATCCTCCTCGGCCTCATCCGCGAGGGTGAGGGCGTCGCCGCTCAGGTGCTCGTCAAGCTCGGCGCCGACCTCAGTCGTGTGCGCCAGCAGGTCATCCAGTTGCTCAGCGGGTACCAGGGCGGCCAGGGCAAGGGCGAGCCGCAGGCCGCCAGCCAGGCCGGCGGTGCACCGAAGGCCGACGAGCCGTCCGACAAGGGCAACAGTCAGATCCTCGACCAGTTCGGTCGCAACCTCACTCAGCTCGCTCGCGAGAAGAAGCTCGACCCCGTCATCGGGCGCGCCCGTGAAACCGAGCGGGTCATGCAGGTGCTGTCGCGGGCGAGCTGGGTGAGGTTGCGGCCGAACTGGTCGAGCACGAGCGAGCCGGACTGGCCGCCGGCCTCGCTGCCGGAGCC
>JANMFL010000176.1:0-2825 GCA_031377945.1 Acidimicrobiaceae bacterium | reverse complement strand
AGGTGGCAGAAGCGGTTGGCGGTGGGGGCGCTGAGCTCCCAGGCACCGAGAGCGTCCGTGCTCCGATTCGCTGCTGCGACGACGCGTACACCGGGGCCGAGCCGGGTGTCGCCGACGATGCGTTCGATCGGTACACGGAGTAGGGCGGCTTGCACGGTTGGTGGAGCAGTGGTCAGTTCGTCGAAGAAGACGATGCCATGTTCCACTTCGGACAAGGCCGCGGCCCATCGCGGGGGTGCCAGCACGACTGAACCGTTCACGACGAATGGCAAGCCGGCGAAGTCGGATGGTTCGCGTATCGACGCGATCACGACCTCGATTGACCACCCGTAGGACTCCGCGATTCGGCTCACGATCGTGGACTTCCCGCTGCCGGGCGGCCCCCAGAGGATCACCGGTTCATTCGCTGCCAAGGCCACTCCGATCGCCTCGGTCGTTGCACTGATCGTCATCGAGTTGAGTCCATTCAGTAGAGCGCCGAAAGGACGCGTTCTTCGGCTGGCAGGTTCGGGTTCTTGGCCAAGCTCCGGTGCACAATGCTGTCGGCGTCAGCAGCGAGATGGATGAGCAATTTCAAAGGCGTCCGTTCATTGCCAGCCACTGCCGCTCGCACATCCGCAGCCGCATCCGAAGCAAGGACCTCGAGCACCGCGAGGCCAGTGCGACGGTTTCGGCCGACCGTGGCACGAGTCCACTGGCTCTTGTCGCCGGCCAATCGCCGGAGAGTCCTCGGGTCCGTGTTCGGGTTCTCGGCGACGGCAGCGCGCACCCAGTCGCGCTTGTCTCTGGCGAGCCTGCCCAACGTCGAGGTCGGAGTGTTTGCGTGTCGCGCGACGACGGCACGGGTCGAGGCGTTTCGGTCGCGGGCCAGGTGGTCGAGGGCTGGCGCGCTTGCATGTGGGTGGTCGGCGACCGCGCTGTGGATCTGATGGTTCCAAACTCGTGCGAGCGAGTCGAGCGCCTCGTCCGACGCGTTGGGGTGCCGCGCTACTGCGAGCCGGATGCTCAACGTGTCCTCGCGGGCGAGTACATCGAGTGCGCACGTCGGTGCGATGGGATTCTGGGCGAGACCCTCCCTCACGGTCCACGACGCGTCGGAAGCGAGCAGGAGGGCTTGCTCTTCGGAGAGCGAGGTCACGCGCTTGGTGGCTTGCCAGCGAACGGCACTACTTGGATGGCTGAGCAGCGGGGTCAGGGCTCGCGCCGGGGTCCGCGGGTTCTTCGCGGTCTCAGTGACGACCATGTGTGAATCATCGGCCAGTAGAAGACTCAGTAGATGTGGAGATGAGTTCTTCGACCGAGCAAGTCCCAGCCGACATTGATCGTTGGTGGCCAGCCTCGATAGCGCGTCGGCGTCAAGCCGATCGAGTCGACGGCTCAGGGTTCCCCTCGCCTCGTAGGTGGGGTCGTCCACAAGACCGCGAAGAGTCGACGTGGAGGTACATCGGTGGCGGGCGACCGCCGCCCGCACCAAGTGATCGACATCGGCGGCGAGTAGGGCGAGGATCGCTGGCCCGGTCGTGGGATTCGTTGCCACCGCAAGCCGCACGAGAGACGACACATCCGAGGCCAGCTGAACCCGCAGTTCGTCGCTGAGGTCCTTGCGAGCTGCGAGGGATTGGCGCACCGTGAACGAGCACGACGACCACGAACGAGGATGCTCGGGCAGCGGGACCAGGATGTTGCCTGCGACCGTCCGGTCAACGAGGTCGTCATGCCGCCTGAGCAGTTCGGTCAGCAACGCTGGTTTGCTTGTACGAGACGCCGCGAGGATCGTTCGGACCTCGACGTCGTCGGATGCGGCAAGCACGACTCGAACGGCGTCTGTGCAAACTCGATTCCGCGCCAGTTGTCGCATGCTCGCCGCTTCGCCACTGCGGGCGATCTGAAGCATGTCGGCTTCGGTGATCCTGTTCGATCGAGCCCTTGCGCTGGACGGTGTCTCGTTCGACTTCAGTCGCCGTGACTCGTCGCCATCTGGGTCGCCGAGTCGCGCGACTCTTCGGACGTACATGTCTTCGTCCTGCGTCAGGCTCAACAGGGTCGCCGGACCAAGGTCGGCTCGACCTGCGAGACTCGCCCGTACACGGCTGTCAGGGTCGGCGAGCAAGATTGCGGAAACAGCATCAGGCAGTGCAGTGGGAAGTCCCGCGAGTGAGAAGCGAACCATCGGGTCTGAGTCGCGGGCGAGCGCCAGAAGATCGTCGAGCGTCGCGAAGCCCCGCGTGACGGCCGACCAGCGCACTCGTGGACTCTTGTCATGGAGCAGAGGGGCGACTGACTCGGCGTTGCCAGAAACCGCGACAATCCATCGGAACCCGTCATCCCGGTTATTCACGTGTTGCGAGAGCGACCCGGAATCCTGCACTTGATGCGCGGCGTAAGCGGCGCAGTAGCGAACCGACTCGTCGACACCTCGCCCGAGCCGGTCGCGCGCGCTCGCCGGCGACGTCGTGTTCTGTGCAACCGCGACACGTACCCATATATCGGAGTGTTGCGAGAGCTTCGAGAGGACCGCTGACGGGACCCGTGTTGAACGTGCGACCTCGCGGCAGACGCCCGGGTCACTGTCGTCCGCGAGCTGGGTGAGCGCCGCAACCGAACAATCTGGACGCTTGGCAAGGGCGATTCTGACGAGGGGCTCGCTTGCGTTCGCCAACGTGTTGCTCACCTGCTCGCTGAGCTGCTCGCACTTGAGGAGCGCATACTGCACGTGGACGATCTTGTCGTGAGCGAGCAGTCGTTGGACCGCTTCGGATAGCCCACGTCGCACCGCCAGGTGGCACCGGACCTCAATGTCTGGATGGCTCGCGAGCGCGATCGCG
>JANMFL010000145.1:0-5273 GCA_031377945.1 Acidimicrobiaceae bacterium | reverse complement strand
CTACGCCGAGGTGGTCGAGCGCATCCGCGATGCCGACGTCGACGTGGTCATCAACCTCACGGCCGGCATGGGTGGCGACATGGTGCTCGACGGTGACGAGGACGTGCTGCCGCTGAACCCCGACGGCACCGACATGGCAGGAGCCACCGAGCGTCTCGACCACGTCACCACGCTGCTGCCCGAGATCTGCACCCTCGACTGCGGCACCATGAACTTCGCCTCCGGCGGCGACTACATCATGGTGAACACGCCCGGCATGCTGCGCAAGATGGCCAAGATCGTGCAGGAACTGGGTGTGCGGCCCGAGCTCGAGGTCTTCGACTTCGGCCACCTGGTGCAGGTGAAGGAGATGATCAAGGACGGACTGCTCGACGACCCGGTGATGATCCAGCTGTGCATGGGCATCGCCTACGGCGCACCCGACGACCCCACCACGTTCACCGCGATGGTGAACGGCCTTCCCAACGACTGCGTGTTCTCGGCGTTCAGCATCTCGCGCATGCAGATCCCGTTCGTCGCCCAGGCCGCCCTGGCAGGCGGCAACGTCCGAGTCGGTCTGGAGGACAACCTCTACCTCGGTCCGGGCCAGCTCGCCACCAACGAAGCGCTCGTCGGCCGCGCCAAGCAGCTGCTCGAGACGATGGGCGCCAGGACGATGAGCGCTGAGGCCGTGCGCGACCAGCTGAAATTGGTGAAGCGCTGACATGAGCCCCATTCCCGGCTTGCAGACCGTCGGCCTTCTCGGAGGGGGCGTCATCGGCGGCGGCTGGGCCGCCCGCTTCCTCCTCAACGGCGTCGACGTGAAGATGTACGACCCCGACCCCGAAGCCCCGCGCAAGGTGGGCGAGGTGATGGCCAACGCCCGCCGGGCGATGACCAAGCTGTACATGCCGTCGCTGCCCGCGGAGGGCACGCTGACGTTCGTCGACTCGCCCGAGGAAGCCGCAACCGGCGTGCAGTTCGTGCAGGAGAGCGCACCCGAGCGGATGGAGCTGAAGCAGATGCTCCTCGGCCGCGCCAGCGCGGTCGCTGGTCCCGACGTGGTGTTCGGGTCCAGCACGTCGGGCTTGCTGCCGACCGTGATGCAAGAGGGCATGACCCATCCCGAGCGGCTGGTCGTGGGCCACCCGTTCAACCCGGTGTACCTGATGCCGCTCGTCGAGATCTGCGGTGGCAGCCTCACCGACGACGCCACCAAGCAGCGCGCCGCCGAGGTCTACGAGGCCATCGGAATGCGGCCGCTGCACCTCGACGTCGAGATCGACGGGTTCGTCGCCGACCGGCTGATGGAAGCGCTGTGGCGTGAGGCCCTGTGGCTGATCAACGATGGTGTCGCGACCGCCGAGCAGATCGACGACGCGATGCGTTTCGGCCCCGGCCTGCGGTGGAGCTTCATGGGCACGCTGCTCGTGTACCGCATCGCGGGCGGCGAGGCTGGCATGCGGCACTTCATGGCCCAGTTCGGGCCGGCGTTGAAGTGGCCGTGGACCAAGC
This sequence comes from Acidimicrobiaceae bacterium, assembly GCA_031377945.1. Classification (GTDB taxonomy): domain Bacteria; phylum Actinomycetota; class Acidimicrobiia; order Acidimicrobiales; family Ilumatobacteraceae; genus UBA668. Next base: position 3,779 of record JANMFL010000145.1, on the reverse strand, counting down.
TGATGGATGTCCCCGAGCTGACCGACGAGCTGCTGAACACCATCGTCGACCAGAGCGACGCCCAGGCCGGCACGGCCACGATTCGCGAACTGGAGGCGCTGCGCGACGACTGCCTGGTAGCGGTCATGCAAGGCCTGCGCACCGCCAACTACGGCGCCGGCGAGGTGCTCGACAAGTTCGAACAGCAACTGTTCGCGCGCATGGGCGCAGCCATGCCCGAGCCCGACGTGAGCAGCCCCATCCGGTTGCACGAGGTACGCGTGCCCACCGAGTGGGTGGACTACAACGGCCACGTCAACGACAGCCGCTACTTCCAGCTCTCGAGCGAGACCATCGATCGCCTGCTGCGCTTCATCGGCATGGACGACGCCTACCTGGCGGGCGGCCACAGCTGGTTCACCGTCGAGAGCCACGTCAACTTCTCGGCGCAGGCCAAGGCAGGCGACCACCTGTACTGCACGGTCCAGTTGGTGTCGCACGACGCGAAGAAGATGCGCGTGTTCACGGTCATGCACCGCGGCGACGACGACACGGTCGTGGCGACGGCCGAGCACATGCTGCTGCACGTCGACACCGCCGTCGACAAGGCCGTGCCGGCCGACCCGGCGATGACCGCCCGCCTCGATGCGATCGCCGCGTACCACTCGACGCTGCCCCTTCCCGCACACGCGGGACGGAGTGTCGGCCAGGGCCGCTGACACACCGTCAAGGCCGCTGACACACGGCCAGAGCCGCTGACACACGTCAGAGCCGCTGCGTCAGCGACCGGTCGGCGCTGCGTCAGCGGCGGCGGAACCGCCAGTCGTCGACACGGTCCAACCATTGGTCGAGTTCGGCGTCGTGCCCGTCGGCGACCGCCACAGCTTCGACACGCACCGGTTCGGCTGCACCACCTTGCACGAACAACGTGAGCAGCTCACCGAACGGACTGTCCCACCGCCCGACATCCACCTGACCGACGTCGTTGCGTCGGATGCGATGCGTCCGGATCAGGTTGGCGACCACCAGGCCCTCCGAGGCGAACTCCAGGCGGATCCTCGACGCGCGTACCGCCAGCACCTCGACCGCGATGACCACGACACCCGCCAGCGCGACGAGCACCCACAGACCCATCCAGGCGAGCAACGCCAGCGTGCCGCCGGCAGCGAAGAACCAGCCGACGGCGAACACGATTGCGGCGACCCGCTGACCCTGACGCAGTCGCACGACGTCGACCGTCGACGCGGCCATCTCAGCGGGTCCGCTTCAGCGGACTGGCGTCGAAGCCGGGACCGAGCAGGCGCGACGCCTCACCCAGCCAGACGCGCTCGACGCGCTCGCGGGTGACGCCCTTGGCCTTCATCGCGAGCAGCGGCGCCAGACCGTCGAGCAACGCGGCAAGCACGAACATCACCTCGTCCGGATCGCCCGCGGCGAACTCTCCGCTCTGCTGTCCTTCGCGGATCGTCGCCCGCAACGCCGCGCGCCACCGCCGATCCATCCGATCGCGTTCGGCCGATGCGGCTGCGTCGCGCAGCGCCAACACGCACAGCTCCATCCACAGCTTCCAGTCGTAGTGATGCAGCATCGCTTCGATGAGCACCCGCATTCGCTGCGACGCGGACTGCTTGTGCTCGGCCTTCACGGTGTAGCGATCGTGGAACTCCTGCTCGCGCAACTTCAGTGCTTCGGCGAGCAGGCCGTCCTTGCCGTCGAACCAGTACAGGATGGCCGCCGGACTCGTCCCGGCGGTGGTCGCGATGTCGACGACACGAGTGCTCGCGTAGCCGCGCTCCGACAGCACCTCGGCCGCGGCGGCGAGGATCTGCGCCTTGCGAACATGGTCGAGTCGGGGTCTCGGCATCGGTGGGGGATCCAATCCTGAATGTATATTTAGTCAATGCATGTCGTCGTGGTGGGAGGGGGCTCCCGCGCTGCCGAATGGATCACGCGCTACCTGGCTTCGGGCCTCGACGTCGCCGTCGACGAGCAGGCCGGCGACCTCGCCACTGTACGCGACGCCGTGGCCGCGTTGTGGCCCGCGTCCGATCGACTCGGCCTGTTCCCCGGCGCATCGCTCGACCGACTCCGCACCGCCCACGTCGACGATGTCGCGACTGCCCAACTGGTGCACCTCGCCGATGGCGTCGCGTCTGCTTCGCTCGCCGGGTCGCTCGCCGGGTCACTCGCCGGTTCCTTCACCGGTTCGTTCACCGGTTCGTTCGCCGGACTGGTCGCCGACGAGACCACGGCCCGAGGCTGCTCCCCCGTCCACCTCGTTCCCCTCGTGCAGGTCGCCGGCCCGCAGGCTGCCGCGCTGACCCGCTTCTACCGCAGCATCGGCATGGCGCCCGTGCCCGCCGACGCTCCCGAACACGACCGCTGGCAACTGGGCGAGGGCCTCGTCCGTCTCACCGACGGCGACCCCGATGCGCTCATCGCCGTCATGCGCGCCCTGCGACCGTCGGGCAAGGGCGCCGGCGCCGCCGTGGCTCATCACGAAGCCGTGCGCTTCGCCGCTGGCGGCGTTCGCCGTTGGCAGCCGGGCGAGGTTCCCGCCGCGCCACTCGTGCTGTACCGCACGCCGGTCGAGCCCGAGTGGGTCGACTACAACGCGCACATGACCGAGAGTGCCTATCTCACCGCTGCCGGCTGGGCCAGCGACGCGCTGTTCCGCTACATCGGCGACGACGAGGCCTACCGCGCTGCCGGCCACAGCTTCTACACCGTCGAGACGCACATCCACTACGTGCGCGAGGTGGCGGTGCACGAACCGATCGTGTTCGAGACCCAGCTTCTCGGCGTCGACGCGAAGCGCGTCCACCTCATCCATTCCATGCTGCACGGTGGCGACGGCGGACTGCTGTGCACCGCCGAGCAGATGCTCGTGCACGTCGACATGAACGCCGGCCGCAGCACGCCCATCCTGCCCGACGTCGCCGCCGCGCTGCAGGCCATCGCTGTGTCGCACGCTGCGCTCGCCGTCCCCCCAGGGGTCGGTTCCGTCATGCAGTTGCCGGCCACCAAGTCCTGACACCGTCCCTTCTCACCACCTCCCTGGAGACCCCGACATGATGTTCGAACTCACCGACGAGCAGCAGATGATCGTCGACACCGTGCGCACCTTCACCGAGAAGGAACTGATGCCGCACGAGGACATGGTCGAGAAGCTCGGCGACGTCCCAAAAGACCTGGTCGCCGAGATCAAGCGCAAGTCCATCGACGCCGGCCTGTACGCGGCGAACATGCCGGCGGAACTGGGTGGCGGCGGCCTCGACAGCCTGGGCGTCACCCTGGTCGATCGCGAGTTCGGCGCCACGTCGTACGCGCTGCAGTACATCGTCGCCCGCCCCTCGAACATCCTGCGCGCCTGCCAGGGCGGTCAGATCGAGGAGTTCCTGCTGCCCACCATCCGCGGCGAGCGCGTCGACTGCATGGCGATGAGCGAACCCGATGCCGGTAGCGATGTGCGGGGCATGAAGTGCAGTGCCGTGCGCGACGGTGACGACTACGTGATCAATGGTGTGAAGCATTTCATCAGTCACGCCGACCTTGCCGACTACGTGATTCTGTTCGCCGCTACCGGCGAGGAGCAGACCAGCCGCGGCCCGAAGAAGCGCATCACCGGCTTCCTCGTCGACTTCGGCACACCTGGCTGCGAGGTGGTGGAGGGTTACAGGTGCGTCTCCAACCGCGGGTACCACAACCTCATCATCAACTTCGACAACTGCCGGGTGCCGGTCAGCAGCATCCTCGGTGAGGAGCACCGCGGCTTCGACGCCGCCAACCAGTGGCTCGGC
>JANMFL010000403.1:0-5092 GCA_031377945.1 Acidimicrobiaceae bacterium | reverse complement strand
AGTGCATCATGTGCGAAGGCTGTGTCGACATCTGTCCGTGGAAGTGCATCCACATGGTGACCCCGGACGCCATCGGCGACTCCAACGGCACCGAGAAGCCGGGGCTCGACCCCAGCGACAACGTGCTGTTCATCATCGACGACGACATCTGCACGCGCTGTCAACTCTGCGTGGACCGTTGCCCGACCGGGGTCATCATCCTCGGCAAGGTCGGTGCACCGGGGACGACCGGCGACTCACACACCCGTACCAACAACCACGGCTACGCCTACGGCATGCGGTTCTGAGGAAGAGAAATGGCAAAGATCCTCGACGACACTCCCAAGCCCACGGTCAAGGACCGTCTGAACAAGACGCTCGACGACGTGCAGGGCAGCCAGGCCTGGAGCAGCATTTTCCGGCCCGGCTCGATCTTCCGCAAGGGCTACACCGACAGCCCGCGTAACCGCAGCTACGTCATCATGAACTCGGTGCTGTACCACCTGCACCCGGTGAAGGTGAAGCGACATGCGGTGAAGGTCAGCTACACGCTGTGCCTCGGTGGCCTCAGCTTCTTCCTGTTCATCCTGCTCACGGTGACGGGCATCTTCCTGATGTTCTTCTACCGACCCACCGACGTGCAGGCGTGGAACGACATCTCGAACCTGCAGACCTCGGTGACGTTCGGTCTGTTGGTCAGAAACATGCATCGATGGGGTGCCCACCTCATGGTGCTCAGCGTGTTCTTGCACATGGCGCGCGTCTTCTACCACGGCGCCTACAAGCCGCCGCGCGAGTTCAACTGGGTCATCGGCGTCGTGCTGCTGATGCTCACCCTGCTGCTCTCGTTCACCGGCTATCTGTTGCCGTGGGACCAGTTGGCGCTGTGGGCCGTCACCGTCGGTACCAACATGATGGGCTACACGCCCGTCCTCGGTACGCAGGTGCGGTTCGTGCTGCTGGGTGGCAAGGAGATCGGTGGCGACACGCTGCTGCGTTGGTACGTGCTGCACGTGCTGATGCTGCCGTTCGTGATCGTCATCTTCATGGCCATCCACTTCTGGCGTGTCCGCAAAGACGGCGGCATCTCGGGTCCCCTGTGAGTGATGGAGGCGATCGATGACTGAAATCCCCGAACACCTCCTCAAGCGGGCGCAGGCCGCCCGCGAGAAGGCTGCCGCCGACGAGGCTGCCGACAGTGGTGCCGACGCGGCTGCCCCTGCGGCCGCCGCCGACGAACCGGCTGCGGATCCGCGCATCCCCGCGCAATGCTCGAGCGCAGCAAGGCCCGCAAGGCGCAGGCCGAGGGCTCGGGTGGCGGTGTCGCCGTGCAGGAGAAGGTGGCCAGCGTGGTCGCCGCCGCTCCCGCCGGTGGTGGTGTGCCCGCCGGGACCGGCCCGGGTGGTCACACCCAGCGTCTGCTCACCGTGGTCAAGAGTGGCTCCATCCAGGACGTCAAGGCCTCGCCGGTCGACAAGGTGCACACCTGGCCGCACCTGCTCGCCGCCGAGTTCGTGGCCGCGCTGGCCTGCCTCTCGTTCACCTTCTTCTTCTCCATCTTCGTGAACGCGCCGCTGCTGCAGCAGGCGAACATCAACAGGACGCCGAACCCGTCGAAGGCCCCCTGGTACTTCCTCGGTCTGCAGGAACTGCTCACCATGTTCCACCCGATGGTCGCCGGTGTGACCATTCCCGGTGTGGGCATGATCGTGCTGATCCTGGCGCCGTTCATCGACAAGAACCCTTCGAACAAGCCCGAGGACCGCAAGTTCGCGACCTCGCTGATGACCGTGCACCTCATGTTCTGGGCCGTGCTCGTGATCATCGGCTCGTTCTTCCGTGGTCCCGGCTTCAACTTCACGCTCCCGTGGCGTGACGGCATCTTCTTCGAACTGTGAGGCATCTGCTGCCATGAGTCCTGCTGCATACATCGCCATTGCCGTCGTCGCCCTCGTGGCGCTGTTCGCCGTGGTTCTGCTCACCGCCGCCCGCAAGAGCGACGTGCGCGGCGCCGGTGCGCTCAGCCGCGAAACGCGCCGACGCGACAAGGACGCCGAGATCGACGGCCCGGCCCCCACGGGCAAGGACGTCGAGCGCGCCGCGGTCGAAGCCCGCTCGGCCGGCCTGGTCCAGGCCGAGTCGCTCGCACCTGCCGTCTGGGTCGCCCCCGACGAGGAGCAGATCGGCGTCAGTCGTCGCCAGTTCCTGAACCGCGCCACCGTCACCCTGATGACCGCCGGCCTCGGCACCTTCGCCGCCGGTGCGTTCGTCGCGTTCCTGTGGCCCACCGCCGCGCCGGTCTTCGGCGGCAAGGTGAACGTCGGCAAGCTCGACGACATCACCGCCAGCATCCGCAGTGGCGGCGGCTTCTTCTACAGCTCGAGCGCCCGTTCGTACGTCACGCTGTTCCCCTCCGAGGCGCTGCCCAAAGCAAGGAGCGTCCGCGAGTACCAGCCGCTCATCTCGGGTATGGAGAGCGGCATCGTCGCCCTCTACCAGAAGTGCCCGCACCTCGGCTGCCGCGTGCCCGAGTGCAAGAGCAGCCAGTGGTTCGAGTGCCCGTGCCACGGTTCGCAGTACAACAGAGTCGGTGAGAAGAAGGCCGGTCCCGCGCCTCGCGGTATGGACCACTGGCCCCTCACCGTGTCGGCCGCGGGCGATGTCGTGATCGACACCTCGACGCCCGTCACCGGTGCCCCACTCGGCACCAACACCACCGGCCAAGAGGCCGAAGGACCGCACTGCATCACCGGTGGCGGAGGAAAGCACTGATGCTCGCACTGAACACCACGGCTGTCGCCTGGGTCATTTTCACCGTCGTACTCGTCGGCTGGATCACCTATTACTTCTTGAACAGCGCAGGCGCTCGCAAGGAACTCGGTTCCGAAGTCGAGATGGCGCCGAACCGGAAGCCGTACTACGACGACGAGGTCCTGGAAGGTCGCCGTCTCGAGCGCATGCAGCTCCTCGGCGTCCTGCTGCTCGCCACGATGGTCATCGGCCTTCCCGTCTACTGGATCCTCGAGCCCGGCCGCCAGGCCGGTGCGGTCGATCGCAAGCAAGAGGAGTTCGTCGGCTGGGGCGAGGAACTGTTCCAGACCACGGCCAACGGCGGCTTCAACTGCGCCGGCTGCCACGGCGGCCTCAAGGCGGCCGGTGGGCAGGCTCCCTACGCGGTCACCGATCCCAAGACCGGCGAGGTGCGTTCGGTCAACTGGTACGCCCCTGCGCTCAACACGGTCTTCTACCGGTTCAGCAAGGAAGAGGTCCGGTTCATCCTGAACTACGGCCGTCCGTTCTCGCCGATGTCGGCCTGGGGCGCGCCGGGTGGTGGCCCGATGACCGAACAGAACATCGAGACGCTGCTGGTGTACATGGAGGAGAATCAGATCGAGCCCGAGGGCTGCATCAGCCCCGCGCCGTTCTCGGCCACCGCCGATCCGTCGGTGTGCGACGGTGGCACGTTGCCGCAGGCCAACAAGGACGAGATCCAGGCGTCGGTCGACGCCTACCTGAAGGTCAATCCCAACGCTTCCGAGGGTGAGGCCCTGTTCAACCTCGACCTCGCCAGCGGCGCCTACAGCTGCGCTCGCTGTCATACGCAGGGCTGGAGCTACGGCGACCCCGGTGTCACCGGCCAGGGCGCGTTCGGTTGGAACCTCACCGGCGGTGCGACGAACTCGCACTTCCCGAGCGAGGCCGACATGATCAGCTTCATCAAGTCGGGCTCCTCGAACGGCAAGAAGTACGGCATGCAGGGCCAGGGTTCCGGCCGCATGCCCGGCTTCGGCCACCTGCTCAGCGACGAGCAGATCAAAGCCATCGTCGAATACGTCCGGAGCCTGTGATGAGTGCGTTGCTTGCCGTCAGTTGGGAATGGGAGCTTCGCGGCACCCTCATCGTCATCATTTCCGTGGCCGTGCTCTGCGGCAGCGTCTACCTCATTCTGGGCACGAACATGGGCGCCCGTCTCGGGTTCCTCGTGGCGCTGGCCGGCCTGGCCGGTTGGATGTTTCTGATGGGTTCCATCTGGTGGTCCTACGGCAAGGGCCTGCTCGGGCCCGACGCGTCGTGGAAGCCGGTGGCCGGACAGACGGTCATTCGTGATCAGAGCAACCTGTACGAGGTCGGCATCCTCGGTGCCCCGTTCGAACCCACAGGCGATGCCCCGGCCGACGCGAGCGCTGTCACCGAGGCCCTCGTGGCACACGGGTGGGACAAGCTCGACCCGGCGCTGCCGTCGTTCCAGCAGGCCGGTTCGGCCGGCTCGGTGTTCCTCGAGGAGTCGGGCGCCTTCGCCGCCGGCGAGTTCGTGGTCGTCAACGTGTACGAGAAGGGTGGCGCCCGTCATCCGGTGTTCTGGGACGGCCGCATCGACTTCGTCGCCTTCTGGCACGATGCGCATTACGCGTTGGTCGAAGTGGCACCCCTGTTGCCACAGCGCACCGAACCGGGTCGAGCACCTGCCCGTCCGGTGGTCGACACGAGTCGGTCGCACGAGTACGTGTACATCGTGCGCGACCCCGGTTCGAAGCGCACCCCTGCGGCGATCATCACGATCTCGTCGCTGATCATCTTCCTCATCCTGTGCTGGCTGCTGCACCGACGCGACCGATACGTCCGCGCCAACCTGGCCGCCAAGGCACTGTCAGCGAAGAACTGACCCATGGGCCAGTACCTGCCGATCATCGTGCTCCTCGTCCTGGCGACGCTGTTCGGCGCACTCAGCTTCGGCGCGTCGCGCCTGTTGGCACCGCGCCGTCCGTCGGCTGCCAAGCAGGCGCCGTACGAGTGCGGCATCGTGCCCAGCCGTGAGCCACCGGAACGCTTCCCGGTCACGTTCTACGTGGTCGCGATGCTGTTCATCATGTTCGACATCGAACTGATCTTCATCTATCCCTTCGCAGTCGACCGGGTGTTCCTCGGTTCGTACGCGTTGTGGGAGATGGTCGCCTTCAGCGCCGTGTTCTTTGCCGCCTTCGTCTATGTCGTCGCTCGCGGCGCACTCGAGTGGGGTCCCGCGCAGGTGCAGCGTCGTCTCGGCCCGGCCCTGTCGGCCGATCGAACGAGCACCAGCACCATTCGCCGAGTCGGCCTCGAAGGTCGCCCCGAG
>JANMFL010000127.1:0-2482 GCA_031377945.1 Acidimicrobiaceae bacterium | reverse complement strand
ACCGCCGACGTGCGGCGCATGGCCAACCTGCTGCAGATCTCGTCGGCGATGGGCCGGGCGATGGAGTCCGTCGACCGCGACCTCATGTGCCGTGCGCTCTATCCGACGCTGTTGCAGATGACCAGCGGCGGTGCCGACCCGGCCGCCCTCGAGCGAGTGGTTGCGGCGAGCGCCGAGGGCTACCCGTTCCCGACGAACCTGGACCGTGACCCGCCGGTCGACGGACTCGCCCCGCCGTCACAGGCCGACGTGGTGCTCGCGGCACTGGCCGACCGGCTCGACCCGGCCGAGTTCGCCCGGCGCCTCGACGCTCACGCCGCCCGCCGCCGCACCACCTGACGCTGTTCACCAGGAACTTAAGTTCGCGGTGTTCGCGTGGGGTCAGTGGTGGGGGACGTAGTTGGCCAGGCCGCGACGGATTTCGTCCCAGGCGGCGTCCTTGCCGGCGATGCCCGCGGTCGACGACGTCTTGCCGGGCTCGAGTGCCTTGTACACCTCGAAGAAGTGCTGGATCTCGTTCACCAACTGCGGCGTGAGGTCCTCCAGGTCGTGCACGTGCTCCCAGCGGGGCTCGTTCGGTGGCACGCAGATCAGCTTGGCGTCCTCGCCCGCCTCGTCGTGCATGTACAGCACCCCGACGGGCCTGGCCTGCACCCACACGCCGGGGTACACCGGGTCTTCGAGCAGCACCAGTGCGTCGAGCGGGTCGCCGTCGCCGCCCAGGGTGTCGGGGACGAAGCCGTAGTCGGCCGGGTAGGTGGTGGCCGTGAACAGTCGACGGTCGAGAAACACCCGGCCGGTGTCGTGATCGATCTCGTACTTGTTGCGGCTGCCGCGAGGGATCTCGATGACGACGTGGATGCAGTCGGGAGGCAGGGCGTTCGACATGAGCGAATGCTCGCACATCGCCGCAATTCCCACCGCACGGGGTAGACAGGACGGGTGCGCCTGCCCCAGTCGTTCCGCGTGTTCCGGCACGGTTCGTTCGCCGTGTTGTGGACGGGCTCGCTGGTGTCGAACGTCGGCACCTGGATGGAGACCGTGGCGCTCGGTCGGTACGTGCAGGAGCAGACCGGCGAGGCCAAGTGGGCCGGCCTGGTCGCTGCCGCAGCGTTTCTCCCGACTGCCGTCGTGGGTCTGCTCGGTGGTGCGCTGGCCGATCGGGTGTCGCGCCAGAAGCTCATCGTGTCGGCCTCGCTCATGCAGGCGGCATTCGCCGGCATCCTGACGTGGATGGTGGCCACCGGCCGAGCGACGCCCGGCTGGATCGCCCTCCTCGCACTGCTCGGAGGCTGCGGTGCGGCCATCGGCTTCCCCGCGTGGCAGACCGCGGTGCCCGACATGGTGCCCGCCGACGAGGTGCCGAGCGCCATCGGCCTCAGCTCGGTGCAGTGGAACCTCGGGCGTGTGGTCGGCCCTGCCCTGGCCGGCATCGTCATGTCGGTGTGGGGTATCACGGCGGCGCTGATGTGCAACGTCGTCAGCTTCTTCGCCGTCACCATCGCCGCGTCGCTGGTGCGCATCCCCCCTCGAGTCGTGGTCAGCGACGACTCGATCCTGCGGACGATCGCCGACGGTTGGCGCACGACACGCCGGGTGCCGGCGCTGCGCGTGATGAGTGCGGCGATGTTCCTGAACTTCTTGGTCGCCGCGCCCTTCATCGCGCTCATTCCGGCGATGGTCGAGCAGGTGCTGAACGCGGGCAGGGGAGCGAACTCGGCACTGGTCACCGCGCAGGGGGTCGGTGCGGTGGTGGCGGGCGTGCTGTTGGGCACGCTGGTCTCGCGCTGGGGTCTTCGACGCACGATGGTGCGCCTGATGGCCACGCTGGCACCCGCCCTGGTGGTGTACGGGTTGTCGCCGAACCTGTGGTGGATGGTGCCGGCGCTGGCCGTGGTCGGGGGCGCCTACATGGGCTGCATGTCCACGTTCTCGACCATCGGTCAGACCCGGGCCCCCGAGAGCGCTCGCGGTCGGGTGATGGCCATCAACAACGCCACACTCGGCATCCTCTACCCGATCGGTGCGGTGACACAGGGTGCGCTCGGCGACCGCATCGGCCTGCGATGGGTGACGGCCGGCTCCGGTGTCGTGATGATCCTGGCCATGGTCGCGGTGCGCCTGCTCCGGCCGGGCTTCACCGAACCGCTCGACGAACCACGTGCCGCGACCGACAGGGAGCTCGCTGTTGTCACCTGAACCGATCACCCCCCTCGCGCCCCGCGATCCGGGGCGCACGATCTTCACCCAGGGCTGGATGCAGATCACGTTCGTCCACTGGGCCATCGACCCGGCAGCGGTCGCCCCTCACCTGCCGCCCGGCATCGTGCCCGACGTGGTCGACGGTGCCACGTACGTGGGGCTCATCCCGTTCTCGATGCGGCGCATCGGCCTGCTCGGTGGTCCCGCCGTTCCCTACTTCGGATCGTTCCTCGAGACCAACGTGCGGTTGTACGGGGTCGACGAACAGGGGCGCCGTGGT
>JANMFL010000098.1:0-7364 GCA_031377945.1 Acidimicrobiaceae bacterium | reverse complement strand
CTGCCGCGTCTCAGGCGGCAGTGGTGTTGAGCTTCTTCATCAGGCGGCTCTTGCGGCGAGCAGCCTGATTGGGGTGGATGACGCCCTTCGCGGCAGCCATGTCGAGACGCTTCACGGCGAGGCGCAGGGCCTCTTCGCTGTGCTCGGTGCCGGCCGCGCTGGTGGCGGTCTTCACACGGGTCTTGAGCTCGCTCTTCACGGCCTTGTTGCGCTCGGCGCGCTTCGCGTTCGTGAGATTGCGCTTCTTCTGACTCTTGATGTTCGCCACTGACGTACCCTCTTGGACTGATCGATCGAATTCGCAGAAATGCGGCTACGCAAGGCTAACAGTGCGCCGGCGCCGCCCCCAACCTGCGTGGCCAACCCGCCGTGCAACCTGCCCGATAACCTTGAGCGACACGCCATGGACCTCGACCGCATCCGCAACTTCTCCATCATTGCCCACATCGACCACGGCAAGAGCACGCTGAGCGACCGCATTCTCGAAATCACCAACACGGTGGACGCCCGAGACATGCGGGCCCAGTACCTCGATTCGATGGACCTCGAGCGCGAACGCGGCATCACCATCAAGGCACAGAACGTGCGCGTCGGGTGGAAGGGACACACGCTCCACCTCATCGACACGCCCGGCCACGTCGACTTCGGATACGAGGTCAGCCGCAGTCTGGCGGCGTGCGAAGGGGTGGTACTGGTCGTCGACGCCGCACAGGGCATCGAAGCCCAGACGCTGGCCAACTGCTACCTGGCCCTCGAACACGACCTCGAGATCGTCGCCGCGTTGAACAAGATCGACCTGCCCGCCGCCGACCCTGATCGCTACGCGATGGAGATCGAGACCGTGCTCGGCATCCGGGCCGAGGACATCTTGCGCATCTCGGCCAAGACCGGTGTGGGCGTCGACGGCCTGCTCGACGCGGTCATCGAGCGCATCCCGGCGCCGAAGGGCGACGCGGACGCGCCGCTGCAAGCGCTCATCTTCGACTCGCAGTACGACCAGTACCGTGGCGTGGTTTCCAGCATCCGTGTCATGAACGGGCGGATCAGCAACGGCGAGAAGCTGCTGTTCATGAATGCCGGGACCCCGCAGGAGACCGTCGAGATCGGCGTGCGCTCACCCGGTCCGGTGCCGGTGCCGCAGCTCGGCCCCGGTGAGGTGGGCTACCTCATCGCCGGGATCAAGGACGTCGGACAGGCGCGCTCGGGTGAGACGGTCACGACGTTCCATCACGGTGCCACCGAGGCCTTGCACGGCTACCGCGACCCCAAGCCGATGGTGTTCTGTGGTCTGTTCCCCATCGACGGCGACGACTTCGAACTGCTGCGCGAGAGCCTCGAGAAGCTGAAGCTGAACGATGCCAGCATCACCTACGCCCCCGAGTCGTCGGGTGCCCTCGGGTTCGGTTTCCGCTGCGGTTTCCTCGGCCTGCTGCACATGGAGATCGTCAAGGAGCGCCTCGAGCGCGAGTTCAACCTCGCGCTCATCGCCACGGCACCCAGCGTCGAGTACCGGGTCCACAAGACGAACGGCGACGTCGAGCTGTGCGACAACCCGGCCGATCTTCCGGCGCCGCAGAGCATCGACTTCATCGAGGAGCCCTACTTCCGGGTGAGCATCATCACGCCGAAGGACTACACGGGCACGCTCATGGACCTGTGCCAGACGCGGCGTGGCGACATGACCAAGCTCGAGTACCTGTCGCCCGAGCGCGTCGAGTTGCACTACCAGATCCCGCTCGCCGAGGTCGTCGTCGACTTCTTCGACCAGATGAAGAGCCGCACGCAGGGCTACGCCAGCCTCGACTACGAGCTCAGCGGCTATCAGCGCAGCAACCTGGTGCGCGTCGATCTGCTGCTGAACAGCATCCCCGCCGACGCGTTCAGCACGATCGTGCATCGCGACAAGGCCTTCGCCTACGGCAACCGCATGTGTGAAAAGCTCAAGGAGCTCATTCCACGGCAGATGTTCGACGTGCCCATCCAGGCGGCCATCGGCGGCAAGATCATTGCCCGTGAGACCGTCAAGGCCAAGCGCAAGGACGTGCTCGCCAAGTGCTACGGCGGCGACATCACCCGGAAGCGCAAGCTGCTCGAGAAGCAGAAAGAGGGCAAGAAGAAGATGAAGAGCATCGGCCGGGTCGAGGTCCCGGGCGATGTGTTCATCAGTGCCCTCAAGCTCGACGACTGACCCGTTCGGGCGCGTTCACCAGGAACCTAAGTTCGCGCTCGTTCGGGCGCGTCATTTGGCGTCGGCCCAGCTCTCGACGACGCTGGTGTCGGTCACGAAACGAACGCCGCACGTCGGGTGCCAGCGATGCGCTGCCTCGTGCAGGCACTGATCGAGCAGGGTGACCACCGCGTCGGCCTGCTCGGTGCGGACGTGCACCAGCAGTTCGTCGTGCAGACACAGCACGATCTGCGCGTCGAGGTCGGCCATACGGGCGCGCAGCGTGACCGCCCACGCCTTGAACAGCTCGGCCGCCGCTCCCTGCACCATCGCGTTGCGCGAGTAGCGGCCGCGGGCTGCCGCTGCCGAGCCGGCGTGGTCGCCGTCGGTCACCTCGCCCATGCGGACGAGGCGTCCACCGTACGTGCGCGGCGAGATGCCTGCCTGCCCGGACCGGGCAGCATCCTGCAGGAACCGCATCGCCACGGGATAGGCCGTCTCCATGCCGCGTAGCGCCTGGCCAGCCGTGCCGCTGGTCTGACCGTACATCGCGGCGAGCACCGCGATCTTGGCGACGGGTCGTTCGACCCCGAGTCGTTTCGCCACCGGCGCGTAGAGGTCGTCGTCCAGCGTGGCTCGGCGGAGCGCGTCGTCGCCCGAGACAGCGGCGAGGACACGTGGCTCGATCTGGCCCAGGTCCGCACGGACGAACACATGACCCGCCTCGGCGCGCACGATCGGGCGCAACTCGGCCGGCAGGTTGTGCAGACCGGCCTGTGCGGTCATGCGGCCGGCAGCGCCATCGCTGGCCGACCACGCGCCGCGCAGGCGCCCGTCGACGCCCACGTGCTCGTCGAGCCAGTGGTGGCCGAAGGTGGTCGCGATCCGCTCGGCCTTGCGCCACTTCAAGAGCGCGTCGACCGCGGGATGTACGTCGCGCATCGCCTCGAGTCGCCAGGCGCGTGTGTCGGGCACGTCGATGCCCAACCGACGGAGCATGGCCTTCACTTCTGCAGGGTTGCGCAGATCCACCGCGCCGCCCGCCGGCAGATGGACGAGCACCTCGGCGTCGCGTCGCGCGCGGCCGGCCGTGGCCTCCGCCTCGTTGGCGGGCGGCGGTCCCACCAGCGAACAGATGAGTTCGGAGGCAGCAGCCCGATCGACGGGGAGCCCGTCAGCGGCGAGTTCGACGCACAACAGCTCGGCGGTCGACTCGGCGCGGGCGCACGCCAAGGGGTCTCCGATGACCTCGCCCGCATGCTGCAGCTCGCGAAGTCGTTCGTGTTGCATGTTCGCCGCGCGCACTGCGGTACTCGCCCAGGCTGCGGCGTGCGCTGACGACGACCACCACGCTCCGCCCACCCATTCGGGGCGCAGATATCCGTCGGGGCGCACCGGATGATCGGGGTCGCCGCCGCCGTCGCCACCGAGCAGGTCGAGTTGACCCATCACCGGCAGATGACGTCGGTCCAGGCCGTGCAGTGATGCCCACACCTTCGCCGGCTCGGCGCGCCAGCCGCCCGTCAGCAGCCGGTGGACCGCGGCGACGTCCCAACACGTCGCGACCCGTACGCCGTGCGCGGCGAGGGCCGCTGCGGTGTCGGGCGACCAGACGATCCACCGCGGCCTGACCTCGCGATCGATCGCGAGGACGCACGCAGGGCCAAGGCCGGCGGGAGTGGTGAGGAGCACGTCACCGACGGTCAGACCGGTGGTGCCGTCGGCGGCGACGGCGAGTCCGATCGATGTGCCCCGACCCGCGCCGTTCGCGAGGACCGCTGCGGTCGCCGCAGCGGGATCGGGAATGTCGTACGGCACACGACCATCCTTGCCGGAACGGATAGAACGTAGGGCGATGTCCACACGATCCGCGATGTTCAGCTCGCTGCGCCATCGGAACGCGCGGCTGTTCTTCCTGGGGTTGTTGGTCAGCAACGTCGGCACCTGGATGCAGCTGACCGCCGTGTCGCTCGTCGTGTACGAGCTCACCGGGAGCGCCACCGACACGGGCATCAACCTGCTGTGTCAGTTCCTGCCGATGCTGCTGCTCGGCAGCTGGGCCGGCGCCGTGGCGGACCGTCGCGACAAACGGCGCATGGCCGTGCTGACGCAGAGCTTGCAAGCCGCCCAGGCGCTGCTGCTCGGCGCGCTGACGCTCGCCGGGTGGACGAACCTTCCGGTGCTGTTTGCGTTGTCGCTGGCGCTCGGGGTGATCGGTGCGTTCGACAACCCCGCCCGACGCGGGTTCGTCATCGAGCTCGTGGAACCACACGAGATCTCGAACGCGGTGTCGTTGAACACCGCGGTCATGACCGGCTCCCGCATCGTCGGGCCGGCATTGGCTGCATTCCTGAAGGGGCCTCTTGGCGCAGGCTGGCTGTTCATGCTGAACGGCCTGTCGTTCCTCGCCATCCTGTGGCCGCTGCTCGCGATCGACAAGCAGACGCTGCACCCGTCGGTGCCCGCGAAGCGGGGAGGCACACCGGTGCGCGACGCGGTGCGGTTCATCGCCACCGATCGCCGTCTCGCCATCGTGTTCGTCGTGTTCGCGCTGGTCGGCACGTTCGCGTTCAACTACAGCGTGTCGCTGCTGAAGATCAGCGACGTCCGGTTCGGGGATCGCCGATGGTTCGGCATCCTGCTGGCGTCCACGGGGCTGGGCAGCATGATCGGCTCGCTGCTGACGGCTGCGCGCGGCGTCGTCACCACCCGATGGTTCTTCGGCAACGGCGCGCTCCTGGGCGTCAGCGGCCTCGCACTCGCCTGGGCCCCTGGCCCGTGGGCGGCGGTCGTGCTCAGCGTGCCGGTGGGCATGGGCGGTGCTGCGTTCATCGCCGGGCAGAACGCGATCCTTCAGCAGGAGTCGCCGCCCGACATGCGCGGCCGACTGTTGGCGCTCAGCGCCGTCGCATTCCTGGGCAGCACACCCATCGGCGCGCCCATCACCGGCTGGGTGGCCGACAACGTGAGCGCCGAGTGGAGCCTCGCGTACGGCAGCGTCGTCGCCCTGATCTCGGTCAGCGTGGGCTTCCTGCTGCGCAGGTCGCAGCGCGAGTCACAACGCGGTGACGTTCCAACCGACGAGCACCAATCGGCCGCGGTGCTGGTTGATGGCGGCGACGGAGGCGGTGTCGTTCCAGAGGCCGCCGGCGGCTGACGCCGGAATGCCCAGGAACCGGGCGGTGAGGATGCGACTGAGGTGGCCGTGCGTGAACGCGACCACGGCCTTGCCCGTGCAGGTGCGCTCGAGCTTGGCGATGAACGAGTCGCATCGGGCACCCACCTGCAAGATGTTCTCGCCGCCGGGGCACCCGGCGCCGAAGAGGTCCCACTCGGGGTCGCGTTCGTAGATCTCGCTGGTTCGCAGGCCCTCGTACCTGCCGTAGTCGTACTCCATCAGCGCGGGCACTTCCTCGGCAGGGAAGTCGGGGAGTGCGAGCGAGGCCGTGTGCGACGCGCGCTGCAGCGGACTGGTGTAGACGACCGGTTCGGCGCCGTCGAGCCAGTGGTCGATGACCACGGACGCCGACTCGGCCTGCTGCACACCGAGTGGGGTGAGGGGGAGATCGGTGCGGCCGGTGTGCTGGCCCGTGACGGACCATTCGGTGGCGCCGTGGCGCACGAGCAGGATGAGCGAGGGGAGCAGCGGCGCAGGATGTGGCACGAGTGGGAAGGGTAGGCGACACTCGTGGTGTCATGCCGTCCTCCGTCATCATGTGGTTCCGGCGCGACCTGCGTCTCGACGATCTGCCGGCACTGCGCGCTGCAGCGTCCGAGGGCGCGCACGTGGTGCCGTTGTTCGTCGTCGATCCTGCGTTCGCTGCCTGCGGTTCGCCACGCCAGGCGTTCATGGCTGCCGCCTTGCAGTCGCTCGACGACTCGATGGGCGGATCACTCGTGTATCGCCACGGTGACCCGTCGGTCGTCGTTCCGGCGCTCGCACTCGAAGTGAAGGCATCCGCCGTGTTCGTGTCGCGCGACTTCGGGCCGTACGGCCGTCGACGAGACGCTGCGGTGGGCGAGGCGCTCAAGGCCTCCGGTGTGGGCCTTCGTGGCGTCGGCTCCCCGTACGCGGTCGACCCGGGCGTGGTGAACAAGGGCGACGGCAGCGCCTATCGCGTGTTCACACCCTTCTCGAAGGCGTGGAGAACGCACCCCGCCGCAGCACCGCTCGATGCCCCCGACGTGTCGTGGCGAGGAGCGCCCGACGTCCCCTGCGACGGGCCGCCTCCCGTCCCTGCGATCGGAGCCGAGTTGCCGCCGGCGAGTGCAGCGGCGGCGCAGCGGCGGTGGGACCAGTTCCTTCCGGAGGTCGCCCGCTACCACGACCGGCGCGACCTTCCCGCCGTCGATGGCACCAGTCGGCTGTCGGCTGCGCTGCGCTGGGGGCTGATCCACCCACGCCAACTGCTGACCGAGCTCGGCCCCGAACGAGGCCACGAGGTGTTCTCGAGCGAACTCGCGTGGCGCGAGTTCTACGCCGACGTGTTGTTCCGCACACCGGAGTCGGCGTGGCGGAACCTCAACCAGAAGATGGACGCGATGGTCGTCGACACCGATGCGGCGGGGCAGCGACGGTTCCAACGGTGGGCGGCCGGCGCCACGGGTTTTCCGATCGTCGACGCGGGCATGCGCCAGTTGCTCTCGACGGGCTGGATGCACAACAGGGTGCGCATGCTCGTCGCCAGCTTCCTGGTGAAGGACCTGCACCTGCCCTGGCAGTGGGGGGCACATCACTTCATGGCGCACCTCGTCGACGGCGACCTCGCCTCGAACCAACACGGCTGGCAGTGGGCTGCAGGGACGGGCACCGACGCTGCGCCGTACTTCCGGGTGTTCAATCCCTCCACACAGGCCGAGCGGTTCGATCCCGATGGCGAGTACCGTCGGCGATGGGTTCCCGAGGCCGGCACCGAGACCTATCCGCCACCGATGGTGGATCACGCGGTGGAACGGGACGAAGCGCTCGCTCGGTACCGCCACGTGACCGCTGGCAGTCGATAGGCTCGACTGCCAACCCATCCAGTGTTGCTCGAGGAGCTCCGGTGCTCGACGAACGCAAGACCGCCATCCTGAGGGCCGTGGTGCAGGAGTACATCGCCACCGCACAGCCGGTGGGGTCCACGCATGTCGCCAACGCGCCGGGCGTCCAGGTCAGTTCCGCCACCGTCCGCAACGAGATGGCCGTGCTCGAGCA
>JANMFL010000071.1:0-5999 GCA_031377945.1 Acidimicrobiaceae bacterium | reverse complement strand
CTCGTAGTTGCCGCCCAGCTGCGGGTACTCGTTCTTCAACGTGTTGAAGCAGTGCGGGCACTGGGTGATGATCTTCTTCACACCCATGCCGTCGAGCATCTCGATGTTCGGCATGGCCAGCATCTGGAACAGGTACTCGTTGCCCGAACGGCGAGCCGAGTCGCCCGTGCACATCTCGCTCGGGCCGAGGATGGCCACCTCGATGCCGGCCCGCTTCAGCAGCTTGGCCATGGCCTGGGTGACCTTCTTGTTCTTGTCGTCGAACGAACCGGCGCAGCCCACCCAGTACAGGTACTCGGCGCTGAACGCCTCGCCCGGGTCGACGATCTGCACGTCGAGGCCGTCGGCCCAATCGCCACGCTCGCCCTGGTTCATGCCCCACGGGTTGCCCTGGTTCTCCATGGCGCGGTACGCGTTGCCCAGCTCGCTGGGGAAGTTGCTCTCCATCAGCGACAGGTAGCGGCGCATGTCGAGGATCTTGTCGAGGATCTCGATGTTCACCGGGCAGATCTCGTCGCACGCACGGCACGACGTGCAGCTCCACACCTCTTCGGCCGTGATGCGGTCGAACAGCGAGTTGGCCGAGATCGTGATCTCCTTGTCGATCGACAGCGGCGGCGTGACGACCGGGTTGGCCGACGCAGCCATCACCTCGCCGGTCTTCAGCACGATCTCGCGCGGGTCGAGCGGCTTGCCCGTCGCATGGGCGGGGCACACACTGGTGCAGCGACCGCACATGGTGCAGGCGTCGGTGTCGAGCAACTGCTTCCACGTGAAGTCCTCGACGACCGACGCACCGAAGCTCTCGAGCGATGTCTCGGTGAGGTTCGGCATGGCGCGCATCGCGCCCTTCGGCCGATCGCGGTCCTTCAGGTAAATGTTCAGCGGGCTGGTGAACATGTGCCGCAGCATGGTGATGGGCAGCATGATCAGGAATCCGGCGAACGCCACGACGTGCACGACCCACAGGATCTGGTGCCAGGTGCTGAGCGAGCTCTCGCTCATGCCGTTGAACAGGTTCGAGAGCGGGAAGCCGATGAAGCTCCACTTCTCGTAGCTCGGCTGGCCCTGCTCGGCGATGCGGAACGCCTCGGCGAAGAAGCCCGACGCGCCGATGAGGAAGAAGACGCCGAGGATGATCGCGTGCTCGGGCTTGGTCTTGATGCGGATGCGGTACGGGCGCTGCACGTAGCGACGGACGATGGCCCAGACGATGCCGACCATGAACACCAGGCCGGCCAGGTCGCCGATGAAGGCGTACGCCATGTAGGTCTGGCCGTGGAGGAACTTCAGACCCTCGGGCATCTGGTGATCGATCTCGAGCACCGTGGTGACACCGAGCAACACCAGGAAGCCGAAGTAGATCATCGAGTGCATCAGGCCGGCGGCGCTGTCGCGCAGCAGGGTCTGCATGTACGCACCGGCACGGAAGTCGCGGAGGCGGCGACCGACGTTCTTCCGGGTGGTCGTGCGACGATCGGGGGCGCCCCGCTCCCAGTTCTTCACCCGGTTCGAGAACGCGAACGCGCCCCAGACCAGCAGCACGGGGATGACCGTGTAGAAGGCCACCTGCAGTGCGCCCGGAATGCCGTCGAACACCTCACGCGACACCTCCTTGGTGCCGTGCCAGTGGGTGAGCTGCGGGATGATGCCCGAAGCGAGGGTGAACAGCCCCATGAAGATGCCCACCGCCAGCACGATCTTGTGCGGCGTGCGGTACCACGGCTTGTTCGGGCCGGCTTCGGTGGCAGGTGCGTCGTGAGTGCTCATAGTGCAGCCCCGACAGTAGTTCGCGAGGTCCGCGAACATTGCCTCCATGGGTCAGAATGCGCCGATGCAGTCCCGTCGTTCATTGCCCACCGTCCTGCTGGTGTCGATCATCCTGGTCGCGGTCAGCGGTGCCGCCGCATGGGTGGCCGTGGGTCGCATCGCCGACGCCACGCAGTTGGCCCTGCTGCGCATGGAGTCGGCACTGGTCGCCGGGCGCGATCTCGCCGACAGCGCAGCCAGTTCCGCCAGCGAACTCGAGCAGGTCGTGGCCGTCGTGTCCGACGGGTTGGGCAGCACGTCCGAAGCGATCGGGGCGACCCAGCAGGTCAGCGCGAGCGTCCGCAAGATCCTCGGTCTGGTCGACTTCATCGGCAGCGTCGACGAGTTGCAGCAGAGCTTGAAGGAGGCCGAGGCGTCGCTCGTCTTCGTGCAGGGCAGCCTGAACACGGCCAGCAGTACACTCGCCGACGCGGGGCCGGCGTTGCGCGAGACCGTGGTCGCGCTGTCGAAGGTGCCGGGAGAGATCGACCAGGCCATCGCCGATGCGGCCGATGCACGCGCCAAGCTCGACGATCAGGTGTGGTTGTGGCGACTGGCCATCGTCGCCGGTGGGCTGGCGATCATCGGCGGGCTGTGGGGCGTGCGCGCGAATGCTCGCCGGGTCGACAGCCTGCTCGCCGCGGTGAGCACGCCGAGCGCCGCAGCGCCGCCGCCACCCACCGTGTGATCAGCCGAAGTTCTGGCGATCCAGGTCGCGGATGCGGCCCGCCAGCGTGGCGAGCAGCTTGTGGGCGAGCGCCGGCACGTCGTCGATGACGCCGATGAAGTGACGCTGGTCCAGCAGGAGCAGGTCGCAGTCGGTCTCGCACACCACCGTGGCGGTGCGAGGACCGTGGTCGAGGAGCGAGAGCTCGCCCACCACGGTGCCGGGGCCGAACGACCCGACCTTCTTGCCGTTGCGCTTCACGGTGACCGTGCCCTCGAGGACGATGAACGCCTCGCGACCCGTCTGCCCCTGATCGACGATGAGGGTGCCCGCGGACATGGTGATCTCGTCGGACGCCTTGGCGATCTTTTCGAGTTCCTTCGTGGAGCAACCCTGGAACAACGACACGTTCCGGAGGTGCTCGAGGTACGCCTTCTTGTTGGCCATGTCGCGAAGAGTAGCGCGGGCGCGCCACCTGCAATGACGTGGACGTTGTCACATCGCGTCGCCGAGCCGACACAGCCGCGGTGTCCACTGTTCACTCAGTAGATGTTGACTCAATTCGCGATGACTTCTACGCTCGACGCATGACCTCTCCGGCGCCGTTCGAACGGCGCGTCGCCATGCACGCCGCACTCGGCGATCCCGTTCGACTGGCGATCGTCGACGAACTCGTCGTCAGCGACCGATCGCCGAAGGAACTGGGAGTGCGGTTCGGCCTGCCGACGAACCTGTTGGCGCACCACCTCGACGTCCTCGAGGCGGCCGGCGTCGTGACTCGTTCGACGTCCTCCGGCGATGCGCGACGTCGCTACGTCCGGTTGGCCGCCGGTGCGGCGACCTTCACCGCGCTCGGCACTCCACGGCCGCCGCGGCCCGGCCGGATGCTGTTCCTGTGCACGCGCAACTCGGCCCGGTCGCAACTGGCCGCTGCCGTCTGGACCGCGCGCACCGGCGAACCCGCTGCCTCGGCCGGTACGCAACCTGCGCCGCGGGTGCACCGAGGCGCCGTCGCGGCCGCGCGGCGCGCCGGACTCGACCTCGGCGACGTCGTCCCTCGCGAACTCGGCTCGTTTCCCGCTGGCACACAGGTCGTCACCGTCTGCGACCTGGTGCACGAGGAGCTCGAGCCCGACCCCTCGTGGTGGCACTGGAGCATCACCGATCCGGTCGACGACGGCAGCGCTGCGGCGTTCGACGCCGTCGTCGCCGACCTGCACGCGCGCATCGACGCGCTCGTGCCCGACCCTGAACGGAGCAACCCGTGACCGTCCTCGCCCCCGTCCGTCTCGGCATCAACGGATTCGGCCGAATGGGCCGCCTCGTCGTACGCGCCCTCGACCGCCACCCCGAACTGCAGTTGGTGCACATCAACGAACTGAAGGCCGATGCCGTCACCTCGGCCCACCTGCTCGAGTTCGACACCGTGCACGGCCGCTATTCGGGCAGTGTGAGCACCGACGGCGAGGCACTCGACATCGACGGCGCGCGGGTCACGCACTCGTCGCACGCGACCCCCGGCGAGGTGCCGTGGGACGACCTCGGCGTCAACCTGGTCATCGAGGCCACCGGCAGGTTCAAGTCGGTCCCCGACCTGCAGCCGTACTTCGACCGCGGCGTGCAGAAGGTCGTCGTCGCCGCACCGGTGAAGGACGACACGAAGGGCGAGCCGGTCCTGAACATCGTCATGGGTTGCAACGACCATCTCTACGACCCGGCGGTGCATCGCATCGTCACCGCCGCGTCGTGCACGACCAACTGCCTCGCGCCGGTGGTGAAGGTGCTGCACGAACGCATCGGCATCGAGCGCGGCGCGATCACCACCATGCACGACCTGACCAACACCCAGGTCATCGTCGACGCCCCGCACAAGGACCTGCGCCGCGCCCGCTCGGCCATCAACTCGCTCATCCCCACGTCCACCGGCTCGGCGACCGCGATCACGATGATCTACCCCGAACTGCTGGGCAAGCTGAACGGCCTGGCCGTGCGCGTGCCGTTGCTGAACGCGTCGCTCACCGATGCGGTGTTCACCATGCGTCGCGACGTCACCGTCGACGAGATCAACGGCTTGCTCCTCGACGCAGCCGAGGGCGAACTCGCCGGCATCCTCGGCTTCGAGCACCGCCCACTGGTGTCGGCCGACTTCACCAACGACACGCGCTCGGGCATCGTCGACGGGCCGTCCACGATGGTGGTCGACGGCAGCCTGGTGAAGGTGCTCGTCTGGTACGACAACGAGTACGGCTATGTGTTCCGCATGGCCGAGCTGGCCGCGAAGGTCGCCCGCTCGTTGCAGACCGGTCTGTCGGAGGCAGCGACCGCATGAAGATGCGCAACTACGTACTCGTCACCGCGGGGTACTGGGCGTTCACGCTCACCGATGGTGCGTTGCGCATGTTGGTGTTGCTGCACTTCCACGAGCTCGGCTACTCGCCGGTCGCCATTGCGTTCCTGTTCCTCGCCTACGAGTTCATGGGCATCCTCACCAACCTGCTCGGCGGGTGGGTGGGTTCGCGCACCGGCCTGAACCGCACGCTCACGGCCGGCCTCGGGCTGCAGATCGTCGCCCTCCTCGCCCTGACGTTCACTCGACCCACCTGGCATGAGTGGGTGACGGTGACGTTCGTGATGGCGGCCCAGGCGCTCAGCGGCATCGCCAAGGACCTGACCAAGATGAGCTCGAAGAGCGCGGTGAAAGCCATCAGCGGGGCAGGTGCCAACGGTCAAGGTGCCAACAGTCGAGGTGACAATGGTGCGCTGTTCCGCCTGGTCGCCATCCTCACCGGGTCGAAGAATGCGCTCAAGGGTGTCGGCTTCTTCCTCGGTGCGACATTGCTGAGTGTCCTCGGTTATGACAACTCGTTGTACGCGATGGCCGCCTTGCTCGTCGTCACCTTGGTGGCGCTGCTCGTGCTCCTCGACGAGGACATCGGCAAGTCGAAGAAGAAGGCGCCACTGCGCTCGATCCTGTCGAAGTCCACCGCGATCAACCGCTTGTCCGCGGCGCGGTTCTTCCTGTTCGGTTCGCGCGACATCTGGTTCGTCGTCGCGCTGCCGGTCTTCCTGCACGAGCAGCTCGATTGGTCGAACTACGCCATCGGCGCGTTCCTCGCGCTGTGGACCATCGGCTACGGCGGTGTGCAGTCGTTCGCTCCGAAACTGCTGCGTCGAGGTGGGCGACCGCTCGACGAGATCCACGCCGCGCAGCGCTGGGCGTTGCTGCTCGCGTTCGTGTCCGCCGCGATCGCCGTGACCGTCGCCGCGGATGTCGTCGTCACCGTCGCAGTGGTGGGTGGGCTCATCGTGTTCGGCGTCGTGTTCGCCGTGAACTCGTCGTTGCACTCGTACCTCATCCTCGCCTACAGCGACGACGACTCGATCTCGATGGACGTCGGCTTCTACTACTCGGCCAACGCGGCCGGTCGACGGGTGGGCACGCTGCTGTCGGGCGTGCTGTACCTGTGGGGCGGCCTGAGCGCGGCGCTGTGGGGCTCGGCGGCGTTCGTGCTCGTCACGTGGC
>JANMFL010000064.1:0-7786 GCA_031377945.1 Acidimicrobiaceae bacterium | reverse complement strand
CGGCGACCCCGCTCGGGGTCAACCAGCCGCTGCCCGACTGGACGGTCACTCCGCTCGGCGGCAACGTGGTGTTCAGTCAGGCCGCCCCAGGTTCGCTCGGCACCGTGCCCGGTCAGACCGCGCCTGCCAACGGCAGCGTGTACGCCAGCGCCTCCGTCGCCGGCGGCCTGATCAAGGCGAACTTCGACTGCTTCCCGGGCAACTTCATCCCGTCGGCACCCGGTGCCACCAGCGGGCCGACGTTCACGCCGGCCACCAGCGTCGCTGCATTCGAGAACGCCGTCGTCGTGGCCCCGCCCACGGCCCCGACCTGCACCAACGAGACCGGCAGCGTCGGCGTCGGCCAGTCGATCCCGATCAACGTCGGCGACAACTGCACCGACGTCAATGAGGCGCAGGGTGGCGGTAGCCCGTTCACCTACAACATCCTCGACAACAACGGTGTCGCAGTGCCCAACATCAACGGTGCGTTCACCTACACCGCACCTGCGGTCGACCCCGGTGCGCCGGTCGTCTACACCTTCACGGCCACCGACATCACCGGCCTGACCAGTGCGCCGCCGTCGACCATCACCATCACGGTGCTGGCCAACCAGTGCAACGCCACCACGGGTTCCTGCAACCTGCAGCAGATCCTGGTCCAGCCGGTCGTCGGCACCACGATGACGATGGACAAGGTCCCCGGCATCGTGCAGATGTCGCCGGTCGTGTTGAACGGCAGGGAGCAGGTGTCCACCGGTGCACTGCAGTCGATCACCGTCACCAACGCCCGCGGCACCGCCGCAGCGTGGTCGGTCACGGCTTACGCCACCGACTTCGGTGCCGCCGGTGCTCCCACCTTCACGCCGCTGCCCGGTGTGACCGTGGCACTGTGCTCCAACGCCGGAGCGGGCCCGTTCATCGCCAATCCGGCGCTGGCGGCCACGATCAGCAGCAACCGTCTGTGCATCCCGGGCGACAACCTGGGCTGGACGCCGTCGGCCGTCATCACCCACAACGACATCCCTGGTGACGTCGCCGTGGTGGCCGCCGGTGCCCCGAGTGCCGCATCGCCCGCCGACTGGCTGGCAGCCCTCGTGGCCGCCGGCAAAACCAACGATCCCGGTGTGGGCGTGGACGGTCTCGGCGGCCTGGGCGGTGGCCCGGGTGCCAAGACGCTGTGCTCGGCACCGATCAACCAGTCGGGTGGCACGTTCACCTGCAACGCGGCGCTGTACCTCGGTGTGCCGGCATCGGCTGGCGCCGGTGTGTACACCGGTGGCATCGTGCTCACCCTTGCCTGAACCATTCGTTCTGGCATCACGTAGAGAATGACAATGGGCGGGTGGGACCCCGGGAGACCGGAGTCCCACCCGCTCCGCATCACAGGACAGGAACCATGGCGGAATTTCGACGGACACGACGACTGATCACGGCCACCGCGCTCGCGCTGGTGTGCGGTGCGACGTCGCTGACCTACGCTGCCGCCCCACCCGACACCACCACCCCAACCGACACCGGCACCCCAACCGACACCGGCACCCCACCCGACACCGGCATCCCCGCCGACGAGACCAGCCCCGGCGAGGCCGGCGCCTTCGCCGTACAGCCGTCCAGCGAGAAGGGCCCCGGCGGGCGCGACTACTTCATCTACACCCTCCCCCAGGGCCAGCAGTTCGGCGACCGGGTCGCCATCTCGAACCTCAGCGACACGTCCGCCACCTTCGCCGTGTACGCCACCGATGCCGTCAACACCGACGACGGATCGTTCAGCCTGTTGCGCGAGGACGAAGACCCCCAGGACGTCGGGGCGTGGGTCGAGCTCGGCGCCACGCAGTACACCGTCGAACCCGGTGAGCAGGTCATCATCCCGTTCAGCATCAGCGTCCCGGCCGACGCGGCGCCCGGCGACCACGTGGGCGCCATCGTCGCCCAGAAGCTGGACGACCCGAGTTCCACCGAGGGCGGCATCGGCGCCGATGTCCGCGTGCGCATCGGTGCGCGCGTCTACGTCCGGGTCGACGGCCCCGTCAGCCCATCGCTGTCGATCGAGTCGTTCGGCATCACCTACGACGCACCCGGCACGCCGTTCAGCGGCCAGACCGCGAAGATCACCTACGTCGTCACCAACACCGGCGACATCCGGCTCTCGCCGACCGCCGACCTGAAGCTCGCCGGCCTGTTCGGTCTGGGCGAGCAGCAGCTCGAGCAACGCCAGATTCCCGAGTTGTTGCCCGGCGGCTCGATCACCGTCGCCGAGGTCGCGAAGGACGTCAAGCCGCTCGGCCGCCTCACCGCCGACCTGTCGGTGCGCGCCACCGACGAGTCCGTCGTGGCCAACGCCTCGATCACCCAGTGGGCCGTGCCGTGGCTCTCCCTCGGCGTGCTCGGCCTCGTCGTCGTGGCGCTGGTCGTGTGGCGGATCGTGGCCCGCCGACGGAGGGTCGCTGGCACATGACATCGCACCCGGCCGGACTGCTACGACGGTGCGCCGCGGGAGCGACGATCGTCGTCGTCCTTGTCGCAGGCCAGTGGGTGGCGCCGGCTCGTGCCTCGACGCCCACCCCCATCGTGCCGACCATCGAAGTCGTCAACGAACCCTTCCCCGACGACGCGATCGCGCAGGGCGCGACGTTCAAGGTGAAGGGTGCCGGGTGGCCGGTGGGCCAGCTGGTACAGATCGAGGTGTGCGGTTCGGAGGCTCGATCAGGGTCGTCGGACTGTGCGGTCGACGCGGCGCAGATCGTCTCGATCGGTACGGACGGCACCTTCCAGGCCCGGCTGTCGGTGGTTGTACCGCCGTCGCCATGCCCCTGCGTCATCCGCGCGTTCGGCCGGGACAGCACCGACGTGGCCGCCGTGCCCGTCGACATCCCCGGTGCGCCCAACGCGCACCCCGGCGACGGTACGGTCAGCGCTCCCGCGTTGCGGCGCATCGTGGTGGACCGCGTCGAACTGACCGGCAGCGACACGTTCGCCACCTGGTGGGGTGCGCCGGCGAAGCGGACCCTGACCTTCGACCTCGTCAACACCGGTTCGGTCGCCATCAACGACGTCTCGGTGACCCTCACCGCCGGACCGGCCGACGACCCGAACGGCTTCATCCCACCGGTGAAGCTCGACCGGATCGAGATCGGCGAACGGCGGACGATGACGGTGCCGATCGAGTTCCCGGCGCTGTCGTTCGGTACCCAGTTGGTGCGCGGCACCGTCAACGGCACCTCCCAACCGACGTCGTTCTCGGCCGAGACGACCACGCATCCGTGGCTGCTCATCATCGTGCCGACCGTGCTCCTCGTGCAGGGCCTTCTGCTGCTGATTCGCAACATCGCCCGTCGCCGACTCCACGACGCCGACGAGGTCGATGGCGCGGTGGCTCCTGCCGCCGTGGCCGATGACGCACTCATCTGCGTGGTCGAGGTGGCCGAGCCGGACCCCGATGGCGACCCCGAATCGGCGGACATCGTGCATCGCACGCTGGTGCTGCAGAGCATCCAGGCCGTCCAGCAATTGGTGCTCGACTCGCTGCAGGTCGACGAGCAGGGCGAGCCCGTGCCCGGACAGTTGATCATCAACACGATCACCGTCCTGGCCGATGCGGAGGCCAGGGTGGGAGCGTCGTACCACGCCTGTGATGCGCTCTGCGACTGGATCGAAGCCCAGTTCACCGAGAGCGAGCACCCCGACACCCGGGCACTCACGCTGCGCCGACACGTCAGCCCCGGTGGCAACACCAGTCCGTCGACCGCCTCCGGGATGGGCATGGTGCCGCTGTCGGTGATGGTTCGCGCGCCGCACGTCCGGGCATTCGCCAGCTGAGACGCACGAAGCGGCGGCCACTGACGTGAACCGCCGCTTCACCTCCGAGCCACCGGAGACCTCCTTCAGAGTAACGAAGGATTCGTCGGCCGCACCGTCGGGCCGAGAAATCATCGCGTCGCCGGCACCGGCCTGCCCGGGACAACCCCCACGCGCCCCTGGCAGCGGGTACGCTCGGCCCGCCGCACGCAGGTGATGGGGAGCGCACACCATGGGACTGTTCAGCAAGAAGAAGAAGCCCGCCGAGACAGAAGGCCTCGACGCGCCGGCGAACGGTGGTCAGCCGC
Organism: Acidimicrobiaceae bacterium; assembly: GCA_031377945.1. Classification (GTDB taxonomy): domain Bacteria; phylum Actinomycetota; class Acidimicrobiia; order Acidimicrobiales; family Ilumatobacteraceae; genus UBA668. Next base: position 3,701 of record JANMFL010000064.1, on the reverse strand, counting down.
CCGCCGCGCCCCCGCCTGCACCCGCACCTGCTCCTGCTCCCTTGGCCGCACCAACGGCATCGGCGCAGGTCCCCGTCGGCAGGGCACCGAAGAAGTCGAAGAAGAACGCCGTCGATCCGAACGAGTTCCTCAACCTGCGCGCCGAACTGATGGAGGTCAAGGCCCGCCTGATGGCCGCCGAGCAGTCGCGATCGATCGTCGAGAGCCGACTCGCTGCACTCGACGCGACCGCGCTCGCTCTGTCGAACGATCAGTCGGTCGCCACCGGCGCCAGCGACCGCCTCGCCGATCTCGAGGCCCGCATCGTCGAACTCGGACAGCAGCCCGTGGTCGTCGCGGCCCCCGCCGACGATGGCCGGGTCGCCGAGCTGCAGGCCGACCTCCAGGCGCGCATCGACGAACTCGCCGGGCGGGTCGACCAGGCGGGCGCCACCGACCCCGACCTGCTCGCCAAGTTGGCCACGCTCGAAGCGCAGGTGGCCGCCGCATCGGCCGCCGCCGAAGCGGCGCTCACCGAACTCCACAGCGCGCCGCCTGCCCCGCTGGTCGCACCTGTGCCGTTGCTGGCCGTCACGCCGCCTGCGCCAACCACCGACCCGGAGGTGGTGGCCCGGCTCGACGAGCTCACCGCTCGCGTCGCCCAACTGGGCGCGCTCGACGACACGGCGATGCAGCTCGACGACCTCGCCCTGCGCGTCGCCCAGATCGACGTGCTCACCGGGCAGCTGTCGCAGCTGAACGCGCGAGTCACCGCGCAGGCCGAGTTCGGGGCACAACTCAGCAGCATGCGCGACCGCATCACCGAGCTGCAACAGCAGGCCGAAGCACCTGCCGGGGCAACCGACTCGGCGACCGACTCGCAGGCCGACGACGAATTGCGCGCCACCGTCGCCGCGCTGACGTCACGAATGGCCGCCACCGAGTCGTTGGCCGAACAGCTCGGCCAACTGGCCGAGCGGGTGAACGCCACCGACAGCACGGCCCGCCAGACCCACGAGCAGGTCGCCGCCCTCGAGCAACGGGTCGACTCGGTCGGCCAGGAGCTCGCCAACCAGATCAGCGAGCTGGGCCGCGACATCGACGGCCTTGCCGAGCGAACGGCCGACGTCGCCGCCGGCACCGTGAGCGACGAAGTCATGGCCGCGCTGCGCGGCGGGCAGATCAAGCTCGCCAACGAGCAGGCTCGCTACGAGATCGCCTTCCGGGAAGATCTCGCGGCGCTGGCCGAGCAGGTTCGCCGCACTCCGCCACGCACCTGAGGCGTGCGGGTTCGGTGCCTCAGCCGGCCAGCATGTCGAGCGCCTGCGCAACCAGGTCACGCGCTGCCGACACCTTGTCGGCATAGGTACCCAGGTCCCCGGCCTTCAACGCCGCGTCGGCCTCGTCGAACAGCCGCTGCGCCTGGGTGAGCAGGTCCTGCGGCGTCTCGTCGGTGGTCGGCGGCTTCTCGCCCGGATCCGTGGGCAGGCTGCCAGCCACATCGCCGATGTCGGCACGGAAGCCGGGCAACACCTGCGCCAACGCACGGCCGATGGTCGTGTCGATGCCGACCTTGCCGTTGTAGTTGACGATCATGCGACGCAGCAGCGGCTGGCCGGCGGTCTCGCTCTCGACGTAGAGCGGCGCCACCCAGACCGCACTCCCGGCGACAGGGATCATCTGCAGGTCGCCGATGGCCGTCTTCGATCCCTGCTGGCCGAGCAACGTGTTCGTCTCGCTCACCGTCGGGTCGCTGGACATGGCCGACCCGATGGTGATGGGACCTTCGGGCAGCGACGACAGCGAGAACTCGTACGACACCAGTTGGCCGTAGTTCTCGGGCTCGCTGCTCGCCGTCATGTAGGCGATGAGCTCTTTGCGCTGGTCCGTGGTGCTGAACGGCTGGAACGGTCGGAACAACTCGAACGTCGCCTCACCATCGCCGGCCGGGTGGAACATCGTGTAGTACGGCACGTATCGAGCGCGGTCGCTCTCGGCCGCGAAGTCGTTCGGCGCGCCGGTCTCGGTGGTGTTCGGCGTTCCCGAGACGGTACCGGTGTTCGTCGCATCGGCGTTGGCAGCCAGCGACACCGACCAGGCACCACGACGGTCGAAGAAGTCGTTCGCGTCGAGCCGGTACTTGCTGTACGCCGCGGTCTGGACGCGGAACAGTTCCTCCGGGTAGCGCAGATGGTCGGCCAGCTCCGCGGGCATCGCGCTGCGATCCGCGAACAGGTCGGGGAATGCCGACATCCACACCTGCAGCACCGGGTCGGCGTCGTCGATGCTGTACAGCACCATCTTGCCGTCGTAGGCGTCGACCGTGACCTTGACGCTGTTGCGCACATAGTTGAAGCGATGGTCGAGGCCGCTGCCGGGAATGACCTGCGACGTGTCGGCGAACTGCCCGTACGGGTACCGCGCGCTGGTGGTGTACCCGTCGATGATCCAGAGCACCCGACCGTTCACCACGGCCGGGTAGGGGTCGCCGTCGAACGACAGGAATGGCGCCGCCTTCTGGGCACGCTCGCGCACGTTGCGCACCGACAGGAACAGCGAGTCGTCGGTGATGGCGCTGGAACCGACCAAGTTGTAGTCGAACTCGGCGAGGGCGAAGGCGAGCCGACGCAGTCCTGAGTCGAGTTTCACGCCGGCCTTGCCGTCGTACGCACTCGAGTCGTCGAGCCCCTCGCACGGCTGCTCGGCGACCGAGGTCCTCACCACGGCGTACCCCTCGAGCGTGGGGCTGAAGTACAACTGCGGCTTCTCGATGGAGGCCAGATCGTCGCGGTACACGGGTTGGCCGTTGCTCTGGATCTGGGCTGCGTTGGCCATCACGAGGCCGCAGCCGTGCGTGTTGATGAGGTGCGTGCCCTGCCACGACTTGTTGCCCACCTGCGACAGGTCGAGCTCGCGCGCACCGACGATGACCTGCCTCTCGACGCCGTCGATCGCGTACCGGTCGGGATCGAGGTCGGCGATGGTCATACCCGGCTGACCCTCGTCGGTGCGAAACCGGGTCTCCATCTTCTCGTCGGGCTTGATGAGCCGCACGTCTTGCAATGCGGCGACGTTCTGCTCGGCGTCGTTCGCAGTGAGCGACGTCCACGACACGGGCTCGACCTTCACCTCGTTGATCCCCAACGCGTTGCGGGTGGCCTCGATGTTGTGCGCGATGAAGGTGGCTTCCTTGTCCTTCTTGTTCGGGTTCACCACGAGCGACTGGATGACGGCAGGGTAGATGACGCCGCCGACCAGCGCGACCACGGCCCACAGCGCCGAGGCGACGACCGCTGGGCGCCAGCGATCGGTCTTCAACGTGCTGAGGAACAGCGCCGCGGTGAACAGTGCGATGAGGCCGAGCAGCAGCACCGCAGGCAGCTGTGCATTGACCACGGTGTAGTTGGGGCCGGTGAACGAGCCGCGGTTGGCGTTGGTGAGCTCGTACCTGGTCACCCAGTAGTCGCCCGCCTTGAGCACGGCGAGGATGGCCAGCAGCACGGCGAGGTGGGCCTTCGTGGCCCGGCGAACCTTGGGGCGCGGCGGCTGCAGCACGATGCCGCCCGAAAGGATGTGCGTGGCGAGCACCAACACCGTGGTGACGGCCACGGCCAGGTACATCCAGTCGAGGACGAAGGTGATGAACGGCAGCTTGAACATGTAGAAGCCGACGTCGTTGCCGAACTGGGCGTCGTTGATGCCGAACGACTTGCTGTTGCGGA
>JANMFL010000039.1:0-6356 GCA_031377945.1 Acidimicrobiaceae bacterium | reverse complement strand
CGCAGGTGATCATGATCACGGCCGACCTGTACATGTTGTTCGCGTTCGACCAGGACGAGATCGAGCGGCGGCTGCGAGCGCAGTTGCCGGCAGCGTTCGCCGATGCCCAGATCATCATCAGCGCGACGCACAATCACCACGGACCCGACAGTGCGTTCAGCATCAACGACGACTGGTTCTCGGCCGCCGCCGACTCCATGGTGGGCGCCGCCATGGACGCCATCTCCAACGGCTTGCTGTCCGCGAGGATGACGTCGGTGGCCGGCGAGCACCGCTTCGGCCAGAGCGACCAGCGCGACCCGTTGATCGTGGACCCCCGCCTGAACGTCCTCCAGGTGGCGGACCTCGAGACGGGCGACGCGATCGCCACCGTGGTGCAGTGGGCGAGCCATCCCGAGACCACGCTCGGCTGGACTCCGCCTGGCGACATCGGCGCCGCGTGTGCTCAGAAGGCGTGGGCTGCCGACGACTGCAGCGCAGAGGGTCGGTACTTCACCGCCGACTATCCGGGCATCGTGCGCGAGCGGGTGCAGGCAGAGGTCGGTGGTGAGGTCCTCTACTTCAACGGCGCGCTCGGCAGCCAGATCGGCCCCGGCCGAGCCGACGTCTGGCAGATCGATGCCGCCCACCCGATCGGCGACGGCGTCACCGTTCCCAGCGGCGCCCAGCCGGTGCCGGGGGCCAAGGACCTGCGTGACCGCAACCTCGCACGCACCGCTGCGATCGGCAACGCGCTCGCCGCGCACGTGCTCGAGTTGCTGCCCGACGCGAAGGAGGTCGCGTTCGATGCCATCGAGTGGAAGCGCCAGGAGTTCTTCACCCGTCTCACCAACATCGGGTTCCGCGTGCTCCTCGCCGACGGCGATCTCGGGTGGCAGGTGCCCGATGTCTACAACTGCTCGGCGATGCCGTTCACCGATCAGACGTGCACGTCGGACGGGGGAGTGTCGGTCGACGATCCGTTGCTCACGCCACTGGTCGACAGCCAGATCCGCAAGGGCGACGTCTTCAAGACCCGCATCACCTGGCTCCGCTTCGGCGACGTCGGCTTCTTGTTCATGCCGGGGGAACTTCCGCCTGAGCTGGTGATCGGTCTGCCCGACGACTTCGCAGCGAACACCGCGACGTACTTCGAGTTCCCGGACCTGCACGCGACCGGTGCCGACTACGAGATTCCCGGTGCCCTCCTGGACCTGGTGCCGACGACGCAGACCTTCACGGTGGGCCTCGGCGGCGACGAGTTGGGCTACTGGGTGCCGCTGAACGAGTACCGGCTGAAGTGCATGGATCTCGAGATTCCCGCCGACACCGGCTACACCTGCCAGAAGCTGTTCGACGAAGGCCTGTTGGTGGCGCCCGACGCCGTCGCCGGGCCAATCTGCAAGGCGCTCACCGACACGCCGCCGGCAGCACCCGACGCAGCGCTGCGAGCGCTGTCGGCCGTGTGCCGGTACGGCCAGGCGCTCGGTCGCGAACTCGGCGAGCCGGAGGACCACTACGAGGAGACGAACGCCGCCGGATGGGATCTGGTCGGCGACACGTGGACAGCTGCGGAGCAACTGTTCAACGGCTGAAACCAGCGTTAGGGTGCGGCGCATGGCGATCCCGAAGGTGTGCGGCATCGAGACCGAGTACGGCATCCTCGTGCGCGGTGCCGATGGCAACCCGGTCACGGCGTCGTCGCTGCTCATCAACGCCTATCTCGCGGCGAATCAGCGCAAGATCCGTTTCGACTTCGAGGACGAGCAGCCCTTCCACGACGCCCGCGGATTCCGCGTCGACGACCTGATGGGCGCCGACCTCGACACCCACCTCGTGAACGCCGTCCTCACGAACGGGGCGCGCTACTACGTCGACCACGCGCACCCCGAGATCAGCACCCCCGAATGCCTCACGGCGCGCGAGGCCCTCCTGTTCGATCGAGCAGCCGAAGAGATCGTCCGCGCGTCGATGCAGGCGGCCACGACACTGCTGCCCGACGGTGCCGAGATCCTGTGCCACAAGAACAACTCCGACGGCAAGGGCAACAGCTACGGCTGCCACGAGAACTACCTCATCGCCCGCGACACCCCGTTCGGCCGTCTCGTGCAGCAGATCACGCCACACTTCGTCACCCGCCAGGTCGCCATCGGTGCCGGCAAGGTGGGCTGCGAGCTCCCGGGAGTCACCGCCGACGACGTGCCGTTCCAGCTCAGCCAACGAGCCGACTTCTTCGAGGAGGAGGTCGGCCTCGAGACCACGCTGAAACGACCCATCGTCAACACGCGCGACGAACCCCACTGCGACCCCACCAAGTACCGCCGCCTGCACGTCATCGTCGGCGACGCGAACATGAGCGAAACCGCCACCCTCGTGAAGGTCGGCGCCACCGCCATCCTCCTCGCGATGATCGAGGACGACGCGCTGGGCGACGACCTGGCACTGGCGAACCCCGTGGCCGCCATTCGCCACGTCAGCCACGATCCTTCGCTGCGGCGGACGGTCCTGCTGCGCAACGGTCAGCGGGCCACTGCGCTCGAGATCCAGTGGCAGTTGCTGGAGCGAGCGCAGAAGTACGAGAAGTCGCACGGCCTCGACGCAGTGGGCCACGACGTCGGGCGGGAAGTGCTCGCGCTGTGGGACGGCATCCTCGCCGGGCTGGAACGAGACCCCGAGTCGGTCGCCCACCAGGTCGACTGGGTGGCCAAGCGGCGGCTCGTCCGCGGCTACGCCGAGCGTCATGCCGCGAAGCCGAACGACGCCCGCCTCAAGAACCTCGATCTGCAATACCACGACCTGCGCGCCGACCGCTGCCTCGCCCTTCGGGTGGGCCTCGACACGCTGGTCGAGCCCGCCGACGTCGAGCGGGCGATGCACGAGCCGCCCACCACCACACGGGCATACTTTCGCGGCCGATGCCTGGCCAAGTGGCCCGACGACGTGGTCGCGGCGAACTGGGACAGCCTGGTGTTCGATGTGGGTCGCGACCCGCTGCGCCGTGTCCCGATGATGGAACCATTGCGCGGCACGGCAGAATCCGTGCAAAGGTTGATCGACGAGAGCAGCACCCCGGCCGAGCTTCTGGCGAAGCTGGGGGCCTGAGTCAGGGAGCAACATGGCCGAGCGAACGCAGAAGCAGAAACCAGCACCCAGCAGAACCGACGAGGTGGTCGAAGCCGCGCCGCCGGTCACCGAGAGCGGCGACAAGCTGAAGGCCGAGCTCGACGACCTCCTCGATGAGATCGACGAGGTGCTCGAGACGAACGCCGAGGACTTCGTGAAGTCCTACGTGCAAAAGGGCGGCCAGTAGTCGTCATGTCGATGCCCATGTTCCCGGCGGGTCACGACCCGGGCTCCAGCTTTCCCGAACTGCTCAAGCGAGTCGGACTCACGACGGCGCTCGACGCGGCCGACCTCTCCGGCGACGTGGCCGGCGACCTGTCCGTGCCACACGCCACCACCTGCGTCGCACTGCGATTCGCCGACGGTGTGGTGATGGCGGGCGACCGCCGCGCCACCAGCGGCAACCTAATCAGCCACCGCGGCATGGAGAAGGTCGTCCAGGCAGATCAGCACAGCGGTGTGGCCATCGCCGGTGCCGCCGGTCCAGCGATGGAGATGATCAAGCTGTTCCAGCTGCAGCTCGAGCACTACGAGAAGGTCGAGGGTTCGGCACTGAGCCTCGAGGGCAAGGCGAACCAGCTGTCGATGATGGTGCGCAGCAACCTTCCCGCAGCAATGCAGGGAATGGTCGTCGTCCCGATCTTCGCCGGCTACGACCTTCGCCGCTCCAACGGTCGCCTGTTCACGTACGACGTCACCGGAGGGCGCTACGAGGAGCACGACTACGTCGCCACCGGCTCAGGCATGTTGCACGCCGGGACGGTCATCAAGATCGGTTGGCGTGAACAGCTCGATCGCGCCGCTGCGGTCGCTTTGGCCTGTCGCGGCCTGTGGGAGGCCGCCGATGCGGACTCGGCCACGGGCGGCCCCGACGCATTGCGTCGCATCTACCCGGTCGTGGCCACCATCACGGCCGACGGCTGGAGCCGACTCGACGACGTCGAGTTGTCGGCCGTGTTCGAGTCCATCGTCGAGGAGGTGCGTGCACGATGAGCATGCCGTTCTACGTCGCTCCCGAGCAGATCATGAAGGATCGTGCCGACTACGCACGCAAGGGCATCGCTCGCGGTCGAGCGATGGTCGCAGTCCGCTACGCCGACGGCATCGCGCTCGTCGCAGAGAATCCCAGCAACACGCTGCGCAAGATCAGCGAGATCTACGACCGCATCGCGTTCGCCGGCGTCGGCAAGTACAACGAGTTCGACCAACTTCGCGTCGCTGGCGTTCGGGCCGCCGACCTGAAGGGTTTTCAGTACAGCCGCGACGACGTCGATGCCCGCAGCCTGGCCAACAACTACGCGCAGATCCTCGGCCAGATCTTCACCCATGAGATGAAGCCGATGGAGGTCGAGATCCTCGTGGCCGAAGTCGGCCTCACCGGCGAGGCCGACCAGCTCTTCCACATCCTGTACGACGGCACCGTCATGGACGAGAAGCGCTACAGCGTGCTCGGCGGCGACGCCGAGGCCATCTCGGCGCGCATGAACGACCATCACGCCGACGACCAGTCGCTCGAGGACGCCATCGTCTCCGCATCCAGGGCGTTGTCGGGTCCGGATCGCACCATGTCCGCCGACGATCTCGAGGTCGCTGTCCTGTCACGTCAGAACGGACGCCGCTGCTTCAAACGCCTGTCCGACGACGTCGTGGCGGCGACGCTCTCGGCCTGAGCGGTCACCGTGCCCCACATCGACCTCAACAGCGACGTCGGTGAGGGTTTCGGCGCGTGGTCCGGCGGTCCCGACGAGCTGCTCGCGCCGTTGCTCACCTCGGTCAACGTGGCCTGTGGGTTCCACGCCGGCGACCCCGGCACCATCCGGCGGACCTGTGAGCTCGCCGTGGCCAACCACTGCGTGATCGGCGCACAGGTCAGCTATCCGGACCTCGCCGGCTTCGGTCGACGGTTCATCGACATGCAGCCCGACGACCTGCGCGATGCAGTGCTGTACCAACTCGGTGCCCTCGACGCGTTCGCTGGGCTGTTCGACACCGCTGTGCAGTACGTGAAGCCCCACGGTGCCCTCTACAACGCCATCGTCCGTCACGAGGCGCAGGCTGCCGCAGTGGTCGAAGCCGTGGGCGAGTACGACCCCGATCTGCCCATCCTCGGCCTCCCGGGTAGTGCGATCGAGCAAGCCTGCGCGGCCGCCGGCCTGCGGTTCGTGGCCGAGGGGTTCGCCGATCGGGCGTACACACCTGAAGGCACCCTGGTACCCCGCACCGAACACGGGGCGCTCATCACCGAACCCGACGCCGCGGCCGAGCAGGCGCTGGTGCTGGCCGAGCGGGGTGTGGCGTCGATCTGCATCCACAGCGACACTCCCGGCGCGCCCGAGCTGCTCGTCGCCGTGGTCGAGGTGCTCGGCGCCGCAGGGTGGGAACCACGCCCGTTCGTCGAATGAACCTTCTCGCGTACGGCCCGCGTGCCGTGCTCGCCGAGCTCGACGGGATCGAAGAGGTGATCGCCACTGCGGCGGCCTGGCGGGCGGCGCTCTTACCCGGTGTGGTCGAGATCGTCCCGGCGGCGACGACCGTGCTGGTGGTGCACGACGGCACGCTCGACCTGTCGCTGCTGGTGCCCGTCGCCGATCGGGCTGCGGCGCCGATGGCCGAGCTGGTGCTCGTGCCCGTTCGGTACGACGGCGACGACCTCGTCGATGTCGCGACTGCGTGCGGACTCTCGGTCGACGCGGTCATCCAGTTGCACAGCGGCGCCGAGTACACATCGGCCTTCTGTGGCTTCATCGCCGGGTTCGGCTATCTCGTCGGACTGGACGAGCGACTGGTGTTGCCGCGTCGGTCCACGCCGCGAACCAGGGTGCCCGCCGGCTCGGTGGCGATGGCGAGCACGTTCACCGGTGTGTACCCAGTCGCCAGCCCGGGCGGGTGGCACCTGCTGGGTCGCACCGACCTGCCCATGTGGGTGCCCGACCGCGAGGTCCCCGCAACGCTGCCGCCGGGTAGCCGGGTCAGGTTCGTGCCGACATGATGTACGTACACAGCTGGGGCATCGCCGGTTCGGTCGTCGACGCCGGCCGGCCGGGTCGGGCGTGGCTCGGTGCCGGTCGTGGGGGAGCGGTCGACCTCTTGTCGCTCGCGCTCGGCAATCGCCTGGTTGGCAACGCTGAGCACTTCGGCGCGCTCGAGACGTCGGGAGGCCTGACGTTCACCACCCACTCGGCCGTGATGATCGCAGTCGTCGGGGCAGTGGCAAGGACCGAGGTCACCGGGGGGCCGGCCGTCGGCTGGGGGAG
>JANMFL010000019.1:0-9114 GCA_031377945.1 Acidimicrobiaceae bacterium | reverse complement strand
CCTGAACGACGTGCTCACGGCAGAGCTGACCGCCATCAACCAGTACTTATCCACGCCAAGATGTGCGAGAACTGGGGCTACGGCCGACTCGCCGAGTACATCCGGCACGAGTCGATCGACGAGATGAAGCACGCCGACCAGATCATCGACCGCATCCTCTTCCTCGAGGGCGTCCCCAACATGCAGCGGCTCAACCCGGTGCGCGTCGGCGAGACGGTGCCTGAGCAGTTCGAGGTCGACCTGCAGTTGGAGTACACCGCGATCGCTCGGCTGAACGCAGGGGTCGCCACGTGCGTCTCGGTCGGCGACAACGCCACTCGTGCGATGCTGGAAGGCATCCTCGTCTCCGAGGAAGAGCACGCCGACTGGCTGGAAGCGCAGATCGAGCTCATCCGCCAGATCGGCGACGCCCACTACCTGGCGCAGCAGATCCGCGACTGACGGGCTTCACACCGGAGTGTCGATGCCCTTCGGCAGTCGATCGAGCGGCCAGTCCAGCAACGTGATCGCCTGACGGCACGCGAATCGATCGGTCATCCCGCCGACGTAGGTGACTGCGGCGTGCAGTGCCTCGGCGCTCGCTGCGGTGAACTCGTTGGCATCGGGCCACTCGTGTGGTCGGGCCGAGTAGTGCTCGACCAGCGCACGCAGCAGCGAGATGACGGCCGTGGCCTGGGCCTTCGACGCGGGCCGGAGATAGATGTTCTCGTAGTTGAACTTGCGGAACTCGGCCAGCGCCTCGGCCTGCCGGGCGGTCATTCCGATCCGACCGGACTCGGCGGCAGCGTCGATCATCCCGGAGATGAACGCTCCGAGCTGCTCACGGCGCGACGTGCCGCAGCGGTCGCGCACCAGTGCCGGCAGCATGTCCTCGGTGACCACGCCCGTGGCCACCGCGTCCTCGAAGTCGTGACACACGTAGGCGATGCGATCGGCCCAGCTGACCACCTCGCCCTCGGGGGTGCCCGGCGCGGGGCGACTCCACGAGTGGTTGCGGATGCCGTCCAGCGTTTCGGTGCACAGGTTCAACGAGGTGAGCGTCACGTCGGCGCCCCAGGTCGCGTGGTCGAACCCGCCGGGCACGAACGGGCTGAGCGCGTCTTCGCTCGCGTGCCCGCCGGGGCCGTGGCCGCAGTCGTGGCCGAGCGCGATCGCCTCGGTGAGGGCCACGTTCAGGCCGAGCGCCCGGGCGACGCTCACCGCGACCTGGGCCACCTCGAGCGCATGCGTGAGTCGCGTGCGCTGGTGGTCGTCGGGAAAGACGAACACCTGTGTCTTGCCCGCCAGTCGCCGGAAGGCGCTGGCGTGAAGGATGCGGTCGCGGTCGCGTTCGAAACAGGTGCGCCACGGATCGGCGTCCTCTTCGGCCGCACGGTTGCCGCCACCGAAGCTGCGCGTCGCGAGGGTGGCCAGGGCCGCCTGCTCGCGCTCCTCCCGAGCCAGTCGAGGAAGCAGCAGGTTGCTGCCGCTGCCGGCCCACGAATCGGCATGGGCGAAGTGCACGCCCTCGACGGCTTCGTGCCCGGTCATCGTGGAGGCCCACTTCTCGGCGCGCTCGTCCATTCCGGTCATCGAACGCCAGCGTACCCACAGGCTGGCCGATGTGCCCGGTAGCCTCATGGGGTCCTATGAGCAGCGGATTCGTCGACGAAGCACAACTGAACGTGACAGCCGGCGATGGTGGCGCCGGCTGTGTGTCGTTCCGTCGCGAGGGTCCCGTCGCGTTCGGTGGCCCCAACGGTGGCGACGGCGGTAAGGGCGGCGACATCTGGCTCGTTGCCGACCGCAACGTGGCGTCGCTGCTCGCGTTCAAGGACCACCCCCACCGCAAGGCCGACAACGGCGTCCACGGCATGGGCAAGGACATGCACGGCAAGCGCGGCAAGGACCTCGAGGTGCACGTCCCCGAGGGCACCGTCGTCACCGACCTCTACACGGGTGAACTGCTCGCCGACCTCGCCAGCCACGGCGACCGGTGGCTGTGCGCCGCAGGCGGCCGCGGAGGTCGCGGCAACGCGAAGTTCGCGTCGAACCGTCGCCGCGCTCCCACGTTCGCCGAACAGGGCGAGCACGGCGAAGAGAATTGGCTGAAACTCGAACTGAAGCTGATGGCCGATGTCGCGCTCGTGGGCTTCCCCAACGTCGGCAAGAGCACGCTCATCAGCGTCATCAGCGCGGCCAAGCCGAAGATCGCCAACTACCCGTTCACCACGCTCGAGCCGAACCTCGGCGTCGTGCGCATGCCGGGTCTCACCGAGTTCGTCGTCGCCGACATCCCCGGTCTCATCGAGGGTGCGCACGAGGGCAAGGGCCTCGGCCACCAGTTCCTGAAGCACATCGAGCGTGCTCGGGTGCTGTGCATCATGGTCGACCTCGAGAACATCGACGGCCCCGATCCGCTGGAGCAGGAGCGCATCCTGCTGCACGAACTGGGCGAGTACCAGCCCGAACTGCTCGACCGGCCGCGCCTCGTGGTGGGGACCAAGAGCGACTCCGCCATCTTCGACTGGGACGGCGAGATGATCTCGTCGATCACCCAGCAGGGCGTGCGCGAGCTTGCGTCGAAGCTGTCCGAGTTGGTGTTCCAGGCTCGACAGCAGCAGCCCGAGAGCGAAGGCATCGTCATCATCCGGCCCGAGCAGGACGGCGCTCGCGTCGAGCGTCTCGAGGAGCACGAGTTCCGTCTCATCGGTCGCCAGGTCGAGCGTGTCGTCGCGCTGAACGACGTCACCACTCCCGAAGCGCTCTCGTACATCGACTACGCGTTGAAGCGACTCGGTGTGCCGAAGATGCTGTCGAAGGCCGGCGCCCGCGACGGCGACATCGTCTGGATCGCCAGCTTCAGTTTCGAGTACCAAGAGGAAGCCTGATGCGTGTCGTCGCGAAGATCGGCACGTCGAGCATCACCGACCGACTCGGCGTCATCGACACGGCGTTCATCGACAGGATGTGCGACCAACTCGCCGCGTTGCGCGCTGCAGGCCACGAAGTGGTGCTCGTCAGCTCCGGTGCAGTGTCGGCGGGGGTGTCGGCGCTCGGTTTGACCGCGCGTCCCACCGACATGCCCACGCTGCAGGCCATCTCGGCGGCGGGGCAGAGCCGGCTGATGGAGGTCTACAACCGGTCGCTCGGCCGCCACGGCCTGGTCGCCGCACAGGTGCTGCTGGTGCCGCACGACTTCGTCGATCGTCGCCAATACCTGCACGCCCGTCAGACCTTGCTGCGGCTGATGGAATTGGGCTGCGTGCCCATCGTCAACGAGAACGACGCCATCGCCGCCGACGAGTTGCGCTTCGGCGACAACGACCGCATCGCCACGCTGGTGGCCCACAACGTGGCCGCCGATCTGCTGGTGCTGCTCACCGACATGCCCGGCCTGTACACCGCCGACCCGCGGCAGGACACGTCGGCGTCGCTCATCAGTGAGGTGCCGGCCGACGATCCGCTGCTGTCGGTCGAGGCCACGGCGAGCGGCAGTAGCCGCGGCAGCGGTGGAATGGCATCGAAGTTGTCGGCGGCACGGATGGCGTCGTGGGCAGGTGTGCGTGCGGTGATCGCCAGTTCCAACCGTCCCGATGTGCTGGTCGACGCGGTGAACGGTCATGCCGTCGGCACCACGTTCCTGCCGAGCGATCGCAACCTGCCGGCGCGCAAGCTGTGGATCGGCTTCGCCACCAATGTCGAAGGTGTCCTCGTCGTCGACGATGGCGCGCGGAGAGCGCTGCTCGAACGGGGCACGTCGTTGCTGCCCGCCGGCGTGGTGGGTGTGACCGGCGCGTTCGACGTGGGCGACGTCGTCGAGATCCGCGACGTGCAGGGCGTCACCATCGCCCGTGGCATTGCGCTGGTCGACAGCGAGATCATGCAGGGCATCATGGGCAAGCGCACCACCGACCTTCCCGAGAACATCGCGCATGAGGCCGTCCACCGCGACGACCTGATGATCCTCGTCTGACCCGCCCCGCGAACTTAAGTTCCTGGTGAACACCCCGCGAGGTCAGGTTCGGGCGAAGCGCGACTTGAGTTGGTCGAGTTCGGGTGCCTTCAGGACGAACAACATGCCGACGTACACGACGGCCCCGACGACCGTGCCCACGACCACGCGCACGACCGCCCCGGCGCCCGCATTGTCGCCCACCAACCGCGCCGCCACCCACACGACCTCGGCCATGATCACCGAGGCCAGGGTCATCCGCCACAGCGCGGCCAGCAGCTCGCGTACCGGGAAGCCGGGCACCTTGTACGACACGATCTGCAGCGCCCACAGCGCCGCCAGCAGATACGCGATCGCGAACGACAGGCCAAGGCCGAGCAGCCCGAAGCGATCCACCAGCACGATCGCGAGCGCCACGTTCACGATGTTCTCGCCGACGTTGATCAGGAACGGTGTGCGCGCGTCCTGGTGGGCGTAGAAGACACGCAGCACGAACAGGTACACCGAGAACCCGACGAGCCCGAGGGCGAACCCGCCGAGTGCCCGAGAGGTGAGCAGTGCGTCCTCTGCGGTGACGTTGCCGTGTTGGAACGCAGCACCGATGATCGGGCGACGGAGCACGAACAGTCCGAAGCCTGCCGGGATGGTGACCAGTGAGATCAGTCGGATGCCGAGCGATGTGCGGTCGATGAGCCGTGGCTTGTCCTTGCGGTTGATCGCACTGCTCATCTCGGGCAGGAACGTCGTGGCGATGGACACGGCCAGCAGCCCATGGGGGAGCACGAACCACAGGTAGGCACGCGAGTAGGCGAACACCGAACCATCACCGCCGCGCAACAGGTTGCGGATGACGACGACGGCGACCTGGTTGGCCACGACGTAGCCCAGTGCCCAACCCGAGAGGCTCTTCAGCGTGGCGACCGCCGGGTGATGGAAGTCGGGGCGGAAGCGCAGGCGCACCTTCGCCGCCGCGAGTGCCGGGATGAGTGCCAGCGCCATGACGGCGATGCCGATGGTCGCGCCGCCCCCGAGCACCCAGCGCAGGGTGCTGTTGTCGAGCACGTCCTGCATCGTGGGCACTGCGCCGTCCATGATGCTCGGCACCATCAGCAGCGAACCGATGATCACCAGGTTGGAGAGCACGGGAACCCATGCTGCGGCGAAGAATCGGCGGCGGGCGTTCAGCAGGGCGGTGGCGAGCGCGTTGAGGCCGTAGAAGAAGATCTGCACCAGGAACAGTCGGGCGAGAACCGTGCCGACCTGGCGGTACTGGTCGGCGTCGACGGTGGCCGACACCAGCAGCGAGTAGAGGTGGAAGATCAGTGGCGCCAGCAGCACCGCGGCGACGGTGATCACCGAGATCACGATGACCGACACGGTCACGACCGCGCTCTGGCCCTCGTCGTCCTCGTCGTCGCGCAGGCGGGTGAACAACGGGACCAGGCTGCTGCTCAACACGCCGCCGATGAGCAGTTCGTAGATCATGTTCGGCGTGCCGTTGGCCAGGTCGTAGGCATCGGCGACGGCGCCCGGGGTGCCCAGGACCGCGCCGAGCACGGCCACTCGCACCACGCCCGTGATGCGCGACACGGCGGTGCCGGTGGCAACCGCCAAGTTCGACTTCAGCAGGCTGCTCACCGTGGTCAGGGTAGTACGCACCGATCGTCCGGTGGGGGTGTCCCCCACCGGACGACCAGTGTGTTCAGGACGAGGTGATCGTCAGTCGCGCGGCAGGCGCAGCGGCACGCGGTCCGCTTCGCGGGCGCCGGCAGCGTCGTCGACCGACACCACGAGCCAGCCGCGCGCGCCCTGCTGGGCGGCCGCGGCGGGGTCGATGGACACCGGCAGCGTGGCCGTTCCGGCCGCGTCGATCACGTCGAAGTCGCCCATGCTGACCGCCGGGCTGGTGGGGTCGTAGAGACCCGAAGCGACGACGTCGTACGCGGCGAGTTCGACGACCGTGCCGGTCTCGACCCTGATGCCCACCGGGCCGCTGGCGCCGATGGCGCTGGCCAGGACGGGCAACTCGGCGATCGATCCGTTGTTCGGAGCGAACGCCGACCACAGATCGACGATGTCGAAGGTGGCGAGGTCGATGGTGAACGACTGGAAGTCGCCGTTTGGTGCGCCGGAGGTGAGCAGACCGAAGTCGACGCCCACCGTCAGGAAGTCGTCGATGCCGTCGCGGTCGACGTCGATGTACACGTCGATCTCGGTGGTGGCGGCCGTCGTGAAGCGGTTGTTCAGGCTGACCGCGAACACCATCAGCTCATCGGTGGCCGAGATCGGGAACTGCTGCACACCCACGTCGCGCGCATCGGGCGTGCCCGGCGTGGCGTTGTCGCGGGCGGCGTCGGTCGCGATCCACTGGTACGTGTCGTACGTGCCGTAGTGAATGCCACGGTTGGCCAGCGCAACGCTGCCCGTGTAGCCCTTCGGCACGCCGACGCCCGGCTTGGCCGTCGCACGGATGTCGCTCAGGCCGTATGGCACGAGGGCCAACGGCGCACGCAGCGTGTGGACACCGGCGACGGTGCCGCGCGGCGTGGCCACGAGCAGACCGCTGACGACGGCCTGATCGCCACCGGTGTCGACGCTGACGTCGGGCAGGTTCTGCGCGTCACGAATGCGCAACGTCACCGTGATGGTGCGGGCGCTGCGGGCCGAGACGGTGACGGTCGCCGGGGACACGGTGGCGCTGAACTGGGTGAGCCCGAGGGTGTCGAGCTGCGTCGCGAGGTCGTACGTGACGGCCTTCTTCGACGTGTTGTTGAGGCTGATCGTGCGGCTGTCGGCGTACGTGCCCTTCAGCTCCTGGAAGCCGAACGCGAGGTGGTTGCTGCCGTTCTTCGTGGAGAAGAAGGTGCTGGCATCGACCGCAGCGGGCGCCGACACCATGCCGGTGCCACCACGGATGACGTTCCAGTCGCCCACACGGGACGGATCGGCCGTCGACATGAGTGCGCCCTTCACGGCGATCGGACCCCACGTCGGGTGGGCCTGACGCACGAGCAGGGCGATGCCGGCCGTGTGCGGTGCCGCCATCGAGGTGCCCGACAGGAGCGCGCCCTGATCGCCGCTGCCGACGAACGCCGACAGGATGTTCACACCGGGGGCCGTGATGTCGGGCTTGGGTGCACTGTCCTGGCGGAGGCCGTTGGACGTGAAGCTGGCGAAGTTGGTGAACGCCGGGTTCGGGATGGGAGCGCCAGCGTCGAGTGTCACGTTGCTGCCGTCGGCGATGACCGCCGTGTTCGGCAGACCGACGAACGGGACGGTGCCGCCTGGGATGCGTCCCTCGATCGGCGGGTAGCCGGCTGCGTTGTTGATGAAGATCACGCCCGCGACGCCGGCACTCGTGCCGAGGATGGCGCGAGCGACGCGGTCGCACTGGCCGCGGTGGGTGACCACGATCTGCCCTGCGAGACCTGCGTAGTCGGCAGCGGTGCAGCCGAGCCCGATGTCCACCGTGACGCCGCTGATGGCGCCGGTGCTGAAGTCGTAGGCGTTCGAGTTCTGGCCGGTGAGGGTGACGTCACCGGTGATCGCCACGCCGGGCAACGTGGCCGACGAGGTGTCGGCGGCAGCGACGGACAGCGCGGTGTTCGCCGTGGACGGACCGCCGACGAGGTAGGCGTTCGGACCCGAGTTGCCGGCCGACACGACCGACAGCACGCCGAGCTTGGTGGCGTTGTCGATGGCGAGGGCGATCGGCTCGGTGGCCGTACCCCACGTGCTGCCGAGCGACATGTTGATGACCTGCACGCCGTCGGCGACCGCACGGTCGATGGCGGCGAGGAGGATGTCGTCGTTGACACTGCCGTCGCAGCCGAAGACCTTGTAGATCTTGATCGACGCCTCGGGCGCCGAGCCCGGGGCGACGGTGAACGAATGGTCGGCGAGCGTGGTCGCGTTGTACGGGCCGGTGAAGGTGCTGCCGTCGGCGAGCACCCCCTGACCGGCAGCGGTGCCGGACACGTGGGTGCCGTGCTCACCGCAGGCCAGCGGGTCGGCGTCGGGCACGGGGATGTCGGTCTCGCCTGCGGCGTCGGGGTTCGCGTCATAGGCATCGCCGACGAAGTCGTAGCCGCCGGTGACCTTCACCGTGGGGAAGCTGCCGGGCTCGATGACCGTGCGATCGTCGGCGGCGTAGTCTGCGGGGTCGCCGCTGCCACCGAAGTCGGCGTGGTGGTAGTCGATGCCATCGTCGATGACGCCGACGGTGAGACCCGTGCCGGTGAGGCCGAGGCTCTGCCAGACCTGATCGGCGCCGGTGTAGGCGTCACTCGCACCGTTGTCGCGAGCGATGGGCCGCGAGACGTGAACGGCGGCGACGCCGGGGACGGCGGCGAGGTTCTTGAGGTCCTTCACCTTGGCGCGCACGGTGACGGTGTTCAGCACGGTGCTCGTGGAGGCGCGAACGCTGCCGCCCGCAGCGCGCAGGTTCGGCGTGATGGCGGTCTGCGCGGCCGTGGCCCGGCGCTGGGCAGCCAACTTGTCGAACGTGACCTTCGCCGTGTCGGCCTTCTCCTTCGCGGAGCTGACCGAATCGGCGGCGAGCACGACCGTCGCGGTGACGATCTTCTCGGGGTTGGTTCGGCTGGGTAGGTTGCCGAGGTCGATCGACGCAGGTCGGGTCGACTGGCGGAATCGGGTGTCCTGCTGCACGCTCGAGCGCGCCGTCGTGGTCGGGCCCTGGGCCGTGACCGCGGCAGCGAAGCCGAGTGTGGTGAGCAGCGCGACGCCCGTCGCGATAGCGCGCTTCATGCGGTGGTTCCTCTCCTCCGTCGGTCCATGATCGAACCGATTCAGCGAATCTATTCCAGATTCGCGAATGGCTGGAACAAGACCACCAAGCGTGGTGGCGCCGATTTCCGCGGTGGTCGCTTCGATTGACCGTGGGGTCAAGTCGACGGATAGGGTGCTTTTCATGGCTCATCGCTTCGAGAGCGTCGCGCAGGTCCGTCAGGGCCTGAAGGACGTCAACTACCTGGCCGACGAGGGCATCGCCGGCGTCGCCTTCCTGGCCGACCGTCTTGGCAAGCCCGTGCTCGTGGAGGGTCCCGCCGGTACCGGCAAGACCCAGCTGGCGAAGAGCATCGCCGAGATGACCGGCTCGCGACTCATCCGCCTGCAGTGCTACGAGGGCCTCGACGAGAGCAAGGCGCTCTACGAGTGGA
>JANMFL010000006.1:0-2237 GCA_031377945.1 Acidimicrobiaceae bacterium | reverse complement strand
GGTGGCCGAACAGCGCAGCGAGCGCGGTACGCCGCTCATCGAGGAGTTCCCGGGGTTCCTGTGGAACAGCCTGCAGCTCGTGGCGTTCACCGTCGTCGTGTGCGTGGTCCTCGCGGTTGTCCTCGCCAACGCACAGCGATTCGGCCGACCCCGTGTCACCCAGGCGGCGACTCGGGCCACAGCCAGCGGGTACGCGGTGCCCGGACCGGTGGTTGCAATCGGGGTCCTGCTCGCCGTCGTCGCCGTCGACGGCATGCTCGAACGGATCGGCCTCGACCTTCCGGGAGCCGTGACGACCGGATCGATGCTGGTGCTCGTCTACGCCTACGCCGTGCGGTTCCTCGCACCCGGCATCGGCGCCATCGAGGCAGGCGTGCAGCAGGTGCCCGAGGAGATGACCGCGTCGGCGCGCACATTGGGCGAGCGACCGCGTGGGGTGGTGTGGCGTGTCCACCTGCCGTTGTCGAAGGCCTCGCTCGTCACCGCGGCGGTACTCGTCGGCGTCGATGCCCTGAAGGAGCTGCCCATCGTGCTCCTGCTGCGCCCGTTCGGGTTCGACACACTGCCGGTGTGGGTGTACAACCTGGCGATCGAGTCGAGATACCAGCAGGCGGCACTCCCTGCGCTGGCCATCATCGTCGTCGCGCTGGTTCCCGTGATCCTGCTCTCCCAACGCCTCGATCGAGCCGACCGATGAACGTATGAACGCCCAACACTCGACCGCCGAAGCGCCGACATCGCTCAGGGTCGCCGACGTCACGAAGCGGTACGGCCGCGCCGTAGCGGTCGACGATGTGTCGTTCGAACTCGGCGACCGCGAACTGCTTGCGCTCGTTGGCCCCAGCGGGTGCGGCAAGTCGACGCTGCTGCGCATGATCGCTGGTCTCGCCACCACCGAGTCCGGCTCCATCTCGCTCGGCGGCACCGTCGTCGACGACGGCCGGCGAGCGATGCCGCCCGAGCGGCGAGGCGTCGGCCTCGTGTTCCAGGAGCACGCGCTGTTCCCGCATCTCACGGTGGCGCGCAACGTCTCGTTCGGCATTCGCTCGGGAGATGCGCCGCGTCGTGTCGCGGAGATGCTCCGAATCGTCGGTCTCGACGGCTTCGACGACCGGTTCCCGCACGAGCTGTCCGGCGGCGAGCGTCAACGCGTGGCACTTGCGCGGGCCCTGGCACCTCGCCCGTCGCTGATGCTCCTCGACGAGCCGTTTGCCAGCCTCGACCCGAACCTGCGTGCTCGCGTCCGCGACGACGTCGTGGCCGTGTTGCGCTCCACGGCGACACCGGCGGTCTTCGTCACCCACGACCAGGCCGAGGCACTGGCAATCGGCGACCGGGTGGCGGTCATGCGCGCCGGCCGCATCGCCCAACTCGGCACCCCTGCCGAGGTCTTCCACCGCCCGGCCGACCGATTCGTTGCAGCGTTCATGGGCGAAGCCGACTTCGTCACCAGCGCCGAGGCCGGCGACCTCGCCGACGAGCGGCTGGCGGCAGTCGGTTCCGGGCAGGTGGTCATGTTGCGCCCCGACGACGTCACGTTCACGGTCGCCGACTCGGGTCGCACGCGGGTCGTGGCCGCCGAGTTCCGTGGGTCGGTGTGGAACTACGCCCTCCAACTCGACTCCGGTGCGACGGTGCACTCGATCCGCAGCCATCTCGAGCACGTTGCGGTCGGTGCGCGTGTCGAAGCCCGCATCCGGTCCGGCCACATCCCCGTCGTCCTCGCGGCGGCCGACACGTCGACATGAGCCGCGTGCGGGGGCACCACCGGCCTGGAGAAGTGGTCGATTGGGTGGCTGGCGATACGTCGGCTCAGCGATCTGCCTGGTCGGGGCGGCGGTGATCGGGACGACCCCACGCTGAAACTGGAACCCGCCGCTTGACCTTCATCCGCACATGAAGGTCTGAGGGTGACCGTGATGACGGACCTTCTGCCCGTGTTGGTGCCGAGAACTGGTCGGCCGCTACGGTCCGAACGCGGGGTCGACCCAGGCCGTCCCCGAGGCGATATCGCCACACAGCGAAGCACACCCCACCGGTCACGATCGGCAACACAAATGTGAGCGCACGGAAGACCAGCACGGCTGCAAGCACGGTCGACTCGGGGCCCCCGAATCGCACGAGGAGTGTAACGAGACCGAACTCGGTGATGCCGACACCTCCTGGGATCGGCGTGAGTGCGACAGCGAGGCGAACGAGGCCGTACGCGATCAGGACCTGCCAGGTCGAGATCACCT
>JANMFL010000511.1:0-5081 GCA_031377945.1 Acidimicrobiaceae bacterium | reverse complement strand
TCGAACTACGGCCAGATGCGACGCAACACCGACCGGCGGACCATCCACCGTCTCGCTCAACTCCACCTCGTCTGCGTCCTGCTGATCGTCATCAAGCTCATCGACTGGCGCAACCGCTGGAGCCCTATCCGCTGACGCTCTTAAGTTCCTGGTGAACGGCGCGAACTTAAGTTCCTGGTGAACGGCGCGAACGGCGTTCCTGGTGAACTGCTTCAGGGGTGCAGGCCGAGGCGCTGCAGTTGCTCGGCGGGGGCGTCGAGTTCGCTGAGCGCGGTACGGAGGAGGTCCTGCATTCGGCGCTCGGACGCGTCGCCGACTCGATTCTCGGCTTCGTCAGGATCGACGTCGAGGTCGTAGAGGTGATGCTTGCCGACGTTGGCGCCACCGCTCACCCAGAACGGCAGCGCATCGCCGGGCTGGAACGGTTGGCGGATGACCGGTACGTCGCTCCCGGGCATGCGATCGAGCCAGGCCCGAGCATCGGGCTTGGGCAGCTCGGTGATGCCCTTCACGTGCACGGGCATCGTGCTCCACCGGTTGCTCCACATGCTGAGCGGGAAGTTGTCGCCTTCTGGGGCCCGGGCGTACTTCCAGCGACCGTCGGTGACCTGCACCCAGTTGCCGAACACGCCCCCGATCGCCCACTCCCGCACGCTCGTCGACTCGCCGCGCAGCAGCGGCGTCAGCGACCTGCCGTGGGTGCGGTGCGACGGGGTGACACCGAACAGGTCGGCAAGTGTCGCGTGCAGATCGACCGCGGTGGTGAGCGTGTCGCACGTCCCGCCACCCGTGACTCCGGGCCAGTGGACGAGCAGCGGGATGTGACCGAGCGGTTCGAACTGCGGGACCATCGGCTTGCCCCAGATGTCGACCCCGCCACGTTCCTCTCCGAGGTAGTGACCGTGGTCGGTGCACACGATCACCGCGGTGTCGTCCCACAGGCTGTGGCGGTCGAGCTCGCCCATCAGGCGCCCGAACCAGTCGTCGATCATCGACAGCTTGGCGCCGTAGTTGCCGCGGATGTGGCGCGCCTCGGCCGCGGTGAGGACACCGGTGCTGCGCCCTCCGACCACGTACGGCGGCCAGATGAGGCGGTCGCCCTCCCACGGCTCGTCCTCGTACCGACCCTGCCATGGCTCGGGCGTGTCGAACGGTTCGTGCGGATCGAACTCGTCGATGAACAGCAGCCAGGGCTGGTCAGCGTGATGCTGGGCGGCACCAGCCACCCAGTCGGCAGCTGCCTGCATGGTGCGCGGGCCCGGGTAGTCGTGCTCCTCGCGGAAGAACGTGCGGGCCCGGTCGTAGCCGCGGTCGAGGTGCGGCGCGAGGTCGCCGAGTCGACGGCGAAGGAACCAGTCGCCCGTCGACGCCGGCGCCGGGATGCCGATCCAGCTCGGGTCGAGCCACGTCCGCCACGGATCGCCCTCATGGCCGCGGACGTAGTCCCAGCCGCCGAAGTCGGTGTGGTAGTTCTCGCCGCCGGTCTCGAACAGGTGCGGATGATCGGTCACGAGCATGGTCTGCACGCCCGCATCGCGAAGGTCGGCGGTGATCGGCTGCTCCCACAACTCGATCGACCCCCATGGACGCCACAGGAAGTCGAGCGCGCCGCACAGGATGTCGTGACGGGCCGGCATGCACGGCAGCGAACCCGTCACGTGGCGAGTGAACCGTGTGGCGCGTTCCGTGGCGAACCGATCGAGATGAGGCGTCGTGAACTCGCTGCCGCCATAGCTGCCGAGCATGTGCCGATTCAACGAGTCGAGCAGCACGACGACGGCGTTGCGCGGGTTCCTGGCGATCATTCGTGCAGCTTGTCAGACCAGCGCGAACACGATCGTGAACGTCCCGGCGGTGAAGAGCAGCCCCAGCACCAGGTTGCGGAACCGCTCGCCGTGGAAGTGCTTCTTCATCGGCCAGGCCAACCCCTGACCCACGAGCCAGGCGGGGAAGGCGATGGCCGACGCCACCAGGCCGTCCTTGGTGATCTTGCCGTTCAGCGCGAACAACGTGAGGCCGACGACGTTGCTGAACGCGAAGACGGTGGAGATGGTGGCGCGGAATGGCGCCGCGGTGAGGTGCCGCGCCTGAAGGCCGAACACCAGCGGCGGACCATTCGTGGACAGCGACGTGTTGAGCACTCCCGACACGAAGCCGACGGCGTAGTCGAAGTGATTGCTGGCTGCGCTGAGGTTGATGCGCGCGATCAGGAGAATGGTCGCGATGATCACGGCGATGCCGAGCGTGAGCCGCAGTGCGGTGTCGCTCACGACGTTGAGGATGAACAGTCCCAACGGCATGCCCACGAACGCGGCCAACGTGAGGCGTTTCGCCAACGGCCGATCGGTGTCGGCGCGCAGCGCCCGCGCCTGCCATGTGGTGCTGATCATGCCGAGCAACGTGCTGACGACCACCGCCTCCTTCACCGGCAACGCGAGCGTCATGATCGGCATCGACAGCAACGCGAATCCGAAGCCCGACAGGACCTGCACGAACGCGGCCACGAAGATGGCGACGGCGACCACGATGAGTTCAGTCGCTGTCACAGCAGTCGATTGTGTCACCTACGCTCCCCTGCGATGAAGCCCATGCCGGTGGTCGATCCCGCAGCGCCCGAGGCGGCGGCACGCATCGACCGGGCATGCCGCGAGATCGGCTTCTTCGCTGTCCCCCTCGACCCGCCACTGCGTGGGATGCGCGACCGTGTGATCGCCGCTGCGGCGGCGTTCTTCGCGCTGCCCGAAGCCGACAAGGCAATGACGTCCATGACGGTCGGTGGGACGGCGTGGCGCGGCTGGTTACCACTCGGCGGCGAGCTCACTTCCGGCGTGCCCGATCGCAAGGAGGGGTACTACTTCGGTGCGGAGCTGCCACCCGATCCGCGGCCGATGCACGGGCCGAACGTGTGGCCCGAGCATCCAGCCGAGATGGCGCCCCTCGTCACCGAATGGATGACGGAGATGGAAGCGCTGGGCCAGCGGCTCCTTGCGTTGATGGCCGTGGGTCTCGGCCGGTCGGCCGACTTCTTTGCCACCGGGCTCACCGCCGATCCCACTCCGCTGTTCCGCGTCTTCCGCTATCCACCGCACCCGACGGGCGACACCACCACGTGGGGCGTCGGAGAGCACACCGACTACGGGCTGCTCACCATGCTGGCCACCGACGGCACCCCCGGCTTGGAGGTGAAGTCGCATGGCGAATGGCTCGCCGCACCGGCCGATGCCGACCTGGTCATCTGCAACCTCGGCGACATGCTCGACCGACTCACCGGGGGCCGTTACCGCAGCACTCCGCACCGGGTACGGAACCACCAGGGGAACGATCGGTACTCGCTGCCGTTCTTCCTCGATCCGGGCTGGGACGCGTCCATCGAACCGCTCGAGTTCGACGACGAGTGGCAGCAGCCGGCAGACGCCGGTGAACGTTGGGACCGGGCGAACCTGCTCGACGTCCATGGCACCTACGGTGCGTGGCTACGCGCCAAGGTGGCCCGGGTGTTCCCCGACCTGGCTCGCGACGCCTCCTGATCGGGCCCGCACAACTCGAGTTCGGGAGAGGGTGTAGGTGCGGGCGTGGCGATCGACGCCTGAGACCACCCAGCCGTCGGCGAGGTGAGGAGTCATCTCGTCGCGAATGGCCATGCGGGCCGCGATCGCCTCGGACGCGGAGGCCGCGATCTGCCCGGGCGTCACCGGCGGCACGGTGAGGACCACCGACTCGACGAACGCAGGGCGGGCGGCGACCATCTCCCACTGCACGGTCAAGCGGTCGCTGGGCAGCGAGCCGTTGATGCCGCCCAGCGGGCCGTAGAGGTCGACGTGGTACTGCACCCCGAGCGCTCCGAGCTTGTTGATGTTCAGATGCGCGTTCGTGAGCTGCATCGGGTCGAACGTCCAGCGCATCGCGTGGTACCCGTTCGCTGCGCACCAGGCCGCCTGCTCACGCTTCATTCGCTCGCCGAGGCCGGAACCGCGGTACTCAGGATGCACCGCCATGTAGTGCGAGTGCAGCACCCCTTGTTCCCGAGTGGGGAAAGCGAACGCCGAGGCCACCACCTCTCCATCGTCGAACGCGGCCAGCGCCAACCCACCTTCGCCCACCACCGCGGCGAGGACGTTCACCGACACGCGCTCGTCGTCGCCACCCCAGATGAACTCCTCGAACACCGGCATGACCGACAACTCGCTCGCCGTGGTGAGCACGCAGTACTGCAGTGCGTCGAGGTCGCGGGTCACCGCACCACGTCCACCGACTCCGTCACCTCGTCGAGGAACGCGCGGTCGAGGGTGACACCGATGCCGGGCCCATCGGGCACGGGCATCATGCCGTTGGTGGCCTCGAGCGCCTGCTCGACGATGTCGCGGGCGTAGGTGCGGCTGGCCGACGCCGTGTCGCCGGGGAACACGAATCCCGGCATGGTGGCGAGGTGGATGTTGTGCGCACGACCGATGCCCGTCTCGAGCATGCCACCGCACCACATGGGCACCTTGCGGGCCACACACAGGTCGTGGATCTCACGCACGGACTGCAGCCCGCCGACGCGACCGACCTTCACGTTCACGACGGTGCACGCGCCCAGATCGAGGGCTGCCTTCACCCGCGCCGGCGAGGTGAGCGACTCGTCGAGGCACAGCTCGGTGCGCAGTTCGCGCGCCAGGCGCGCGTGCTCGGTGAGGTCGTCCCAGTGCAGCGGCTGCTCGATGTAGTGCAGTCCGAACTGATCGATCTCGCGCAGCACCGGCAGCATGTCCAACGTGTACGCCGAGTTCGCGTCGACGGTGAGCTCGATGTCGGGATGCACGGCGCGGACCGCTGCCAACAGCTCGAGGTCCCAGCCGGGTTCGATCTTCAGCTTCACCCGCCGATAGCCCTGTTCGACGTGCGCGGTGACGCTGTCGACCGTGACGTCGATGGGGTTCATCCCGAGCGAGGCGCCGACAGGAATCTCGGTCAGCTCCCCGCCGAGCAACGTGCGCAGCGGAACACCCTGCTGGCGGGCGTAGCAGTCCCACACCGCGAGCTCGAGCGCCGTCTTGGCCATGGGATTGCCGCGCCAGCGCGCCCAGCGCGCCGTGAGTTCG
>JANMFL010000453.1:0-1683 GCA_031377945.1 Acidimicrobiaceae bacterium | reverse complement strand
CGGTGGTCGTCTACCGGGTGGTCGACCTCGTGAACGACACGGCTCCGCCGATGCCGCGCCTGCTGGTCGCCGACCAGCGTTTCCCGCTGGTCGGTCGCGAACGCGAAGTCGAGTCGTTCCGGTCGAGGTGGGGCGACGCTCGCACCGGCGGCGGCGGGCGCATGCTCGCGAGCGGTCAGCCCGGGATCGGCAAGACTCGGTTCGTCTCGCACTGTGCCGACATCGCTCACCAGAGCGGCGCGATCGTGCTGGCCGGCGAGTGCAGCAGTGATGTCGATGTGCCGTACCAACCGCTGGCGATGGCGTTCCGGACCGTCGCCGCGCTCGACTCGGTGCTCGGTCATGCGATGTCCACCGGAGCTGGTTCGCTGGGGAGGTTGTTCCCGGGCAGCACCTCGAGTCGCAGCGACGCACAGCCCGAGCTCACCCGCGTCGAACTGTTCGACGCGGTGACGGCGCTCGTCGAACGCCTGTCGAAGGTTCACCCGGTGCTGCTCGTGGTCGAGGACCTGCACTGGGCGACGGCGCCCACGGTGCTGCTGCTCCGGCACCTCATGCGCGAACAGAGGGCCCAGCGGTTGCTGGTCATGGGCACCTACCGTCCGGCCGATATGGGTTCGTCGCATCCGTTGCGCGATCTGCTGACCGACACCAGGTCGTCCGAGCGATCGACGATCATCGATCTCGAGATCCTCAGCGAGGCGCACGTCGCTCAGTTGGTGACATCGCTCGTGCCGTCGGCACCGATCACGCGAGTTGCCGCCGTCGCTCACACGGTGCATCGCGAGAGCGCCGGGAACCCGTTCTTCGCGTCCGAACTGGTGCACCATCTGTCGGCGACGGGTCAACTCGAGCGAGCCCTCGACGGGGCCGCCGACCATCAGATGCAGACGCCCGCTTCGGTGCACGACGTCGTCGCTCAACGGGTGTCGCGCCTTGCTCCGGGTGCG
Source organism: Acidimicrobiaceae bacterium (assembly GCA_031377945.1). Taxonomy (GTDB): domain Bacteria; phylum Actinomycetota; class Acidimicrobiia; order Acidimicrobiales; family Ilumatobacteraceae; genus UBA668. The sequence goes on along the minus strand of JANMFL010000453.1, from coordinate 733 downwards.
CACGAGGTTCTCACGCTCGCTGCGGTCATCGGGCCGACCTTCGACGTCGAGCTGCTCGCAACGGTCGTCGACAGGAGAGCCGACGACGTGCTCGACATGCTCGAAGACGTGGCGCGCGCCGGCATTGTCGTAGAGGTCGGGGTCGACCGGTTCTCCTTCGTCCATGCCATCGTGCGCACATCGATGCTCGACGAGCTGAGCGCGAGTCGCGCTGCGAGGGCGCATCGCCGCATCGCCGAGGCGTTGGAGGCCCGAGGCGCCGAACAGTTCGACGAGTTGGCACGCCACTGGCAGCTCGCGGGCGAGGAGTCGAAATCGACGAAGCACCTGGCGACGGCGGCGCGACGTGACATGGTCGCGCTGGCGTTCGAGTCGGCTCGGTTGCGGTGCCAACAGGTGATCGACATCCATTCTCGCAACCCTCAGACCGAGATCGCCGAACGAACCGAGGCATGGCTCGGGTTGGCCGCCGCCTTTCGGGCGCTGGGCGACCCCGGTTTCAGGGATGCGGTCGTTCGCGCCGGGCGACTGGCCCGCAGCGCACGCGATACCAGGCTGATGGCCGAAGCAGCCTCGATGAGCACCTGGTTCGGCACGTCGCTGTTCTTCGCTGCCGAAGCGCCCGACATCGAACTGATCGAGCTCTGCGAGGACAGCCTCAGCATGCTGTCCGACACCGATCCGATGCGCGTGCGCATCCTCGCGACGCTGGCGTCGCACCTGACGTTCGATC
>JANMFL010000442.1:0-10626 GCA_031377945.1 Acidimicrobiaceae bacterium | reverse complement strand
CACCATCGTCGGCGCGGGCGGTTCCGAAGGTGCCATGGACGCCGGCAACATGATCAAGCCGACGATGGTGTGGATCTCGTCGACGAACGTGATGACCTCGCCGGCCGCGTCGGTGATCTCCTTCAAGACCGCCTTCAGGCGTTCCTCGAACTCGCCGCGGTACTTCGCCCCGGCGAGCATGCTGGCGATGTCGAGCGAGATGAGGCGCTTGTCCTTCAGGCCCTCGGGCACGTCGCCGTCGGCGATGCGCTGGGCGAGCCCTTCGACGATGGCGGTCTTGCCGACGCCGGGCTCGCCGATGAGCACCGGGTTGTTCTTCGTGCGCCGGCTGAGGACCTGAATGACCCGACGGATCTCGTCGTCGCGCCCGATAACCGGGTCGATCTTGCCGTCACGGGCACGCTGGGTGAGGTCCTGCCCGTACTTCTCGAGTGCCGCGAACGATTCCTCGGGATTCTGACTGGTGACCCGATGACTACCGCGGACTTCCTTGAGCGCTTGCAGCAGCTCTTCGCTGCCGATGCCGAGCCGCTGGTTCATGGCCAGGAGCAGGTGCTCGACGGACAGGAAGTCGTCCTTCAGGTCCTTCTGGTACGAGACCGCGTTCTGCAGGACGTTGTCGAGTTCGCGGTTCATGCGCGGTTCGCTGCCGCCATAGGCCTTGGGCAGCTTGCCGACGGCCTCGTCGGCCTTGTTGCGCACCATCAGCGGGGCGAGGCCGAGCTTGGCGAGCACCGGCGGGACGATGGTGTCGTCCTGGCGCATCAGCGCCGCCATCAGGTGGTCGGGCGTCAGCTCGGGGTTGTTGAGGGATTTCGCCTGGTCGATGGCCGCGGCGAAGGCCTCGTTGGTCTTGAGGGTCCACTTCTTCGGATCGAGCGCCATGTGACGAGGTTACCCCGAGTCAGAAAACTTGCTACGAGCTGTATCAACTTTCGCCAGATCAAGGTGTTCTTGATCTGACGATCAACTTCCGCTCAAGAACTGAGCACAGGTGCCGAGAACTCTCCCGCCACCAATCGCGGTGGTGTACCTACGAAAGGGAACACGAATGAACAAGCCCCGCAAGCTTGCCCTCGCCGTGTTGGCGAGCATCACCATTGCCGGAATCGCAGGGGCCTCGGCCTCGAGCCTCGGCGGCCTGAACAGCGCCAGCCTCGGCTCCGACGACAAGATCGTCGCTGCGTGCGACACCACCGGCATCACCGTCTCCTATGCGACGAGTTTCGTCGCAAACTCGGCCGCGCCGGGGACGGGAACGACTGCCGTCACCGCCGTCAACTTCACGAACGTCGATCAGAGGTGCGACACGTTGGCCGCCACGCTGACGCTCGTCGGCGCGACCAACAACGTCCTCACGACCGCGTCGGGCCCGGTTGCCTGGGCCGCGCCCAACAACGGGTCGTTCAGTCTCACCCTGAGCGGCAACGTCTCGGCTCAGGCCGTGCAGGGCATCTCGCTCGTCATCCAGGGCTGATCCATGACTTCGAGGCCGCAGCGTCTGGCGCGCGGCGGGCGCGTCGCCACCATTGCCACCACCGTGGCCGTGGTGGCGGTCGCCTTTGCCGGCGCCAGCGCTGCGAGCCTCGGTGGCCTGCGCAGCACCTCGCTGTACTCGATGGACAAGAACCAGGCCCCGGTCATCCCCACCACGACCACGATCCCACCGACGACCACGACCATCCCGCCGACGACCACCACGGTGGCGCCGGTGCCGATCTCGTGCGACTCGTTCGGGGTGAGCGCACCGACCAAGAACGACCTCAACGGTCGCCCGACGTCGTGCGGGAGCTACCAGTGGAAGGTCGAGGTGGGCAACTGGAAGCTGGCCGGCAACCAGGCGTTCGCGAGTGAGCCCAGCCAGGCCGTCATCATCGGCCCGCAGGTGGACATGACCGTCGAGGTCACGATGTCGAACCTGAACGGGGCCAACCGATCGGGTGGCCTCATCGTCAACCGCAGTGGTGGTGGTGGCTCGGGCGTCATGCTCACCGGCGTGCTCATCGGGAACAACAGCGCCGCCATTCGGCTCAAGGACGGGGCGACCACGACCACGCTGATCACGGTCCCCATCAGCGCCGGTTCGTCGGCCCGCCTGCGACTCACCCGACTGGGTCGTGCGGTGACGTTCCGGGTGAACGGCACGATCGTCGCCACCGTCACCCTCACCACCGCTCAGGCCAACCTGCTCTCGGGCACCGGTGCCGGCTTCATCAACGAGCAGGGCACGGCCCTGCGGTACTCGGACTTCCTCCTCGCCCAACCAACACCATGACCACCACGTTCGACACCACCGCAGCCAGCGTCGCGATGCTGCGCGGTCGCGCGCACGAGGCTCATCAGCACCACGACCACGTGGCACACGTCACCGTCCACGCCACGGGCCGGCGGCACGTGTTGCACGACGTGCTCGACCTGCTGATGCTGGCGTTGGTGCTGCTGGTGGTGTGGTTCCTGTGGCCGGTGAACTTCGGCGGCACCGCCCGATTCATCATCGTGCAGGGCCAGTCGATGGAACCCACGTTCCACCTGGGCGACGCCGTGATCGTGAAGACGCTCGCCGACCCACACGTCGGCGACATCGTCGTGTTCCGCATCCCGGAAGGCGAACCCGGCGAGGGCGGCTTCGTGGTGCACCGCCTGTACGAGATCCGCGCCGACGGCACGTTCGTCACCAAGGGCGACAACCGTCGCGTGCCCGACCCGTTCCACGTGACCGAGGCCGACATCATGGGCACTCCGGCATGGACGCTGCCGCAGGTGGGCCGGGGCATCATGGCGCTCTCGAACCCGTTCATCGTCGGCGGTGCCATCGGCCTGATCGCGTTCATCGTGATCATGCCGCGCGGCAAGAACGACGACGACGAGGACGACACCGAACCCGTGGTTGGCTCGGCCGCCCCGACTGGGGTGCTGGTGCCGATGACGGCCCGTCACCACACAGCGGACCACCCGACGCTCGAGTTGCCGGTCACCGAGTTCCACCGCGAACTCGACGACGCCATCGGCGCAGCGCGCCCGTAGAGCCTGTGTCCTGTCTGGCCCTGTAGGTGGCGCAGCGCGGCTCGGTCGAAGCCCGTCTGTGTCACCAACTCTTCCGAAGTACTTCGGAGCATCGTGTGACACAGACGAGGTGCCCCGAGGGGTGCCGAGTGCCCGTCTTGTGTGCTCGGGTCGAGGACCTCGCAGCCGGGAAACGGGACAGGCGCGCTTACAGCAGCGCTGACCGGTAGACCGGCACGCCGTCGTCGGCCAGGCGGTCGGTCGCCTCGGCGAGGCGCGGCCGGAACGTCGACCAGTCGCGTTGTTCCTGTGGCGTCCAGCCCACCTCGGCCAGGCACAGCAGCCGCGGAAAGCACAGCGTCTGCACCTGCGCGAACGTGCGCACCTTCTCGGTCCACAGCGGCGCCTCGACGCCGACGATTCGATCATCGCCCAGCCCGGGCACCTGCGCGGCGGGGTCCCACCCGTAGGCGCGGTCGAGGTCGATGTGGCCGGCCCAGCGGCGACCGAAGGCGTCGTCCTCGTGGTGACGCATGTCCAGGTAGGTGTGCGACGACGGCGACATCAGCACCCGACAGGTCGTCGGTGCCGCCGCGGCAGTCTCGGCCTTCAGCCAGTGCTGCACCACCGAGTCGTCGCGCAGCGGCACAGCCGTGATCTCCTCCCAGCCCACCATCCGCTTGCCGTGCCGTGCCACCTCGGCCTGCAGGAACGAGACGAACTCCACGTAGTCGGCGCGGTCGGTCGAGTGTGCCTCGTCGCCGCCGATGTGCAACCACGGCCCGGGCGTGATCGACGCCAGATGGGCGACGACGTCGGCGACGAACCGCCGGGTGAGCGGAAGGTCCAGGCGCAGTGAACTGAAGCCCACCTCGATCCCCGTGTAGGGCGGGGGAGCGGCCTCGCTCGGGTTCAGGCCGGGCACCGAGGCGAGCGCTGCGGTGGTGTGGCCGGGCATGTCGATCTCGGGGACCACGGTCACGAAGTGGCGTTCGGCGTGGTTCACGATGCGGGCCCAGTCGGCCAGCGAGAACCAACCGCCCCCGTCGCCCCCGCACGCCGTCGCACCACCGATGGCGGTGAGCGTCGGCCAGTCGGGCACCTCGATGCGCCAGCCCTGGTCGTCGCTGAGGTGGAGGTGCAGTCGGTTCAGCTTGAAGCGCGAGATCAGCTCGATGAAGCGGCACACCTCGTCGGTCGTGAACGGGTGTCGGGCCACGTCGAGCATCGCGCCGCGCCACTCGAAGCGCGGGGTGTCGACGATGCGGACGGCCGGCACCGACGTGCCGTCGCACAACTGTTCGAACGTGCGGGCCGCGTTCCACAGGCCGTGCTCGGTGGCGGCGGTGACGGTGACGGTGTCGTCGGCGGCGACGAGCTCGTACCCCTCGGTGCCCAGGTCGGTTCGCTCGGGTCGCAGGTCTCGACGCACTGAATCGGCGGTCGCGGGCACGCGGCCCTCGCTCCACTGCACGTTGCTCGGCCACGGCACCAACACGGTGCGATCGTAGGCACGACCCACGTCGGTGAGGGTCGTTCGGCCCTAACCCATGGGTGCGACCCGGAGTATCAACGAGTCAGGGAGTCATCCCAACAACCGTCGACAGCGCCCCGAACGTCAGGGCCTGTGTACGGAGCGGTGGGGGCGTCATCGGGGGCGCCCCCATCGCACTGTCCGGGGACGAGCCGGACCGTGCGCCAGTGCGCCAGTGCGCCAGTGCGAGAGTGCGCCAGTGCGAGAGTGCAGTGACTACTGCTTCATGCCGTTCATGACGCCGTACATGGCCTGCACCAGGGCGATGGCCACGAAGCCCACGATGAGGCCCACGAACACGATCATCAACGGTTCGAACATCGTCGTGAACTTCTTCAGACGCTGCTCGAGCTCGCGGTCGAAGTAGATGCTGGCGACGTGCAGCTGCTCGTCGAGCGTTCCTGTCTCCTCGCCCACCTTGAACATCTGCCGAGCGGCGCCGGGGAACAGCTCGGTGTTGGCCAGCGGACGGGAGAAGCCGCCGCCTTCCATCATCTCGATCTGGGCCTCGGCCAGCCGCTCGCGATAGACGCTGTTGCTGGTCGCATCGGTGGTCGTCTTCATCGCATCGGGAAGCGGTACGCCCGCTCGCACCATCGCGCCGAGAATGCGGCAGAACCGTTCGAGGATGGCGTATTCGATGATGCCGCGCACCACCGGGATCTTCAGGACGAGGTGGTCCTTGAACGTTCGACCCGCATCGGACTTCACCATCCAGAGCATGAAGGCGGTGAAGACGCCGCCGATCGTGAACGGGATGTACCACAGCGTGCTGAACAGCGTGGCGACGAACAGCAGCGCGCGGGTCATGAAGGGCAGGTCGGCGTTGAGCTCTTCGAACAACGGCTTGAACTGCGGGAGCACGTAGCCGGCCAGCACGGCGACCGTGAACACGGCCAAGACCATGACGACGCCCGGGTACGACAGTGACGACACGACCTTCGACCGCGTCTCGAGTTCACGCTCGAGGTAGCCGGCGAGGTTCTCGAGGGTCTCGTCCAGTCGACCGGTGAGCTCGGCGGACCCGAGGATGCCCATGTAGTACATGGGGAACGCCTCGGGGTGCTTGGAGGCTGCGCCCGACAGCGTGCCGCCGTTGCGGATCTCCTCCACCATGTGCGCGATGCACCGCTGGAGCGCCGAGTCGGTGGTCTCGTCGCCGATGATCTCCATGGCTTCGGTGAGCGGGATTCCGGCCTTCACGAACACGGCGAGCTGCCGGGTGAAGTGCATCAGTTCCTTCTTCTTCACCTTCTCCTGGGTGAGTTCGATCGACGCGAGCTTTCCTCGCTTCTCCTCGATCTTCACCGGGTAGAGGCTCTTGTTGACCAGGTGGGCGCGCGCCTCACCGATGGTCGAGGCTTTGGTGACACCTTCGACGGACGTGCCGTTGGAATCGATGGCGGCATAGGCGAACCTGGGCATGATGTGGCTCCTAGCTGGCGAACAGGGTTCGGACGACTTCGGGGATGGTGGTCACGTCGTTCTCGACGAGCGCCATGGCTTCGCGGAGCATCGTCCGCATGCCCTGGGCGACCGCGAGGCGGCGCAGTTCTTCGGTGGTGGCCCAGCCGACGATCAGACGGCGCAGCTCGGGGGTGATGCGCAGCAGCTCGTAGACGCCGATGCGGTCGCGGTAGCCCGTGCCGGCGCAGAAGTTGCAGCCGGCGCCGCGGTAGAACGTGCTCTTCTCGGAGCCGCCGCTGTGCTGCCGGAACACGGCCAACTCGTCGGCACCCGGGGTGTAGGGCTCCTTGCACGAGTCGCACACACGGCGGAGCAGACGCTGACCGATGACGCCGACCACCGACGAGGCGATGAGGAAGGCCTCGATGCCCATGTCCAGGAAGCGGTGCAGTGCGGCGACGCTGTCGGTGCCGTGCAACGACGACAACACGAGGTGACCGGTGAGGGCCGACTGCACGGCGATGCGGGCGGTGTCGGCATCACGGATCTCACCCACGAGGATGACGTCGGGGTCCTGACGCAAGATGGCCTTCAGGCCGGTGGCGAAGGTCAGGCCCGCCTGGTCGTTCGTCTGGATCTGGTTGATGCCGGGGAACACGTACTCGACCGGGTCCTCGACCGTGGTGATGTTCTTGCCGGACGAGTTCACCTCGAGCAGTGAGGCGTAGAGCGTGGTGGTCTTGCCGGCGCCGGTGGGGCCGGCGCAGATGACCATGCCGAACGGCGAGTGGATCATCTTCGAGTAGTGCAGGTAGGTCTCGCGGGGGAACCCCAACTCGCCCAGGCCGATCATCGACCTCGACTTGTCGAGGATTCGCATGACGATCTTCTCGCCGAACACCGTGGCCACGCTGGCGACGCGGACGTCGACTTCCTTGCCGTCGATGACCGTCGAGAACTGGCCGTCCTGCGGACGACGCTTCTCGACGATGTTCATGCCGCTCATGATCTTCAGGCGGCTGGTCAGCGCAGCGTGTACACCGATCGGCAGGTTGAAGGTCTCGACGAGGTGACCGTCGATGCGGAATCGCACCCGGACGTGGTCGTCGAGCGGCTCGATGTGGATGTCCGACGCGCGGTCGCGCATGGCTTGGCTGACGATTCGGCTGACGAGCTGGATGACCGGGGCCTGGTCGTCGAGGTTCACCTCTGCAGCCACCGACGCGAGGCGGGCCTGCTCGTCGGCGACGTCGATGCTCGACACGAGGCGATCGATGTCGGCGTCGGCGCGGTACAGCGTGTCGATGAACGTGTGCACGGTGGCCGGGTCGGCGATGAAGTACTTGCACGGTCGTGCTGCGGCGGCCTCGATGGCGGCCTTGCGGCTCGGCGACGGGTCGCTGAGGAGGATGATGAGGGTGTCGCCCTCGGCGGCGACGGCCACCGCGCACTGCGCGCGGACCATGGCCTCGGGCAAGACGCCCTTTACGTCGTCGGTGACGACGATGTTCTTGGTGTCCACCGCAGGCACACCCGTGGCCGCCGACAGCGCCAGCGCGATCTCGGTGCGACCCACCGAGTAGCGGGTGCCCATTGCGTGGGCGAATGCGAGCAGGTCGCCGTTCGCGGTCGCCAAGGCCTCGGCCAGGTTCTCGGCCGACAGGTGACCGCCCTCGACGAGGATCTGGCCAACCTTCAAGCATTCGGCCGCGGCTTCACCCTCGGGGGGTGTCACCTGGTCCTTGGATCCTTTGAAAAGTGCCATGTTGCCCGTCTCCCGCTACGGAGGCTTTCGTTCGCCCGCTGTCGTCAGAACGACGACAGGGTGTGTTCCGATGTGGTGGTGGGGCCGACCGCCGGCTGGCCCAGGTGGAGTCCGGTGTCGAGCGACGTGCTCGGCGAACCCGTCGACGAGGTGGACGTGCCACCCGCGCCGGGGTCGGTCTTGCGGACGAACTGATCGGGGTTGAGTTCGATGACGGCCCGCTCGAGCTCTTCGAGACGCTCGAGCTGCACCGCGGCGCTCACGTCCATCTCGTCGGAGAGCATGCCCTCGATCTCGGCCATTCGCAGGGTGGTCTTGTCGAGCTTCTCGTCGGTGGCGAGGGCGAGGCGATCGATCTCGATGCGCACGAGCATGGCTTCACCGATGGCCGCCGACAGCTGCTCTTTGACCTCGACGATCGCCCGCTCGTCGACCTTGCCGATCTCCTCCGTCAGACGGTTCAGATGGTCCTGGTGGGCGAGCAGGTTGTTCTCGAGCTCGAGCATCCGCTGCGACAACGCACCCATGGCGTCGTCGAAGCCGGAGCCGATGCGGCCGACCGTGGCTTCGAGGTGCGCCAGCTTCGTGCCGTTCGTCTCGTTGATGCGATTCTCCATCTCGAGCATGCGGTCGGTGACCTTGTGCTCGGTGTGGTCGATCCGCTGCACCATCATCGTCGAGTGTTCGGTGAGCTGGCGCTGGACTTCGGGTCCGACGGCCTCGAGCGTGGAACGCACGAATGCGAGCCGCTCCTCGACGGCGTTGGCCAACGCCTGGTTGCCCTCGTCCATGCGTTGTGCGAGGGCGATGGTGGTGTCGTTCACGTGCTGCACGAGCGCCGAGGCCTGCTCGTCGAAGCGTCGGGTGGCCTTGTGCAGTTCGTCGATGCGAGCGTGTGCCGCAGCGCTCTGCTGGTCCATCTGATCGCGCAGGTTGGCCAGCTCGACAGGATCGATACCACTGTCGCCCGAGCCGATGCCCATCGGAATCTCGATGATCCGGTTCTCGACCTCCGAGATACGACGCTGCTGGTGCTGGGCGAAGTCGGCGAGGCGTTCCTCGAGCGCGTTCTGCAACGCCTTCTGGTAGGCGTCGGTGCTCTGCTGCCCGGCTTCCACACGCTGCGTGACTGCGGCGAGCTGACCGCTGAACTCCTGACGGAGCTCGTCGATGGAACGCTCGTGAGCCTGGCGGGCCGCTTCGGCCTGCTGCGTGACCGCACTCATGTACTGCGTGAGCTGGCGTTCGACGACGCCAGCGATGCTCGCCGCGAGGACTTCGGTTGCCGATGCCGACAACCCGGAGGTGTTGGACGTGGGCATGCTCATGGAGTGCCCTCACCCTGCTTGGTCATCCCCTGAATGGGGTACTGCTCCGTCGCCACGCAGAGGTATCGGCGCGTCTTGCACAATCCTTTACAGAATGATCGCGCTCGACGTCGAGTTCGCGAAGGTGACGGCCCCGGCGCCGGGCGGGCTACGGTCCGAGCAGTGAAGGTCCACCTCATCGACGGCACCTACGAGCTCTTCCGCCAGCACTTCGGCATGGCCGTCCGCCACGGCGACCCCGGCCCCAACGCGGCGGCGCTAGGAGTGGTGAACAGCACCCTGCAGCTCGTCCAGAAGGGGGCCACGCACGTCGGTGTGGCCAGCGATCACGTCATCGAGAGCTTCCGCAACGACCTGTACGCCGGCTACAAGAGCAGCGACGGCATGGACCCGGTGCTGCTCGACCAGATCCCGGTGATGGAGGAACTGCTCGTCGCAGCCGGATTCGTCACCTGGGACATGGTGCAGTGGGAGGCCGACGATGCCCTGGCCGCGGCCGCGGCGGTCGCCGAGGCCGACCCGCGCGTGGACCAGGTGCTGATCGTCACACCCGACAAGGACCTCGGCCAGTGCGTCCGCGGCACCCGCGTCGTCCAGTACGACCGCCGCAAGGACGAGATCGTCGACGAGGACGCCGTCATCGCCAAGTTCGGGGTGCCACCGTCGTCGATCGCCGACTACCTGGCCCTCGTGGGCGACTCGGCCGACGGCTACCCGGGTCTGCCCGGCTGGGGGGCCAAGGGCGCGGCCACGGTGCTGGCCCGTTGGGGCACCATCGAGGCGATTCCCGTGTCGTCCCGAGATTGGGACCTTCCCGGTCTGCGGGGCGCCGAGAAGCTCGCAACCACCCTGCAACACCAGCTGTCCGATGCCCTGCTGTTCAAGGTGATCGCCACCGTGGCGCTCGACGTGCCCGTGGGCGTGGTCGACGACTGGCGTTGGACGGGCCCGACGCCCCAGTTCCGGGCGATGGCCGAGCGGATGGGGGCACCGCAGCTGGCCGACCGTGCCGAACGCCTCGCGAAAACGGTGTCACCCGCCGGATGAGGTGACGGCCAGGTGGCCTGCGGCACACGAGCGGCACCGTTGAAGGCTGCTACCTCCCGGTCCTGACCTGATTCCCGGACGCCCGTCGCACAGGGCCCGACCGTCACCTCACCCGGCGGGTGATGACCACCACGCTAGCGGTCCCCATCGGCCGTCGACGCACGGCTGGCGACATTCCCTGCGGCTCCCGCTACCCTGTCCGCTCGTCCCGGGAGGGGTGCGAGAGCGGCCGAATCGGCACGCTTGGAAAGCGTGTGAGGGGCAACCCTCCGTGGGTTCGAATCCCACCCCCTCCGCTCATGTCCGCCACGGCGATCTCCGACCTCGAGGCGATGCGTCTCGCGAGCGCCCCAGCGCTGGCCGCCGCAGCCCACGACGACGTGCCCATCGGCGCCGTGGTGGTGCGCGACGGAGCCGTCGTCGCCGCCCGGCACAACGAGCGAGAGCTGACCGGCGACCCGACCGCTCACGCCGAAGTGCTGGCCCTTCGCGCCGCAGCTGCAGTGGTGGGCTCGTGGCGCCTCGACGACTGCACGTTGTAC
>JANMFL010000432.1:0-3559 GCA_031377945.1 Acidimicrobiaceae bacterium | reverse complement strand
GTACTCGTCGTCGCCCACCACGAAACGTCCTTCCACACGCGCTTCGGTGGCCCCGGGGCGCACGACCATGGCATCGGCGCGGCCGCCGACCAGCAGGCTGATCGCTTCGACGAGCATCGTCTTGCCGGCTCCGGTCTCGCCGGTGAGCGCGGTGAGCCCGGCGCTCAGCACCAGGTCGAGCCGTTCGATGACGCCAAGCGACTCGATGTGCAGTTCGTGCAGCATCTAGCGATCCGCCAGTCCGAACTTGGCCTTCAGGATCTGATGGAAGCGCCGCTCGCCGAATCGGACGAATCGCGCGACGTGCACCGAGGGTGCGACCGCGACGCGATCGCCCTCCGCGAGCGAGACGACGGGCTGGCCGTCGACCGAGAGCGTGACGGCACGATGACCGATGACTTCCACCTCGACGTCCTCGGTCGGGTCGAGCACGAGCGTGCGATCGAACAGCATGTGCGGCGAGACGGGTGTGAGGAGCACCGCACGAGTTCGCGGCGAGACCACCGGACCTCGGGCCGACATGGAGTACGCCGTCGAGCCGGTGGGTGTGGCCAGGATCAGGCCGTCAGCGGCGTACGAGGTGAACGGTGCGCCGTCGATGGTCACCTGCAGGCGCACGGTGTGACCACTCTCCTGCTTCTCGACCACCCCTTCGTTCAGCGCGGTCCAGGTCTGCACGGGGCGCCCATCTCGGAGCAGCGTGAGATCGATCATCATTCGCTCGTCGAGCGACCAGTTGCCGGCCGCCGGGCCAGCGAGGAACCGCTCGAGGGCGTGAGTGAGCGCCGGTGGTTCCACCTCGGTGAGATAGCCGAGCAGGCCGACGTTCACGCCGATCAATGGCACCGAGGCGCCCTCGAGCAGGTGCACCGTGCGCAGCATCGTGCCGTCGCCGCCGATGCACAGCGCGAGGTCCGCCTCCGTCGGCGATCGGTCCGACCCGAAGTCGTTCAAGTCCAGCGCATCGGCGTCGGCCGGCGGCATCCACACCTCGTGTCCGTGCGAACGCAGCCACTCGCCCGCCGTGCGCGCGAGCGCCGCCGCCTCGTCGCGCTCGTGGTGGGCGACGAGGAGCACACCGATCGTGTCGTGGGTCACGCGGGGAATCCTGACCGCTCGGTGGTGGCATGCACAAGGAATTCGCGATTCCCGTCGCCGCCGGTGATCGGTGAGTCGACCCAACCGGCCACGACGCACCCACGTTCTTCGAGCGCGATGTGCGCCTCGTCCTTCACGCGCGCATGGATCGTAGGATCGGTGATCACACCGTGTCCCTTGGCGACTTCCACCCGGCCGGCTTCGAACTGCGGCTTGACGAGCAGCACCAGATGCCCACCCGGCTCGCACGCGCCGATCAGCGACGGCAGCACTCGGATGATCGAGATGAACGAGAGGTCGGCGACCACCAGTTGGACCGCTCCCCCGATGGTGTCGGGAGTCGCGTCGCGAACGTGGAACCGTTCCATGACCGTCACGCGACCATCACCGCGAACCTTGGGATGCAGTTGGCCGTGTCCAACGTCGAGGGCCACGACGTGTGCTGCACCACGTTGGAGCAGACAGTCGGTGAATCCGCCGGTGCTAGCACCGGCGTCGAGGACTCGCCAACCGGTCACGTCGAGCGCGAACGCGTCGAGGGCAGCATCGAGCTTCTCACCGCCACGGCTGACGAAGCGTGGCCCGTCGCCGGCGACGAGGATGGAATCGCCGGCGTGCACCTGCCGCGAGGCCTTGTCGGCCACGGCACCGTTGACGGTGACCCGAAGCGCGTCGATGGCACGAGCGGCCTCGACTCGCGAGTCGACCAGTTGGCGTCGAACGAGTTCGGCGTCGAGACGCTGCCGTCTCGCCACGGCTCAGGCCTTCTTGGCCGGAGCCTTCTTCACTGCAGCCTTCTTCGCTGGGGCCTTCTTCACTGCAGCCTTCTTGGCCGGGGCCTTCTTCGCTGGGGCCTTCTTCGCTGGGGCCTTCTTCACTGCAGCCTTCTTGGCCGGAGCCTTCTTGGCCGGAGCCTTCTTCACTGCGGCCTTCTTCGCTGGGGCCGCGCTCGGGGCCGATGCAGCAGGTGCCACGGCGTTCTTGCCGGCGACGCCGAGCTTCTTGGCGATCTCCTCGATCTGGGCTTCGATCGCGTCGAGACGACCGGCGAAGCGGCCGAGCTGCTTGGTGAACTCGCTCTGGAACGATGCCCACGCAGTGCCGCCGGCCTCGCGGCCACGGCTGACGAGTTCTTCGACGAGCTGCTCGCTGTCCTTGCGGCGGGCCTCGCCGTTCTTGACGAGCTCCTTCACGAGTCGCTCGGCTTGTTCCTGCGACATCTCGGTGAACTGCATCCCGGCATCGAGCAGGCGCTTGAGGGCGTTGTGGCTGGTCATGCTGTGAAGTCTACCGCTGCTTCACGAGCCATTCAGGATGACGTCGGCCACACCCGAGAGGTCGGCGACCACCATGTCGGGCGTCGGCTCGATCGTCGCGCCCGCAGTCGTGACGCCGCTCTCCACGTGCGCGTACCGACATCCCAACGTCATCGCGAACAGTCCATCGGTGCTCGGCCGGTCCCCCACCATCACCGCGGCGCGGGCGGCATCGGGTCCGATGACGCTGCGCACCAACTCGGCCATCGGCTCGTGGGGTTTGCCGGCGATCTGCGGCGTCACACCCGCGGCCGTCTGCACTGCGGCGAGAATCGAGCCGCCTCCTGGAATCGGACCGTCGGGGGTGGGATACGTGGCGTCGTCGTTCGTGCCCACCAGCCGGGCGCCGTTACGGACGGCACGAGCGGCGCGGGTGAGCCCGGCGTAGTCGAACGTGCGATGCCAACCCACGACGACGACGTCGATCCGTTCGTCCACGCCACCGTCCGGCACGACGGTGGCACCGCGCCGTTCCACGGCCTGGACCACACCATCGCCACCGCACACCAGCACGCGCTCGCCGGGCTGGACGAGCAGCGCTGCGGCCTGAGCCGACGTGAGCACATCGCCCGTGGCCGGGATGCCCATGGCGGCCAGTGCCGCTTCCTGGTCCTCGACTCGGGCCGACGAATTGTTGGTCACGAAGAGCACCCGATGCCCTGCGTCGCGGAGCCGGGCGATCGCATCGACGGAACCGGGGATGGCCTGGTGCGCCAGCCACACCACGCCGTCGAGATCACAGAGCACGGGGAACATCGTCTGGCCATCCTGGCATGCGAGGTGCCAACCTGTGCACGTGCCTCGATTCGAACCCTTTGCCGCGCTCCGCTTCTCACCCTCGCTCTCGCTCGACGACGTCGCTGCGCCGCCGTACGACGTCCTCAGCGACGGCGATGTCGATGCATTGCTCGCTCGCCATCCGCGGAACATCGTCGCCATCGATGTTCCCCGCGATTCCGACGGCGACGACCGCTACGACCGGGCGGCAGCACGTCTGCACGAATGGGTGAGCGACGGGACCCTCGTGCGTGACGATGAGCCGTCGTTCACGCTCTACCGAATGCGCTTCACCGACGAGGCCGGCAGCGCACGCGAGACGGTGGGTGTACTGGGTGCGCTCGAGGTCGTCGACGAAGGCGCTGGTG
>JANMFL010000421.1:0-2165 GCA_031377945.1 Acidimicrobiaceae bacterium | reverse complement strand
ATGTCGGCCATCAACGTGTCCGCGATCGACGCATCGAACGCGTCGCGGACAACGGTGAAGCCGTCGCGGTCCAACCGTTCGACGTGCGCGGCCAGCTCATCGGTCATGGCGTTCACTGTGCCAGACCGGGCCGGTCGGGGCTACGGTCGGCGTCCGATGGAACCGGAACAGATCACCTCCGACTGGCTCAGTGGCGTGCTTGGCGCGCCCGTCACGATCACGGCGAACGAGCGCATCGGCGACGGCCTCGTGGGTATGAACATCCGCTACGCCCTGCAGGTACCCGACGGCTCGGGTCTGCCGGCCAGCATCATCGCCAAGTTGCCGTCGCCCGATCCCACCAGCAGGGCCACGGGGATCTCGCTGCGCAACTACGAGCGCGAGGTGAAGTTCTACAACGAGATCGCGCCGACGGTCGACGTCCATGTGGCGCAGTGCTTCCACGGTGAATGGCACGCGGGTACCGGCGACTTCGTGCTCTTGATGGAAGATCTCTCGCCGAGCGCCCAGGGCAATCAGATCACCGGCTGCGCGGCCGATCTGGCGCGACGGTCGGTGCTCGAACTGGCCCGGTTGCACGGCCCTCGATGGGGTGACCCCACGCTGGCCGACATCGAGTTCCTCGAACGCCGCGACGCCGAATCGGCGGCTCGTTTGCAGATGATCTGGACGATGTTCGTTCCCGGATTCCTCGGGGTGTACTCGAAGTATCTCGACGCCGAAGGCATCGCGCTGGTCGAGCGGTTCGGTGCTCGCATCCCCGACTGGATCGACGGTCGTTCGTTGCCCGGCACGGTGACCCACGGCGACTACCGGCTCGACAACCTCATGTTCGGTGGCGAGCAGGGCGGTCACCCCATCGCCGTGGTGGATTGGCAGACGCCCGGGCACGGTCCGGCGAGCGGTGACGTCAGTTACTTCCTGGGCGCCGGTCCGTGGCCGAACGTCCGCAAGGAGATCGAACGCGGCCTCATCGCCGAGTACCTCACCGAGCTCGGCAGCTACGGGGTCGTCGTCGACGAAGGCGAGTTCTGGCAGCAGTATTCGCGCGATGCATTCGGCGGCGTCATCATGTCCGTCGTCGCCTCGCAGATCGTGGGGACCAGCGATCGCAGCGAAGCGATGTTCGCGGCGATGGCGACGCGTCACGTGCGCCATGCGCTCGACCTCGACAGCGAGAGCCTGATCTGATCATGGAGTTGCCCGACTTCCACATTCCGCACGCGGAGAAGATCGAGTGGATGATCGACACACATGGTTGGGCGATGGAGCCGGTCGCTGCTCGCGCCGACACCGACCCGCCGGTCGCCGGCTACGTCTACACCATCGGCTATCCCGAAGCGTTCGGGTTCCCGGAGGTGCTCGTGTTCGGCCTCACGCCGTCGGCGGCTCGAGGGCTGTTCGACATGATCGCCGATCTGTTGCGGGGCGGTACCGAGATCCCGCTCGGTGTGGAGTTGACGGGTCTGTTCGACAACGATCTGCGCTCGGTGTTCGCACCCCTCGACGACGAGGTGATCGCCGTCCTGCTGGGCACCGCCGTGGCGTGGCGCAAGGGGGCGCCGTTTCCGGCGGTTCAGTTGCTGTGGCCCGACCGCAACGGGTTCCTGCCCACCGAGCCGGGTTTCGACCAACGCCTGGTGATGGCACAACCGGTCATGGGCCGTGCACACTGACACCATGACGGACACCGCGGTCTCGCTCCCATTGCTCGTGTTCGACGGCGACTGCGCGTTCTGCAGTTCGTCCGTGCGCGTCGGTTCGCGATGGATCGGCCACATGCCCACGGTGTCGCCCTACCAGTTCACCGATCTCGCGCGGCTGGGCCTCACCGCCGAGCAGTGCGAACGCGAGGTGCAGTACGTCGCGCGCGATCACAGCGTGCACTCCGGCGCCGATGCCGTGAGTGCGCTGCTGATGGGGGCCGGTCGCGGTTGGTGGGTGCTCGGCGCAGCGATGCAGATGCCCGGCATCCACTGGCTGTCGGGAGTGGCCTATCGGTGGGTGGCGCGCAACCGGCATCGGCTTCCCGGGGGCACGCCGGCGTGCAGCCTGGCCGACCGACCCGACCGACCGTCACCAGGAACTTAAGTTCGCGGGGACACGTCGCGGAGTTCGTTGAGCTCGGCGAAGAGCCCGTCGAGGGCGCCCTCGTCCTTGGCCTG
>JANMFL010000383.1:0-3216 GCA_031377945.1 Acidimicrobiaceae bacterium | reverse complement strand
GCATACCTTCTCGGCCGCGACTTCCGTATCCGAGAATCCGAGCGCGAAACGTGAAGCGTTGAGGAGCTTCACGGCGAGCTTGCGGCCGATCTTCATCTGGCCCTCGTCGAACGCGGTGTCGACACCGGGACGACCCGAGGCCGACCAGTAGCGGACCGCGTCGGTGCCGTACTGCTCGAGCAGGTGCATCGGAGTGACCGTGTTGCCCTTGCTCTTCGACATCTTCTTGCGGTCGGGGTCGAGGATCCAGCCCGACAGCGCGGCATGGTGCCACGGCGGCGTGCCGTGCTCGTGATGGCTGCGAACCATCGTGGCGAACAGCCAGGTGCGGATGATGTCGTGGCCCTGGGGGCGCACGTCGTACGGGAACACGTTGGCGAACAGCGAGCCGTCCTCTTCCCAGGCGGCGGCGATGTGCGGCGTCAGGGACGACGTGGCCCAGGTGTCCATCACGTCGGGGTCGCCGACGAATCCGCCCGGCACGCCGCGCTGTTCGTCGGTGAAACCTGCGGGACAGTCGGTGCTCGGGTCGACCGGCAGCTGCTCGAGGGTGGGCACGAGCACCTCGTCGTACCTCGGGAAGCCGTCGTCGTCGAGGCGATACCACAGGGGGATCGGCACGCCGAAGAACCGCTGGCGGCTGACGAGCCAGTCGCCGTTCAGGCCGCCGACCCAGTTGTCGTAGCGGTGCTGCATGTAGCCCGGGTGCCAGGTCAGATCGTCACCGCGCGCCACGAGCGCGTCGCGCAACTCGGCATCGCGTCCGCCGTTGCGGATGTACCACTGGCGGGTGGCGACGATCTCGAGCGGGCGCGAGCCCCGCTCGTAGAACTTCACCGGATGGGTGATGGGCCGGGCGTCGCCGAGCATCTCGCCCGACGCCTGGAGCATCTCGACCATCTTCTTCTGCGCCTGCTTGGGCGCCAGGCCGGCGATCTGGGCGTACCCGTTCTGGCCGGCCGCGGTGGTGATCCAGGGCGGGCATTCGGCGGCGAAACGGCCGTCGAAACCGATGAGTGCGCGCGACGGAAGATTCAGTTCGCGCCACCAGGTGACGTCGGTGACGTCGCCGAAGGTGCAGATCATCGCGATGCCGGTGCCCTTCTCGGGATCGGCCAGATGGTGGGCGAGGACCGGCACCTCGACCTCGAAGATGGGCGTCCGAACGGTGGTGCCGAAGAACGGCTGGAAGCGTTCGTCGTCGGGGTGGGCCACCATGGCGACGCAGCTGGCGAGCAACTCGGGTCGCGTGGTGTCGATGACCAGATCGCCGCCGACGCCACCGTCCGACACGGTGCGATGGAATGCCACCTGGTGGTAGGCGCCCGGCATCTCGCGGTCTTCCATCTCGGCCTGGGCGACAGCGGTGCGCTCGTCGATGTCGTACAGCGTGGGAGCGTCCTGCTGGTATGCCTCGCCGCGCTCGAGGTTGCGCAGGAACGCCCGCTGGCTGATGCGGCGGGCTCGCTCTCCGATGGTGGTGTAGAGCAACGACCAGTCGACGCTGAGGCCGAGGCGACGGAACAGTTCCTCGAAGACCTGCTCGTCGAGATGCGTGATGTCGCGACACAGTTCGACGAAGTTGGGCCGGCTCACCGGAACGGCGCGATGGTCCTTCGGCACGTCGCCGTGGAACGGTGGGGAGAAGTCGGGGTCGTGGGCCAGCGTGGGGTCGCAACGGACGCCGGTGACGTTCTGCACGCGACGCTCGGTGGCCAGGCCGTTGTCGTCCCACCCGATGGGGTAGAAGACCTGCTTGCCACGCATGCGCTGGAAGCGGGCGATGGTGTCGGTGTGGGTGTAGCTGAACACGTGACCGATGTGCAGCGAACCGCTCACCGTTGGCGGCGGGGTGTCGATGGCGAATACCTCGTCGCGACCCGCAGAACGGTCGAAGCGGTAGGTGCCATCGGCTTCCCACTGCTGCATCCAGCGTGTCTCGATGCCGTCGAGCGACGGCTTGTCAGGGATGTTCGCCATAGTCCGGCAAGGCTATCGAACACAGGGGTGCAGCACCCTGGCTGTTTCACCTGCCACTCCACCTCACCGACGAGTCGGCCCGAGCGCCCGGCCGCGAGGACCGGTCGGGCGCTCGATGGCCCCTTTCTCAGTGATTGGATCCTCAGGGGTTCGTCGGCAGCAGCACGCGGTCGATCACGTGGATGATGCCGTTCGAGGCCCGGATGTTGGCGTTGATGATCTTCGGGTCGGGCAACACCGTCGCGCCGTCGTGCAACACCACGGTGCGGCGCAGGGTGGCGAGCACCTGGATGCGCACCTTGCTGCCCTGCCAGGTGGTGAGGACCTTGCCGTTCGACAGCAGGGCCTGTGCGTAGGTGAGCCGAACGCCCCGGAGGACGTGCGTGCGCAGCATGGCCCCGAGCCGCGCCGGGCCCAGCTTCTGCAGCGCCTGGAACACCTTCACCTCGGGGACGACGGTCGTTCCCGTGAGGGACCGGACCAGCGCCCGGAATGCGTAGTCGGTGGGCAGGAACACCGTGGACATGCCGGGCTTGGTGGTGGCGAGCGCCAGGTCGGGGAACTGCAGCAGCACGTGGGTGGCGATGTTGAAGTTGTTGTTGTCGATGTCGAACCCGCGCACGTACGGCGCGAGGAAGAGGCCGATGGTGGGCGGGGCCTTCGGCACCGTGGTGGTCGGGGCAGGCACGGTGGTGACCGGAGGCGCGGGCACGACGGGTCCGGCCTGGGCGAGGCCAGGGGCGACGGTGGCGGCGAGCGCAGCGGTGGCGACACCGAACGCGAATGCGACGCGACCAGCGGTGCGGGAAAGACGGGACATGGAGACTCCTTGACGGAACGGACGAGCGAGGTCGTCGGTGTTGCGCGGGGGAAGTCGCCGTCTGCACTCCTATCGGCCCGATCCGAAAACGACGACACGCGGACCCCGAATGAATCGGAGCCCGCGTGCCGCGGTTGGGGGGAGGTCGGGTCAGACGTCGATGGGCAGCAGGACCCGGTCGATCACGTGGGCGATGCCGTTGGCAGCGCGGATGTTGGCGATGATGACCTTCGGGTCACGCAGGTCGGGGTCCTTGTCGACGAGCACGACTCGCTTGAAGAACCTGCCCTGCACGTCGACGGTGATGGTGCCGCCGCCGAGGGTCGTCAGCTTGGCGCCGTCGGACTTCAGCGCCGTGGCGTAGTCGATGCGGGCACCGCCGATGATGTGGTACATCAGGACGGCCTTCACGGTGT
>JANMFL010000396.1:0-8650 GCA_031377945.1 Acidimicrobiaceae bacterium | reverse complement strand
CCGTAGTCGACGATGCCGAACTCCTCGCCGCCATCGCAGCCGGCCGGCTCGTTGGTCGAGTCGTACACCTTGCACCAGCGGTCGTAGAACGTGCTGGTGGGCTCGACGTTGAGCGTGATGTCCATGCCGATGTCCTTGAGCTGGCTCTGCATCAGCTCGGCCAGCTGCGGGATCTCCTGCAGCTTCGGCGCGTGCATGGTGATCTTCAGGCCGGCCTTGCCGGACTCGCCGAGTAGCGCCTTGGCGCCTTCCACGTCGCGCTCGCGCTGGGCCTGGCTGGCATCGAAGAACTCGTACACCGGAGCGATCGGGTGGTCGTTGCCGACATCACCCTTGCCACCGAGGGCCGTGTCGACGAGTGCCTGACGGTCGAGGCCCATGGCGATCGCCGTACGGGTCTTGACGTCGGTGAAGGTCCCTTCGCGGACGTTCATCCACAGTTGACGGTGAGCAGCACCGCGGATGGCCACGACCGTGAACTGGTCGGGGTTGTTCATGATGGCCTCGCCACCGACGACCGAGAACTGCACCACGGTGTCAGCAGCTCCACCCTGCAGGCCGGTGACCTGCGTGGCGATGTCGTCGGAGAAGATGAACTCGAGACCGTCGAGGTAGGGCTTGCCGCCCCACCAATCGGCGTTCGCCGAGAACTTCGCGCCGGTGGCGACGTCGAACGAGTCGAGCTTGAAGGGACCCGTACCGTCGGGGCGCTTGTCGAGCGTGGTGCCCACCTCGTAGTCGGCCGGTGTGATCACGGTCTGCGGGTTCCAGTGGCACACGTTGTACGGGAACTGCCCGTCGGGCTGGGTGAGCTTCATCGTGACGGTGAAGTCGTCGGCCGCAGTGGTCGAGCCAGGCGTCAGGTAGGCGGCGAGCTTGCCACCTTCCACCGACAGGCGGTCCATGGTGCCGACGACGTCCTTCGCGGTGAAGTCACCACCCGCGTGCCACTTCACTCCCTGGCGCAGTTTGAAGGTCCACTCGCTGCCGTCGTCGTTCGGCGTCCACTCCTCGGCCAGCATCGGTGCCAGCGCGGCGCCCTCACCGGGGCCGCAGAGGTACTCGAATGCGGTGACGACCGGGGTGTACGCGCCCAGGTTGTCCATCGAGACCGGGTCGAGCGCGCTGCCCGGACGCTGGGCAGCGATGCGCAGCGTGCCGCCGGCCTTGATGTCGCCGGCCACCGCGGTGGTCTCGGTCGAGCCGCCGGTGGTGGGGTCGGTGCCGCCACCACCCGTCGTGCCGGTGGTGCCACCGTTGTCGTCGCTACCACAGGCTGCCAGGATCGCACCCATGAAGCCGGCCGAGAGACCGACGACACTGCCGCGCACGAGGAACGACCGACGGGTCAGTGCCCCGGTGGTCAGTCCGTCGATGACGTCCTGCTGGAGCGGACCAACACCTTCGCGAAGCTGGTTGAGCTTGTCTGTCATGAGTCCCCCATTGAAATTGGTGTGATGTGGCCGATCGATCATCGTCGTACCGGCGGCGAACAGTAACCCGCGGCGGATGCCACGGTCAACGACCACGAGCCAATCTTGGTACAGTCGTTTTCGGATTGGCGTCCGGCCACCTTCGGGGGAAGTGTTCGTTCCGGGCGGACATCGTTTGGGAATGATCGCTCCGTCGAAGGGAACTGCCATGCCGACAGATTCGGTCACTCCCGAAAGCCGCAGGAAGGGCCGGGCAGCGAGACAGCACGCCCGCCAGGGCGACGCGCATCGCGGCCCTGCGTTCCTCACCAGGGCCATCCCACCGTACGAGTTGCTGTCCGAGGAAGGACTCGCATCGGTCGAGGCCCACGCCGACCGAATCCTCGCCGAGGTCGGCGTCGAGATCCGCGGCGACGACGAGGCACTCCGCCTGTTCGAGGCGGCCGGTGCCACGGTCCGAGGCGAGCTGGTGCGGTTCGATCCCGGGCACGTCAACGCGCTGTGTGCCACCGCACCCCGCGAGTTCACCCAGTTGGCCCGAAACCCCGACAAGTCGGTGCAGATCGGGGGCAACAACGTCGTCCTCGCTCCGGCGTACGGCTCGCCGTTCGTGCACGACCTGGTGGGCGGTCGCCGATACGGCACCATCGCCGACTTCCAGAACTTCGTGAAGCTCGCCTACTCGACGCCGTTCCTGCACCACTCCGGTGGCACGGTGTGCGAGCCCACCGACGTGCCGGTGAACAAGCGTCATCTCGACATGGTGTACGCACACCTCCGCTACAGCGACAAGGCGTTCATGGGGTCGGTCACCGCACCCGAGCGCGCCGCCGACAGCATCGAGATGGCCCGCATCGCGTTCGGCGCCGACGTGGTCGACGAACAGTGCGTCATCCTCGGCAACGTCAACGTCAACTCACCGCTGGTGTGGGACGCCACCATGACCGGAGCATTGAAGACCTACGCCCGCGCCAACCAGGCACCCGTCATCGTCCCGTTCATCCTGGGCGGCGCGATGGGTCCCGTCACCAACGCAGGCGCCATCGCCCAGGCGCATGCCGAGACGCTCGTGGGCGTGGCCCTCGCACAGCTGGTGCGGCCCGGTTCACCGGTCATCTACGGCAACTTCCTGTCGTCGATGGCGTTGCGCAACGGCAGCCCCACCTTCGGCATGCCCGAGCCCGCGCTCGGCTCACTGGTCGTCGGCCAGCTGGCTCGTCGGGTGGGCCTCCCCCTTCGGTGCTCGGGCGCGTTCACCTCGTCGAAGCTTCCCGACGCCCAGGCAATGACGGAGAGCGCAGTCAGCTTCATCGCTGCGCTGCAGTGCGGCGCGAACTTCATCCTTCATTCGGCCGGATGGCTCGAAGGCGCCCTGTCGATGGGCTACGAGAAGTTCATGCTCGACCTCGACCTCTGTGGTGCAGCCGGCACGTACCTGAAGGGCATCGATCTCGACGAAGACCAGTTCGCGATGGACGCCTTCGCCGAGGTCGGCCCCGGCAAGCACTTCTTCGGCGCACAGCACACCCTTCGCCACTACGAGACCGCGTTCTACGAGCCACTCATCAGCAACAGCGACTCGTTCGAGCAGTGGCGCGACGCAGGGTCGGCCTCCGCCGAGCAGCGGGCCACCACACAGTGGCAGCGGGTGCTCGCCGAGTACGAGGCACCGCCCATCGACGACGCCGTCGACGAGGAACTGCGCGATTTCGTCGCCCGCCGAAAGGCCGAGGCGTCGGACCAGTGGTACTGATGTCAGCACCTCCGACCCAACCCGACTCGAACACGGCCGGACGTTGCATGTGCGGGGCCGTGACCTTCACGGTCACCGACGAGTTGCGTCCCGTGGTCCACTGCCACTGCCACCGGTGCCGCCGCTGGAGCGGCCATTACTGGGCCGCGACAGCCGCGGCCACCGACGCGCTGGAGGTGACCGACAGCGAGGCATCGTTGCGGTGGTACTCGCCCGCCGACGGCGTCGAGTACGGGTTCTGCGCGCGGTGCGGGTCGTCGCTGTTCTGGCGCCTCGCTGATCGACCCGACCTCGTTTCCCTCAGCGCCGGCTGCCTCGACCAGCCCACCGGCCTGCACACTGCCGCGCAGATCTGGATGGCCGAGCACGGCGACTACCACCCCAAGCTGCCCGACCTCGTCGAGCACGACCTCGACTGACCACGATGAACGACGATCCGCTGCTGCAACCCTTCCAACTGCGCCACCTCACGCTGAAGAACCGCGTGATGAGCACGTCGCACGAGCCGGCCTACAGCGAGGACGGCCTGCCCAAGGAGCGGTATGCGGCCTACCACGCCGAGAAGGCGCGGGGCGGCATGGCGCTCACCATGACCGCCGGCTCCGCGGTGGTGAGCCCCGACAGCCCTCCCGCGTTCGGCAACCTGCTCGCCTACAAGGACGCGATCGTCCCGTGGATCCAGCGCCTCACCGATGCGGTGCACGAGCACGACTGCGCCTGCATGATCCAGATCACGCACCTCGGCCGCCGGGCCGGGTGGGGGCAGGACGACTGGTTGCCCATCGTCGCGCCGTCACGGTTGCGCGAGCCCGCCCACCGCGGACATCCGAAGGAGGCCGAGGAGGCCGACATCCGACGCATCGTCGGCCACTACGCCGACGCGGCCGAACGGATGCAGGCCGGTGGCATGGACGGCATCGAGATCGAGGCGTACGGCCATCTCTTCGACCAGTTCCTCTCGCCGCACACCAACCGTCGCACGGACGAGTGGGGCGGCTCGTTCGCCAACCGGCTCCGCTTCCCGCTGGCCGTGCTGCGCGCCGTTCGCGAGCGGGTGGGTCCCGACTTCATCGTCGGGCTGCGCATGGCCGTCGACGAGCAACTGCCCGACGGCCTGGAGATGCCCGAGGGCATCGCCGCACTGCAGCTCTACACCGCGGAACAGCTCATCGATTTCGTCAACGTGGTGCGCGGCAACATCGTCAACGACGTCACGCTCAACCGGGTCATCCCCGTGCTTGGCATGCCCTCGGCGCCGCACCTCGACTTCACCGGCGTGGTGCGCGAACACACCGATCTGCCGGTGTTCCACGCGGCGAAGATCGACGACGTCGCCACCGCACGCCACGCCGTGCGCGAGGGCAAGGTCGACATGATCGGCATGACCCGCGCCCATCTCGCCGACCCGCACATCGTGCGCAAGATCCAGCTCGGCCAGGAGAGCACGATCCGCCCGTGCGTGGGCGCCACGTATTGCCTCGACCGCATCTACGTGGGCGGCGAGGCGCTGTGCATCCACAACGCAGCCACGGGCCGAGAGCTCCACATGCCCCACACCATCGAACGTGCCGCGACCTCGCGCCGTGTCGTCGTGGTGGGCGCCGGCCCAGGAGGCCTCGAAGCCGCCCGGGTCGCCGCCGAGCGTGGCCATCAGGTCACCGTGCTCGAGGCCATGCCGTGGGCCGGCGGGCAACTGCGCCTTGCCGCACGTAACCCGCGCCGACGCGACCTGATGGGCATCGTCGAGTGGCGCCTGGCCGAACTCGAACGCCTGAGCGTGGAGGTGCGGTACGACACCTTCGCCGACCACGAGGTGGTCGACTCGTTCCATCCCGACGTGGTCGTTCTCGCGACGGGAGCGCTCCCCCAGGATCCCGAGGTGGAATCAGGTGCCGAGTTGATGGTCAACGCATGGGACGTCATCGCCGGCGATGCGAAGCCCAGCGGCGATGTCATCCTCTACGACGACGATGGCAACCACACGGCCATGACCGCCGCCGAGTTGCTCGTCAACAGCGGCGTCCGACTCGAGATCGTGTCCCCCGAGCGCACCCTCGGCATCGAGGTCGGCGGCATGAACATGGTGCCCTACAGCCGGGCACTCAACGAGGCCGACGTGCGCATCACCCTCACCCGACGCGTCCGCAGCATCGCCCGCCGCGCCGATGGTCGGCTCGACGTGCAGATCGGCAGCGATCACAGCGAGGTGCGCCAGACCCGTGTGGTCGATGCCGTGGTGGGTGACCATGGCGCACGATCGAACGACGACCTGTACGGCGAACTGGTCCCCGCCTCGGTGAACCTCGGCGAACTGGATCACGCGGCCTTCACCGACGACCGGCCGCAAGCGTTGCACTCCAACCCGTCCGGGCGCTACCAACTGTTCCGCATCGGCGACGCCGTCGAGGGCCGCAACATCCATGCGGCCATCTACGACGCGCTGCGGCTGTGCAAGGACCTGTGATGTCGGCTGCTGTGCGGAGCGGCGCGTTCGGCGCGCTGCGCAACTCACGCCTTGCCCGCCTCGTGGTCTCGTATGCGGGATCAGCCGCCTCCGAATGGGCGTCGTGGCTCGCCGTCCTGGTGTACGCACAGGACCGCGGCGGAAGTGTCGTGGCCGGCTGGACGGCCCTCGGCCTGCTGGTGCCGGCTGTGCTGGTGGCGCCGTTCGTCGGTCGACTCGCCGACGGCCGCCATCCCATTCGAGCACTCACCGTCGTCTACGCCGTGCAGGGCATCGCGCTCGGCGCCGCAGCCGTGCTCGCCGGCCGGGACGCGTCGGTGCTCGCCGTCACCGTCCCCGCCGCCGTCGCGATCGGCGGCATCGCCTTCGTCCGGCCGTCCTACGCCGTCATTGCACCGGGACTGGTGCGCAGCGCCCGCGAGTTGACCGCCGCCAACCTGTTCGCCGGATACTGCGACAGCGGTGCCGTCCTGATCGGGCCGCTGGTCGCCACTGCGTTCCTCGCCCTGGGTGGCCCCGAACTGGTGCTGGTGGTGTGTGCGCTGTTCGCGCTCGTCGGCGTGGTCGCCACCGCGACGATGCTCGGCCATGACCGGCCGGGCGGCGCCGCCACGTCGTCAGAGTCCCCCGACCACGAACGGCCCACGCTGCGCGATGTCGTCCGGTCGGTCCGCAGTCGGCGCAACGTGCCCACCTTGCTGCTGGTGCTCGGCACGCAACACGTCTTGATGGGGTTCATCGGCCCGATGTTCGTCATCCTCGCCGTCGACGAACTCGGCATGGGCGGCTCCGGCGCCGGGGTCCTCAACATCGCGTTCGGCATCGGCGCACTGTGCAGCACGGTCAGTGCGACCCTGTTGTCGGGCCGCGGACGCCTTGCGCCGGTCGTCGCCATCTGCCTCGGCGCCACCGCAGCGTCGCTGATGCTCATCGGCGCGCTCCCCACCGTTGCCGTCGCCCTCGTGGCGCTGGCCGTCGCCGGTCTGAGCCGCAGCCTGCTCGACGTCACGGCCCGCATCCTCCTGCAGCGTTCGGCGCCACCGCAGTACCTCGCCAACGTGTTCGCCTTCATCGAGGTGCTCACCAGCGTCGGCCTGGCGCTGGGCACGGTGGCGGCCCAGGTCACGGTCGCCACGGTCGGGCCGCGCTGGGGCCTGGTCATCGTCGGGGCCGTGCCTGCCGTGGTGTTGGTCGGCACGTCTCGGCGGTTGTGGCAGGCCGACCAGTCGGCCGACGTCCCGGTGGTGGCCATCGCCCTGTTGCGCACCAACGCCGTGTTCGCCCCGCTTCCGCCCGCTGCACTCGAAGCGGTCGCCCGCGCGGCAGTCGAGCGTCACATGGACGGTGGTGAGACGCTCATTCAGCAAGGTGACGTCGGCGACCGGTACTACGCCATCGCCTCGGGCTCGCTCGAGGTGCGCAAGGACGGGCTCTGGGTGAGCACGCTGACGCGCGGTGACGGGGTGGGCGAGGTCGCCCTCCTCGCCGATGTGCCGCGCACGGCCAGCGTCGTCACGGTCGAGCCGTCGATCGTCTTCCAGATCGACCGCGAGCCGTTCCTGGTGGCCGTGACCGGCCATGAACCGGCCAAGGACGCCGCCTGGCGCCACATCGAGAGCTTCCATCCCTGAAGACCAGGCACTGAAGACCAAGCACTGAAGACCAGGCACTGAAGACCAAGCACTGAAGACCAGGCACTGACGGACCAGGCGCAGAACCGGGACATCGGACCGTCACTGCGTGTTCGCCGAACGTTCCGCATCGTGGACACGTTCCGCCTGATGGAATCGTGCTATTCTCGGCACGATCGTTCCCTCAATGACGAGGGGGCACCACGTCTTCAGGGGGTCACCGTGTCCTTTCCGTCCGATCTCGCGATCGCCCGCGCCGCAACCCTGGCGCCACTGCACGACATCGCCGCCAAGATGGGCATCGGGCCACACCTGCTCGAAGCCCATGGCGACGACCTGGCCAAGATCAAGCTCGAAGCCATCGAGGAGCTGAGCGATCGCCCCAAGGCGAAGTACGTCGTGGTCACCGCCATCACCCCGACCCCCCTGGGTGAGGGCAAGACCACCACGACCGTCGGTCTCGGACAGGCGATGCAACACATCGGCAAGAACGCCGTCATCAGCCTGCGTCAGCCGAGCATGGGCCCGACCTTCGGCATCAAGGGCGGCGCCGCGGGCGGCGGCTACAGCCAGGTGATCCCGATGGAGTTGCTCAACCTGCACCTCACCGGCGACTTCCACGCCGTCACCGCAGCCCACAACCTGCTCTCGGCCATGGTCGACAACCACCTGCACCAGGGCAACGAGCTGGGCCTCGACATCCACAACATCACCTGGCGCCGGGTGCTCGACGTGAACGACCGCGCCCTGCGCAACATCATCGTCGGACTCGGCGGGAAGATGGACGGCATCACCCGCCAGACCGGGTTCGACATCACCGCCGCCTCCGAGGTCATGGCCATCTTCGCCCTGTCCACGTCGCTCGAGGACATGCGTGCCCGCATGGGCCGCATCGTGGTGGGCTACACCAAGGACGGCGACCCCGTGACCGCCGAACAGCTCAAGGGCGCCGGCTCGATGGCCGTCATCATGAAGGAAGCCCTCAAGCCGAACCTGCTGCAGACCCTCGAGCACACGCCGGTCATCGTGCACGCCGGCCCGTTCGGCAACATCGCCCACGGCAACAGCTCGATCGTCGGCGACCTGATCGGCATCCGCGGTGGCGACTACCTCATCACCGAGGCCGGCTTCGGCGCCGACATGGGCGCCGAGCGGTTCTTCAACATCAAGTGCCGCACGTCCGGCATGGTGCCCGACGCAGCAGTGCTCGTCGCCACAGTGCGTGCGCTGAAGGCGCACAGCGGCAAGTTCAAGATCACCCCCGGCAAGCCGTTGCCCGCCGACCTGCTCGCCGAGAACCCCGACGACGTTCGCGCCGGGGCCGCCAACCTGATCAAGCTGATCGAGATCGTGTAGGTCCACGGCGTGT
>JANMFL010000374.1:0-1514 GCA_031377945.1 Acidimicrobiaceae bacterium | reverse complement strand
TGTGGCTTGCCACTCGTATGGCCCGAGGATGTAGCTGTTGCGTTCCTGGCGGAGGTAGTAGCTGCTGTCCGGGTCACGCAGCAACGGCAGGGGATACTCGCGGGCGGCGAGCTCGGGAATCTCGTCGGTCACGTAGTACTGGTGCGACATCTGGGCGATGGGGTGGTGGCGGCCGAGCAGGGCCATCACCTCGCCGGCGCGATAGCCGGCGGCGTTGACGACGATCTCGCAGTCGATGACGTTCTGGTGGCCATCCTTGGCACGACTGGTGACGGTCCAATGCGAGTTGGCGTGCTGGACCAGGCCGATGACGCGCTCGTAGCGACGGATGCGGCCACCCATGTTGCGGGTGCGTGTGGCGAGTGCCTGGGTGACCTGCGACGGGTCGATGTCACCGTCGAGCGGGTCCCACAGCGCACCGACCAGATCGTGGGTCTCGATGAGCGGGTAGATGTCCTTCAGCTGCGCTGGCGTGAGCATGTCGTAGCCCATGCCCTGGGCGTTGGCCATGGAGGTGACGTGGCGGAACTCGGCGATGCGCTCGGCGCTGTGGGCCAGGCGCACCGAGCCGGTGACGTGGTAGTTGATGGGGAACTCTTCGGACAGCTCGCGGTACAGCTCGGCCGTGTAGCTCTGCGCCTTCATCGCGCTCCACGACGTGGAGTACGTGGGCACGTTGCCGGCCGCGTGCCACGTGGACCCGGAGGTGAGCTCGTCGCGCTCGAGCAGCAGCACGTCGGTGCAGCCCATCAACGCAAGGTGGTACGCGGTGCTCACACCGGCGATGCCGCCGCCGATGACGACGATGCGTGCTGACTCGCGTTCTTGGTCGCTCATGGTTCCCCCCGGGCTCGGCCCGACTCTCGGTCGCGGCGTGTGTGTAAAGATAGCGAAAATTTCACAACCCGGAGGAAGTCATGGCCGACCTGCCCGGCAACGCCCGAGTCGTCATCGTCGGTGGCGGCATCGTGGGATGCAGCGTTGCCTATCACCTGGCCCTGCGCGGCGTCACCGACGTGGTGCTGCTCGAACGCAAGCAACTCACGTGTGGCACCACCTGGCACGCGGCCGGGCTGGTGGGCCAGTTGCGGGCGACGCACAACCTCACCCGTCTGGCGCAGTACACGACGAACCTGTTCGCCACGCTCGAGGCCGAAACCGGTCAGGCCACCGGCTTCCAGCAGCGCGGCTCGGTGAGCGTTGCGCCGAACGAGGAGCGCTTCGAGGAACTGAAGCGCGGCGCGTCGATGGCTCGCGTGTTCGGGCTTCCGGTCGACATCATCACCCCGGCCGACATCAAGGACTTGGTGCCGCTCGCCAACATCGACGACCTCGTCGGCGGCGTGCACCTGCCGGGTGACGGCATCACCAACCCCATCGACACGACCATGGCGCTCGCCAAGGGTGCGCGGGCGAAGGGCGTCACCATCAAGGAGGGTGTGCTCGTCGAGCGCATCATCACCGAGCAGGGCCGCGCCGTCGGCGTCGAGTATCGGCTGGAGGGCAGCGAC
Organism: Acidimicrobiaceae bacterium; assembly: GCA_031377945.1. GTDB lineage: Bacteria > Actinomycetota > Acidimicrobiia > Acidimicrobiales > Ilumatobacteraceae > UBA668. The sequence goes on along the minus strand of JANMFL010000374.1, from coordinate 3 downwards.
GAG
>JANMFL010000361.1:0-2420 GCA_031377945.1 Acidimicrobiaceae bacterium | reverse complement strand
ACCACGGTCTCGTCCGCAGTGACCGTGACGTCGCGGCCGAAGCGGCGGCGAGCACGGGCGGCAGCGCGTTCGGCGACGTCGCCGAGGCGCACCGGTTGCACCGGCTCGTCATTGCGGCGGTCGGTGGCCAGCTCGACGAGTTCGTTCACGAGGTCGGTGAGCTCGCGTGTCTCACTGTCGAGGTCCGCGAGCAGCTGCTCACGAGAATCGGGTGACAGCTGCTGGTAGCTGCGGCGCAGCACCGACACATTGGTGCGCAGGCTCGTGAGCGGCGTGCGCAGCTCGTGTCCGGCGTCCTGCACCAACTGGTGCTGCTCGCGGCGGCTGGCAGAGAGGGCGGAAAGCATCCCACTGAAGGCACGGCCCAGCTGGCCGGTCTCGTCAGCGCCGTCCACAGGCACGTCGACATCGAGCCTGCCGGTGTCGGCGACCTCCCCCGCTGCAACCGTCAGCCGCGAGAGGCGGCGGGTCACCTGACGAGCGATCAGCCAGCCGAGCAGCGCCGACAGCAGCGCGACGATGGCCACCGCGAGCAGCGTGCTCCCGAGGATGCGATCGGCCGACTTCTCGCTCTCCTCCAGCGAGCGCGCCAGTTGCACGGCGCCGACCGGCAGTTTCACGGTGAGCATCCGGTAGCGCTCATCGTCGAACCTCACGTCGTAGCGCGTCCGCGCCGAGGGGTCGGTGCTGGCGGCAACTGAACGATCGCGATCGCTGACCGGCAGCTGGTACGTCTGGCCACTCGACAGCACCAGCCCGTTGCGGTCGATCACCTGGTACAGCACCTGTTCGAAGCTGCGCGGCCTGCCTTCGTTGCCCGGACGGCCGTTGCCGGCACCGTTGCCGGCACCGGTCTCGTCGCCGTCGCCGTCGGGCACACCCAGCAGCGGCCGCTGCAGCAGGTTGCGGACTGCGTTGTCGAGCGACTTGTCGATGGTCGCTTCCAGCTCGTGCTTGGTGCTCGTGTACGACACGACACCGATCGCGGCGGTGGCGCCGCACGCCAGCAGCGTGAGCGCGAGCACGATCTTGAGCCGCAGGCTCATGGCCAACGCACCGTGTAACCGACGCCTCGGACGGTGTGGATCAACTTGCTGTCGCCCTCGCCCTCCAGCTTGCGTCGCAGGTAGGAGATGTAGACGGCGAGGTTCTTCGAGTCGGGGCCGAAGTCGAAGCCCCAGATTCGGTCGTAGATGGTGCTGTGCTCGAGCACGATGCCCTGGTTGCGGACGAGCAGTTCGAGCAGGTCGAACTCGGTCTTCGAGAGTTCGACCTCACGCTGGCCGCGCCACACACGGCGCGAGGTGGGGTCGAGTCGAAGATCAGCGATCTGCACGGGCTCGGTCGCGTCGGCGCCGTCGTCGGGCTTGGCGCGACGCAACAGCGCGCGGAGCCGGGCGAGCAGTTCGTCGAGGTCGAACGGCTTGGGCATGTAGTCGTCGGCACCGGCGTCGAGGCCGGCCACTCGGTCGGGGGTCTCGGTGCGGGCGGTGAGCATGAGCACCGGGATGCGATTGCGTTCGGCGCGCAGCACGCGGCACACGGTGAGGCCGTCGACGTTGGGCATCATCACGTCGAGCACCGCGACATCGGGTTGTGCGGATTCGATGAGCTGCAGCGCTGTTGCGCCATCGGCCGCCTGGACGACGTCGTATCCCTCCAGCGACAGGGCCCGGCTGAGCGCTTCGCGGATGGCTCGGTCGTCGTCGGCGATGAGAATGCGTCCGCTCATGGGTGGTCGTTCCTGTGCATGAAGTGTCTCGATCGGCCGAGGCCCGGTCCGGGGAGGGAGGCGATGGGCCTCGACCGATCGTAGAGCAGTGGTGCGACGGAGGGCCTCAGGCGCCCGTCGACGTGGTGGGTGTGTCGCTCGGTCCATCGTCGTCGTGGCCGGGACCGCCGCCGACCGGGCCACCGTTGTTCACCATGTCGGTGATCCGTGTCGTGATCTCGGCGATCTTCGCGTCGGCGTCGGCCTGGGTGTGCTCACCGGCCGCCACCTCGTCGGCGAAGTGCTGGGTGATTCCGGCGACGAGCACGTCGATGACGTCCTGTGCGGTCTTGCCGTTGGCGACCGCCACCTCGGCGAGCGTCTGCCCGCCCTGGAGCGACGTGCGCAACTCATCGGCGGTGATGCCGAGCACGGTGGCGACCTCGTCGAGGTTCGCGCCACCGCGCATGCCGGGACCACCGGGACCACCAGGGCCCCGACCGCCGTCGTGACCGCCGTCGTGACCGCCGCGGGACATCGGGCCTGCGGCCTCGAATGCCGCGACGACCTTGTCGGCCTGGTCCTGGGTGAGGGTGCCGTCGGCGACGAGCGGCTGGAGGATCTCCTGCAGACGTGCGGCGCGGTCAGCGGTGCGGGTGCCGGCGTCGGTGCCGGTCGTGTCGGTGCCGGTCGTGTCGGTGCCGGTCGT
>JANMFL010000356.1:0-3032 GCA_031377945.1 Acidimicrobiaceae bacterium | reverse complement strand
CCGACCGGCGGACCATCCACCGTCTCGCTCAACTCCACCTCGTCTGCGTCCTGCTGATCGTCATCAAGCTCATCGACTGGCGCAACCGCTGGAGCCCTATCCGCTGACGCTCTAAGTTCTGCGTGACGGCCGCGTCAGTGCGGATCGCGCCACATGAGCCACATCTGGGGCCCGTTGCGGCGATGCGTCATCGTGCGCCGCACCTCGAACCCGAAGCGGCCGTAGAACGCGATGTTCTGCTCCTTCGAGTTCTCGAGGTACATCCCGACACCTTCGCGGTCGGCTCGCTCGACCATGGGGTCGAACAGCGCGCGACCAAAGCCCTTGCCCTGATGATCCGGATGGGTGCCGATGAACTCGAGGTAGTAGTGCGGCTCGGCCGGGTGCAACTTCTCGAGGTCGGTGAGCACCTGCAGGTTCGACGGGAACTTCGTGCCGTACAGCTTCAGGAAGCGTGGCGCATAGCGCAGCACCTTTCGGAACGGCACCTTCCACTCCCCTGGCGGCGCCCACAGCGCAGCCGCCTCGACCCCCGGCGTCACGTACGTCTCCCCGTGGGGCAACTGAATGCGCGTGAACGCGTCGAAGAACGGCAACACCTGCGCGGTCGTCAGGTCCCTGCCGCCTGCGAGGAAGATCTTGATCGGGTCGTCGTGAAAGGCGTTCGCCAACGTGTCCGAAATCGCGGCGACGTCGTCGGGTGTGGCCCTGCGTGCTGCAACTGACATACGGTCACCCACTATGTCAGGCACGAAGCAGATGCAGCTCGGGTACAACTCTGGTTACTGGAGCAGTGGCCCACCGACCGGCGCACTCGAAGCCATTCAGGAGGCCGAACGGCTGGGCTTCACCTCGGCCTGGACCGCCGAGGCGTACGGCAGCGACGCCCTCACGCCACTGGCATGGTGGGGTTCGCAGACCAGCACCATCCGGCTGGGCACTGCGATCGTGCAGATGAGTGCGCGCACCCCCGCAGCGACGGCGATGGCGGCAATCACGATGGACCACCTCAGCGGCGGAAGGTTCATCCTCGGCCTCGGCGTCAGCGGCCCGCAGGTGGTCGAGGGGTGGTACGGCCAGGAGTACCCGAAGCCGTTGGCCCGCACCCGCGAGTACGTCGAGATCGTGCGCCGGATCGTCCGACGCGACGAGCCGGTCGACTTCCACGGAGAGTTCTACGACATGCCCAACAAGGCCGGCACGGGGCTGGGCAAGCCACTGAAGAGCACGGTGCACCCGTTGCGCGACGAGATCCCCATCTACCTCGGCGCAGAGGGACCGAAGAACGTGGCCTTGGCGGCCGAGATCTGCGACGGCTGGCTGCCGCTGTTCTTCAGCCCCAAGGAGGACGGCTTCTATCGTCAATGCCTGCGAGAGGGCTTCGACAAGAGCGACGACCCCACCAAGCAGGACCGCTTCGAGGTCGCCGCGACGCTGATGATGATCCCTGGTGACGATCCCGAGAAGTGCGCCGACATGGTGCGACCGTTCCTCGCGCTGTACGCCGGCGGCATGGGCGCTCGCGGCGCCAACTTCCACTTCGAGGTCTTCGCCCGCATGGGCTACGAGGACGTCGCCCTGCGGGTGCAGGAGCTGTACCTCGCCGGGAAGAAGCAGGAAGCCGCAGCGGCCATCCCCCTGGCGATGGTCGAGGACGTCGCGTTGGTGGGGCCGCCTGACAAGATCCGCGACGAACTCGAACGGTGGAAGGCGACGTGCCTCACCACCTTCCTCGTCAGCGGTCCGAAGCAGGCGCTCGCCGCGTATGCCGACCTGATCCTCGGTTGACCGGGCGACGGCCCATCTCGCGCAGCCAGTGGCCGTGCGAACGGATCGCAGCCACGAGTCCGCTGTGGCGCCGCACGTGCTCGGTCCCACCGGCGCAGGCATCGGCCAGACGCGGTGCCACCAGCGCGTACGCCGTGTGCGGCAGGCGAGGCGCGAGGTGGTGCTCGACCTGGAAGTCGAGGCCACCCATCAGCCAGTGCGCCGATCGGGCGGCCAGGCCCTCGCGGCCACCGATGTCGGCGGTGGTCCGCAACTGGTGCTGCACGAACGCGGCACCACGTCGAGGTTCGTCATCACCGGGGAACACCACCATGGACGTGCAATGAGCCAGCTGGAACATGGTTGCCAGCAGCAGCCCGACGGTCCACGACACGCTGACGTAGACGGTCAGCACCACCCACCACGAGTGGAACCACAGCGGCACGAGCACGGCCCAGGTGAGGTGCAGCGCCTTGCCCGTGGCGATCGATGCGTAGTCACGCAGACGCGGTTGGCGCGGAAAGCGGCGGCCCCCGACACCGCGCCCGACGAGGTCGGCGAAGTCGGAGATGAGGAACCACTGCAGGGTCAGGAACCCGTACAGCACCCACATGTACACGTGTTGATACCGGTGCCACGGATGCCACACCTGCGTGGCGGTCAGTCGGGCGAACGGCGCCTGCTCGATGTCCATGTCGAAGCCGTCGACGTTGGTGTTGCCGTGGTGCAGGTTGTTGTGCTTGAACCGCCAGATCCACGAACTGGCGCCCATCAGGTCGCCGGTGTAGCCGGCGAGCCGGTTCACGAGCGGCGACGTGCTGAACGAGCCATGGTTGCCGTCGTGGAACACCGACGTCGCGGCCGCGGTGAGCCCGATGACGAGACCGACCGCGGCGAGGACGGTCACGACCATCGCGTTCCGGCCGAACACGAGCACGCCGTAGCTGACGGCGACGACGACCGCGATGAGCACGGCTTTGCGATGCAGCCGGCGTCGAGCAGACCGCAGTTCGGTCACCGACGGCCGGAGCGCGGCGGTGACCCGGACCTCGTTGCCGAGATCCTGGTCGACGGTGGTGACGGCGGTGCTCATCGCAAGCCTCGATCGCCTCGACACAGAGGCGGCGCCCCGGATGGAACCGGTCGCTTCGTTCGAACCTACCCAGGTTCGCGCTACGACAACCGCGGGCGGTCCGCGGACTGTCACACTGGGCCGATGCAGCGCAGGTTCGTGGAAGTCGACGTGTTCACCGCCCAGCCGTTCG
>JANMFL010000346.1:0-11016 GCA_031377945.1 Acidimicrobiaceae bacterium | reverse complement strand
CAGGCCGACTGCTATGCCGGAGTCTGGGTGGGCGACGCCAATCGGCGTGCGCAACTCGACAGCCCCGATGAGATCCAGGAGGCCATCAAAGCCGCCGAGGGTGTGGGCGACGACCGCATTCAGCAGACGACCACCGGCCGCCTCGATCCGGAACGATGGACGCACGGTTCGTCCGAGCAGCGACGCACCTGGTTCCTGAAAGGTTTCACCTCGATCGACCCGCGCCAGTGCGACACGTTCACCGAAGTGCTCTGATCGCTCAGGCGCTGAAGCGCCGGTAGACCCATTCGAGCGGGCCGAACTCGTGGCGGGTGTGCCACAGGTTGGCCAGCACGATCGCCGCCACCCAGAAGCCGATCGCGAAGAGCAGCGCCGTGGCCAGGCCGGCCGGCTGCACCCATTCGAGCCAGTCGACGACCAGGTTGAAGACCAACACGTGCAGCACGTAGATGGTGAGGGTGGTGCGACCCGTCACCGCGAGGGCCTGGGTGACGCGGGTGCCCGCGGTGCGTTCGGCGATCCAGCCGATGATCCCGATGGCGACGAGCGAGCTGCCGACGGTGCTGAGCGAATAGAACACGCCGCGGTCGAACGGGTGCGTGGAGGCGAGCATCGGGTGCAGCGGCAGCGAGCGGGAGAACAGGGAGCCGGCCGCGACGAGCAGCACCCCGACGAACACCAGGTTCACGCGCGCGGCGACGTCGAACGGCAGCCGACGACCGAGGATCATGCCGAGGCACAGGAAGAGCACCCAGGGCAGGAGCGGGTGGGTGCCGCGGACGACGGTGTCGAGCAGCAGGTCGCGCGGTGAGAGCGTGGACTCGGCCTGACCGTCGAGCAACCAACCGGTGTCGTGACCGCGGGTCCGCCGGTCGAGCGCCCACCACTGAACGGCCGCGGCGGCGAGCGCGGCGGCAGTGCCGATGAGCGCCAGCCATCGACTCCGCAGCGTGAAGATCGCGGCCGCCACCAGGAAGTAGGCGCCGTAGAAGAACAGGATGGTGCCCGACCACACCCAGTCGAGGACGAGCCCGAACGCGAACAGCAGCACGCCACGACGGATGAGGACCCATCGCACCCGACTGCGGGCTGCCGCGTCGCCCGACAACACGGCGCGATTCGTCATCAGCGACACACCCATCCCGGCGACCACCACGAACGTGGCGGCGAACCGGGTGGACAGCGGCCCCGTCCACGGGTCGAACACCCGTGACCAGAATCCGTCGCCGGGGTTGGCGCCGCGCAGCACGAGATACGCGTGGTAGTTCATCACGCACACGCCGATGAGCGCGATGGCGCGGGCGACGTCGAGATCGATGACCCGCTCGCCGGACCGGGCCGGCGGGGGGACGCTCACGTCCACTCGACCTCGTCGACGAACGTGGACGTCAGCGGTCGCTGCACGTCGACCCGGTCGCCGACCGCGGGGCATGGCGCGCCGGCAGGCACGACCACGAGCGACGTGTGCATGTGCGGCGACTCGAGCAACTCGAGGCGCGTGCGGGCGAAGTGGAACGGACTGTGTCGCAACGGGTCGGTGTCGTCGAGCGGATGAATGCCTGCTGCGGTACCGCCGCCGATGGCCACCAATGTGCCGTCGAACGGCACGGGCGTGTGCCGGTAGCCGACTGGTTCGCCGGCGCGAACCTGGTGCGTGTCCAGGACGTCGGCGGTCAGTCGCACGAACGTGCCTCGTGGCACGCCGTGCCACAACGCGGTGCCGATGCGGACCGACCATTCGCGGTCGGGGTGGCGTTGCTGCAGCGCGTGGAACGACGTCGGCGTCAGGTGGCTGACCCACAGTGGTGCGCCGGCGGGCAGGTGTGGCAACCAGGCCTCGATCTCGGCGAGTCGGTCGACGTCGGTGCCGACGAGTGGGAGGTGGAGCGCGAACGCAGCGATCTCGAGGCCGGCCTCGGTGGCCGATGCGACGAGCCCGTCGAGCGCATCGGCGGCGACGCCGTAGCGGCGCATCGACCCCTGCAGTTTCACCATGACGCGCCCACCCCAGTGACGCAACGCGTGCACGTGGTCGGCGTGGCCGACGGTGAGGATGGCCCGGGTGGTGGACGGTGCCGCGAGCGCGGGTGTGAGGACCACGGGCGTCGATCCGGAGGGTGTGTCGTGCACTTCGTGGACGGACCCGACGCAGACGTACCGTGCGCCCGCGGCGCGCACCACCTCGTGGAGCGGCCCTCGCCCGAACCCGTAGCCGTTGCCCTTGACCACCGGCACCAGGCCGTCGCCGTACGCCGCGGCGATGCCGTGAACGTGGGCCAGCCAAGCGGCGCGGTCGACGGTGAGGCGCACGGTCATCGGCGCCACGGTACCGGGTGACCAGGCACGCGGTCCTGCACGGTCGAATCCCGAGTTGTCCGATCGGAATTATGGGTCTACGATCTGACCATGCGTTCGCAATGGTTCGGCTTCCCCAACCCGGTCAACGAGACCTCCGCCCGGCTCGTGGCGGCTGGTGTGGTGCTGCAGGGCATCGCCTATCTGGTGGTGCAGCAGTGGTGGCTCCTCGTCCCACTCGCGTACGGCTTCCTCGCTCGTGTGCTCTCCGGCCCGCGGTTCAGTCCGCTCGGCCAGTTCGTCACGCGTGTCGTCACACCGCACATCCGCACCGAACACGTGTTCGTGGCCGGTCCGCCGAAGCGTTTCGCTCAGGGCGTCGGGCTGGCGTTCAGCGGAGGAGCGTTGGTGTCGGTGGCGTTCGGGGCCACGACGGTGGCGACTGTCCTGATCGTCGGCCTCGTCATCGCCGCGACGCTCGAGTCGGTGTTCGCGTTCTGCCTCGGCTGCGTGGTGTTCGGTCAGTTGATGCGTGTCGGGGTGATCCCCGAGACCGTGTGCCTCGAGTGCAACGACATCAGCCGTCGCCTCGCTTCGGCCACCCGCTGATCTCCGGCACCAGCGGCCCCACCTGGCGGGTCGTGAGCACCCCGTCCCACACGCCGACACCGTAGGCAGCCTCGTCCAGCCACTGCAGCGGCGCATCGATCAGTGGCTGTGCGGAACGGCGGCGAGCCGCATCGAGCACCGCCGGCCCGGCGTAGACCGCGACGAGCGGCAGTCGGGCGCGGCGGCTGCAGAGTGCGAGTCCCAGGACGAGCGGCCACCACACACGTCGGGAGGCGTCGGCCAACTGGCGTCCTGCAGCGAGGTGGCCGCGCACGGCCAACCGCGCCGACACTTCGGGGGGAACATCGCGCAGTTTCCGCAGCAGTGCGACCGTGGTGCCCGCCGCGAGCAGCACCGAGAGCACCGGCCGGCGTGCCGCGACCAATGCCCAGACACCGAGGCTCCAGCCGCTCATCCGCACCGGCGCCAGTGCGCCGCGGTGGCGGGCGGCCAGCGGGGCCGCCGAGCGGCCGTACCCGACGCGTTGCCCGAGCGCGGCGCGAATGCTGGACCGCGGTCGATGGTGCACGGTGGACGTAGGTTCGTAACGGCATCGGTGCCCGGCCGCGGCGAGCCGCCACACCAGGTCGACGTCCTCACCCACCCGCAGGCCTTCGTCGAACCCGCCGACGGCGCGCAGTTGGTCCACACGGCACACGACGACCGCAGCGGGGACGTAGCTGACGCGAGTGCCGGCGGCGATTCGGGCCGGTTCGTCACCGAGGTCGAGCGGGCTGTGGCGCTGCTCGTACGCGGCGAGTGCCCCCGCGCCGGGGGCACCGGTGACTCGGGGCGCGACGAGCACGACCCGTGGGTCGGCGAAATGGGCCAGCAGCGGTTCCAGCCACCCATCGGTGAGCTCCACGTCGGCGTCGACGAACGCGACGAGCGATGTCCGCACGTGCGCGAGGCCTGCGTTGCGGGCGGCTGCCGGACCATGGTTGACGGGCAGCCGAACGAGTTCGACGCCATGGAGTTCGATCGGTGGTGTACTGCCGTCGTCGACCACGACGGTGTGCAACCCGTGCGGCGGATCGGGTGCCGCCCCGAGAACGGGCATCACGACCGTGACGTCGTCGACGGTGAACGGCGAGGCGTCGGGTCGGGGGTGCAGCGCCCCGGCGTCGACGAAACGGTCGAGCAAGGCGCTCACGATCGCAGTCGGGGGTTGTTCGCCGATGCTCGCCGCGTCGAGCACCAGAGCGCCGCCGGTGGAGACGCGGAACAGGCGCAGCGGCGACCCGGCGATGATCACGCGGCCGTCGCCCGGCTGCTGCCACGACGAGTCGCGGAGGTATCGGGTCAGCCCCGCCATTCGTCGACCGCCGCGACCAGGTCGATGGCCAGCCGGGTGAGCATCGTTCGCCCGGCTGAGGCAGACGCCCGCAACGGGTCGCCGAGCACGCCGTTGCGGCTGACGCTGTGCACTCCGCCCTCGCGGATCTCGTCGATCAGATCGCGCAGGGGCGCCGTGACACCGACCTCGGCGCGGTGCATGCGCACCAGATCCGGTGCGATGGCGAGCATCATCGAGGTCTCGGTGTCGCCGGCGTGTGCGTCGCCACCCGCGACGCGCGGCCACCAGGCCAACACCTTGCGGCCCTCGCCGTGCAACAACTTCACGGCGCGTTCCACCGGCATGCGGTTGCCGCCGTGCCCGTTCACGAGGACCACGCCACCGCTCCAGTCGGCACTGCGGACCAGTTCGACGACGACATGTTCGAACACGTCGGTGCCGATGCTCAGGGTGCCGGGGAACCCGGCGTGCTCCCCGCTGGCGGTGATGGTGAGGGGAGGTGTGACGAGCACGTCACCCTCGTCGTACTTGTCGGCCAGGCCTTCGGCGAGTGCGGTGGCGATGCGGATGTCGGTGTCGAGCGGCAGATGGGGTCCGTGTTGTTCGCACGAACCGACCGGGACGGCGAGGATGGCTCGACGTTCGCGGCGCCAGTGGTCGGTCCAGGTGGTGCGGCCCAGATGGCGGGTCACGTCGGCAGCCCCAGGCAGTGCACGTAGCCGGCGCGGGTACCGACGTAGATGCGCCCCTTCCACACCACGGGCGTGCTCTCGATGTTCGCATCGAGCGCCACCGACCAGAGTTCGTTGGGCTGAACCCGGGGGTTGCTCACGTCGAAGGCGTGCAGGTTGCCGCCGCCGTCGCCCTGGATGAGCACACCGTCCACCAGGACCGGCGAGCTGAGCACGGGAGCGGTCACCGAGAGCTTCCACAGGATCTCGCCCGTGGCGCGGTCGATGCCGTACACCTTGCCCGGCTTGGTGTTCCAGATGACGACGTCGCCGGTGACGATGGGGGTGGCCCAGGTGCCGCTGTCGACGCCGTTGTTCACGTCGATGCTCCACACGACCGGGTCGTCGGGGCGACGCGGATCGATCTTCAACAGTTGACCGACCTTCTGCGCCCGCGACGTGTTGCGGTCCACCTCGACACCCACGAACAGGAACCCCTGATCGTCGGGCACGACGCTCGCGTCGCTGTCGTCGCCGGTCCAGAAGCGGAACGTGCGTGTCGGTTGGCCCTGCCCGGTGCGCAGCGACGAGATGTCCCAACCCTGCAGCAGGCCACCGGACGAGTTCAGCCAAGCCGTGTCGCCGCTGACCGACACCGACGCTTCGAGGCTGACCCGCTTCGGGTCCTTCGCTCCGAGGTCGGCGATCAGTTGCTCGTCCCAACCCGGGACCCGGAACGCCAACGCCGGGTCCACGGTGACGGTGCCATCGGCGGCATAACCGCGGTTCAGCCTGATGCCGTGGAACCAGCTGTTCTCGGCACCTTCGACGAGGTAGTCGCCCAACACGAGCGGCGCTGCGTCCCAGTCGTCGTTGTGCATGCGGTCGTCGGTACGCGCGTTGATCTTCCACAGTTCGCGCGGCTCGGTGCCGTCGAACGCGATGACGCGCAGGTAGTTGTCGCGCGACCCGGCGTACACCAGCGGGTAACCGTCGGGGTCGATGGTGACGTTGCCCTTGGCGAGATCACCGGTCGCGAACGGCGGAATGATGTCCTGGCCGGTGACGGCGTCGACGAAGTGCACCTTGTAGTCGTAGGCGCCGAAGACCATCCAGGTGCGGCCGTCGCGTTCGAAGACGGCGGGCTGGCCGGTCCAGCCGGTGCCGCACCACACCTTGCGCTTGCCGTACTCGCTGCTCTCGCCACACATCGGGTTGCCCTTGCCCGGGTAGGCCCACAGCTCCTGCGGCTGGGTGCGCGGCACCGGGCCGCTGCCGTAGTAGCTGCGGGTCGGGTTGCCGCGGAACGTCAGCACGCCGGGCACGGTGGGGCTGTACGGGCGCCCGAAGGACGCGGGGTCGACGAGCACGTCGGTACGTGGGGTGAACGGGGTGCCGGGGGTGTTGCCGGGGGTGTTGCCGGGGGTTTCGGACGTGTCGGAGGTGCCCGGCTCGGTGATGCCCGAACCGTCGGCCGGGGGTGCTCCAGGGGCGAGGCTGCTGACGAGCGTGACGTCGCCGCCGGCGTCGGCGATGCCCGTGGTCGTGCGGTCGTGGTCGTCGCCGACGATGTCGGAGACCAGTCCGCCGAGCACGCCCACCACGGCGATCGCACCGACGAACACTGCACCGCGTCGGGCGAAGTAGCTCATCGAGCCAGACCCCGCAGCACGTTGGCGCATGCATCGTCGAAGACGGTGCCCCAATCGATGGCGGCGCTGAGCTTCTGCTGCAGTTCGAGGCTGACCACGCCGTGGCACGTGCTCCAGACGATGGCGGCGAGGTGCAGCGCAGGCCCGTTTCGGACGAGCCCGGCATCGATGCAACGCTGGAGACGGTCGGCGAGGTGTTGCAGGGTGGCCAGTCCGCTGGCGAGTGCCGCCGGGCTGGGCTCGTAGTCGGCGACGACCTGGCCGAACATCACCTCGTACAACGTGGTGTGCTCGAGCGCGAAGGTGCGGTACGCCTGCCCGCACGCAGCGAGATCGACCAGCGGCTGGTCGGTGGCAGGGACCGACCCCATTGCGGCGGCCAACAATTCGAACCCGCGCAGGAAGAGTTGCTCGACCACGCCGTGCTTGCCGCCGAAGCGCGAGTACACGTTCATGGTGCTCATGCCCGACTCGGCGGCGATGCGGCGCACGGTGAGCGATGCGGGCCCCTCGTCGGCGAGGAGCCGGCTCGCCGACTCCAGCAACGTGGTGCCCACGTCGTCGAGCGCCGTCACGTGCGCATTGCTCACGTGCGCCACGTTAGTCGCCCGGGTGTGTCGGACGTCATGATCCTCCAGGGGTGACGATGTGATCACGTCGTGATAACAATGTGATAACAACGTATCGACCGGAGGAACCCGATGCACCCCGACACCACCGATCTCGCCGATCCCGCCGATCTCGCCGAGGCCCGGCCCACCGGCCGCTCACCCTGGCTCATCCTCGCCGTGCTGTGCACGAGCGTGTTCATCATCGTCGTCGACGGCACGATCGTGAACGTCGCCCTGCCCACGTTCGTGCGCGAACTCGGCGCCACCACCAGCCAGTTGCAGTGGATCATCGATGCCTACGTGCTCGTGTTCGCCGGCCTGTTGATGGCCGCCGGCAGCATCGGCGACCGCTACGGCCGCAAGGGGGTGCTGCAGATCGGACTGGTCCTGTTCGCGCTCACGTCGCTCGGCGCCGCCTTCGCCGACAGCGCGAGCCAGCTCATCGTGTGGCGGGCGCTCATGGGCATCGGCGGGGCACTGATCTTCCCGGCGACGCTGGCACTGCTGGTGAACGTGTTCACGGTCCCCAAGCAACGGGCCGTCGCCATCGCGGTGTGGGCCGCCACGAGCGGCCTCGCCGTCGCCCTCGGCCCGGTCACCGGCGGATTGCTGCTGCGCCACTTCTGGTGGGGCTCGGTGTTCCTCGTCAACGTGCCGGTCATCGTGGTCGCTCTCGCACTCATCGCCTGGGCGGTCCCCACGTCGCGCGACACCACGGTCCACCGCTTCGACCCGCTCGGCATCGCGCTGTCCATCCTCGGCATCACCTCGCTCGTCTGGGCCGTCATCGAGGGGCCGCACCACGGTTGGCTCAGCGTCTCGTCGATGCTCGCCTTCGGACTCGCGGCAACGCTGATCGTCACATTCGTGTGGTGGGAGCGGCACATCGACCACCCGATGCTCGACGTCACGGTGTTCTCGAACATGCGCTTCACCGCCGGCAGCCTGAGCGTCACCTTCGCCTTCTTCGCCCTGTTCGGCTTCATCTTCATGGTCACCCAGTACTTCCAGTTCGTGCGCGGCTACGACACGCTCGAGGCGGGTGTGCGCACGGTGCCGTTCGCATTGTTCACCGGGATCGCAGCCCCACTGTCGGCCAAGCTTGCCGGGCGGTTCGGCACCAAGGCCGTGGTCGCCATTGGACTCGCATCCATGGCGGTCGGTTTCGCCTGGACCACGACCTTGGCCGTCGACTCGTCGTACTGGCTCGTGGTCGGCCAGATGTTCTTCATGGGTGGCGGCCTGGGACTGGTGAACGCGCCGGCGACGGAGGCGATCATGGGCTCGGTTCCGCCCGACAAGGCCGGCGTCGGCTCCGCGGTGAACGACACGGCGCGCGAGTTGGGCGGCACCCTCGGGGTGGCCATCGTGGGGTCGTTGTTCGCCTCGATCTACGCGAGCCGGCTCGGTGAGTTGCTGGTGGACACACCGGTGCCGCCCGAGGCGCTGGCCACGGCCAAGGAGTCCGTCGGCGCCGGTGCCGCGGTCGCGAAGGTGGCCGGCGAGCAGTTCGGTCCCGAGGCGCAGGCGCTGGTGCAGGGCGCGGTGAACCAGTCGTTCATGCAAGGGTTCCACGCCGGGTCGTGGGTGTCGGCCGGTGTCGTCGCCGTCGGCGCCGTGTTGGCGTTCCGGTTCCTGCCCAGTCGCGCCGAGGGCCACGTCGTGGGCGGCACGGCGTTCGAGCCGCACGCCGACGATCAACCCGTGGGCAGGTAGCCCCAGTCGCGCAGGGCTTGCACAATGCGTGCCGCGGCGTCGGCCGGCTGCAGGGTGACCATCTCGCCCCGGGCCGCCGACGCCGTCGCCGCATCGGTGAGCACGCGCAGTCGGTCGAGCGGCGTGGCACCGGCCGGTGCGGGCAGCTCGCGCGCGCGTGGCCGGTACGGGCGGACCATGAACTCGGCGCGGTGGATGGGCGTCGTCGCCGGCACCACCTCGATCGTGGCGTCGGCAGCGCGACGCAGCGCTTGCAGGCCTGCCCGACGCAGTCGGGCGGTGGCGCCCTCCACCGACACGACCGCCGGGGCGTGCACCTCGAGCAGCTCGCGGCGGCCGCCGTCGAGTCGTCGTGTGGCGTGCACCGTGCCACCGTCGAGACGAACGTGGATGATCCCCAACGCCTGTTCGGCCCCGAGGTGCGCGGCGATGAACGGCGGCACGCTGCCAGCGCCCCGGTCCATCGAGTAGTCACCGCACCACACCCATCGCGCGTCGGCGATGTGGTCGGCGATCGCGGTGGCGATGTCGGTGCCCGACGTCGTGGTCGGCGCCTCGACGCGGACCGCACGCGATGCGCCGCAGGCGAGCGCATCACGCAACACCTTGTCGGCGCCCGACGGGCCCACGGTGATCGCCGTGACGCCCACGCCGTCGCCGAGTTCCTCGGCCTGTCGCAGCGCGAATTCGAGCGCCGACTCGTCGGCCGGCGACATGCCCGCGAACCGTTCGTCGTGCGGCTCACCGGGATGGCTGACCCATTTCAGACAGGCAACGATGTTCATCGCGGGATCACGTACGACGGAAGACGACGCCGTGGCCGCCCTCGGGGTAGTGCCAGCTGATCGCACCCTCACGATTGCAGACCATGTAGCAGGTGCCGCACTCGAAGCACTGCTCGTAGTTGAACACGATGCCACCGTCGCTGGTGGGGACGAACAGGTTCGCCGGACAGGCGACGACGCACTCGCGGGTGCTGCAGTCCGAGCAGACCTTGCCGTCGACGACGATGTGCGCCTGCGGGTGGACGCGGAACTCGGCCGTGTCCATGCGCTCCTGGAACGAAATGGTGCTGTCGGTCATCCGAAACTCCTGAAACCCGTCCAACCATCGCGCAACAGGTCGCGACGTTTCACGCCGGCCCTCTTGCGTTCGTCGTTCAGGATGCGGCGCACGCCGGGCTTGGGGGAAGGGTTGTCGACGCGGAACATTCGCTCGACCACGTTGGCGACCATCGACGGGTACAGGTGCTGCACCCGGTCGCTGAGCACCAACTCGGGTGCTCGGCGCAACTTGCGGTGGTCCTTCAACACGAACGTGTCCTCCAACCGACGTCGGTACCCGGCCAGTCCGGTGGTGGTGACGTCGTCGTTGTGCACGGCCTCGACGGCGGCCTGTGCGGCGTACATGCCGCTGGCCATCGCGAAGTTCACGCCCTCCAGCCAGATGCCGGCCGCGAGGCACAGTGCCGCCGCATCGCCGGCCACGAGCATGCCGTCCATGGTCATCTTCGGCATCATCGTCAGGCCCGCCTCGGGGATGAGGTGCGCGCTGTACTCCTTCAACTCGGCACCCTGCACGAGAGGAGCGATGGCCGGGTGGGCCTTCAGGCCGGCGATCAACTGCTCGGGGCGCTGCTGTTGCGCGGCCAGCTTCGGCAGCTTCAACACCACGCCGACGGCCAGCGTGTCGAGCCCGGTGTACAGGAACCCGCCGCCGTTCACCTTGCCGGTGCCGCCGAGAATCTCGATGTCCACGCCGTGACGGTCGCGCACGGCGAACCGCTCGTCGATGACCTCCTTCGGCAGGGCCAAGGTCTCCTTCACGCCGAGCGTGAAGTGCTTGCTGTCGGTGTGCTCGTAGAGCCCGGCCTCCTTGGCGAGGAAGCTGTTCACGCCGTCGCAGGCGATGACGACGCGAGCGGTGAGGTCGCCGTCGGGTCGGTCGGTGCGCACCCCGATGACGGCGCCGGTCGCATCGCGGACCAGCCCGACCACGGTGGTGTCGGTGAGCAGTTGGGCTCCGGCGGCTTCGGCGTGCGAGGCGAGCCAGTGGTCCCAGTCGGGACGGAACGCCGTGGCGCCGTTGTACGGCGGGGCACCCCACGCCTCGCTGCGGAAGTCGACGGTCATCGCCTGCGTGTCGGTGAGCAGCATCGTGCTGCG
>JANMFL010000338.1:0-3504 GCA_031377945.1 Acidimicrobiaceae bacterium | reverse complement strand
CATTTTGTATGTGAGTTTGCCGACGATCACCGGACGGCGAACGCTTTCGCGGGCCGTCTCGCCCGGAATGTCAAACAATGCTTCCACCATTCCCCCTTCAGGCAAAGGCTGCATGGTCCGCGCTACCAGGGCACCCTTCTTCGCAGTGTGCCGCTGTTGGTTCGAACGGGTGGCGGTGTTCTTCTTCGTGTCGCTGGGGTGCACTGCGACCATGCCGTCGAGGCGGCGGGTACGGGTGGACGGCTTCTTCTCGAACAGGTGCTGACGGTTCTGCTGCAGGCGGCGGAGCTTGCCGGTGCCGGTCTTCGAGAACCGCTTCGCAGCGGTCTTGCTGGTCTTCATCTTGGGCATGGTGATGGTTCCTGTGGGGTGTGGCGAGGACGAGTCCTCGCCGGGTGTGTTCGACGGGTTCGCACTGCGGCGACCCCGTACGGGTGACGATCCGTCAGGCGGGATCGGCGTCGGCAGCGGGTTCCGGAGCGGCTGCGGCCGGTGTGGCCTGGACCTCTTCGGGTTCCGGTGCTGCTTTGGCCTCGGAGTGCTTCTTCGGCGGCAACGCCTTCTTCTCGGGAGCGATGACCATGGTCATGTTGCGCCCTTCGAGGCGAGCCTGAGTCTCGACCTTGCCGGCGGTGCCGACCTGTTCGAGCACCTGATCGAGGATTCTCGAGCCGAGTTCCGGGTGGGCCATCTCGCGCCCTCGGAACTGGAGTGTGACCTTGACCTTGTGGCCTTCGGACAGGAACTCCTGCATGTGTCGGACCTTGGTGTCGAAGTCGCCCTTGCCGATCTTCGGTCGGAATTTGACTTCCTTGATCGACACGTGGACGGTCTTCTTGCGTGACTCCTTGGCCTTCTGGCTCTCCTCGTAGCGGAACTTGCCGTAGTCCATGATCCGGCACACGGGCGGCGACGCCATGGGCGCGACCTCGACGAGATCGAGATCGACCTGGCGGGCCAACTGGAGTGCCTCCGGCAGGGCTTTGATGCCCAACTGATTGCCGTCGGCGCCGATGAGGCGAACCTCACGCGCCCGGATGCGCTCGTTGTACCGGTGTTCTGGTTGCTGCGGCGGTGCTATGGCTGCTCACTCCTGTGCAATGGGTGGTCCCCTCCTGTGGTGGCGATGCGAAGTCGCCGAACACGACGGAGACACACCGCTTCAGGCGGCATGCTACGCAATCCTCGATGACCCGGAACGCACCCGAGGGTGGCCGGGTGGGGTCGTGTCGACGGATCGACACCCCACTTCGCCTCAGTTGTCCCCGGTACGCTACCAGACGTGACCAGCGATGACACCCCGGCCCCCGGCACAGACCCCAGCACCGACCACACCACCGACCACACCACCGACACGAGCACCGACACGAGCACGCAGCTCGACTCCGACGGCGTCGAAGCCGAGATCGACGCGGCCGAGGCAGCCATCCGCGAGGCCAAGGACCGGCTGGCTCAGACGCCGGTCGAGCAGATCATCGTCACCCACGTGGTGGGCTTCTACGAGTTGGCGGCCATCCACCTCAGCGCCAATCCCCCCAACCTCGGCGAGGCCGCCATCGCCATCGACGCCATGTCGGCCGTGGTGCACACGCTGGAGGGACGGCTCGGTGACGACGAGCCGACGATGCTCGACGCGCTCCAGAACATCCAGTTCGCGTTCGTGCAGATCAAGAACCAGCAGGGCGGCTGAACCGACCCGACGTCGCCCGCCGCACTCGGCCGCCATTGATGGTGACTCCTTCGGCCCGCAGCAGTTCGGCCTGTTCGAGTTCGTTGCCGGGAACGAGGCGGCCGGTGCTGTTCACCACCCGCCACCAGGGCAGTTCCTCGTCGCTGGTGGCCAGGATGCGGCCGACCAACCGGCTCGACCTCGGGTGACCGGCGTCTGCGGCGATGTCGCCGTAGCTGACGACCTCGCCCTCGCGTAGCGATCGGATGACGTCGAGGATCTGGCGGTCGCGGTCGCTCATCGCCGCCTCGCTCAGGCCGTAGTGACGCTGGCCGGGGTGATGCTGGCCGGAGTGATGCTGGCCGGGGTGATGCTGGCCGGGGTGATGCTGGCCGCTTCGAAGCGACCGAGCTTGCCGAGCAGCATGAACTGCACGGCCTGACCCACCGGGATGTCGCGGCTGCCATCGGCGATCTCGATGCAGTGGAACGGGTATCGGCTGCCATCCTCGGTGGCGACCTCACCGAGCCCGACCGCCTTGTCGAACGCCACCACGATGCCGGACTGCACGGTGCCGATGGTGATCACGGGATGATCTTCGAGATCGGCAATTCGAGGATGCCGGTGGCGCCGGCGTCCTTGAGCGCAGGGATGAGGATGTTGATCTGCCGCTTGGCGACGACGGTCTCGACCGCGAAGCCACCGTCGCCCGCCAGCGGGTTGACCGTCGGCGACTTCATCGACGGCAGCAGACCGATGACGGCATCGAGTTGGTCGGCGCCGACGTTCATCTTCACGAGCACCTTGCCGCGGGCGTCGAGCGTGCCATTGAGCAGGGTCATCAATTGCGCCATTGCATGGCGTTTCACCGGGTCGTCGTACGAGGCCTTGTTGGCCACGACCTCGGTGTAGCTCTGCAGCATCTCGTCGATGATCCGCAGGCCGGCAGCGCGGAGCGCTCGACCGGTCTCGGTGATGTCGACGATGCAGTCGGCGATGTCGGGGATCTTGGCCTCGCTCGCACCGTAACTGAGCCGGATGTCGGCCTCGATGCCCTTGGCGGCGAAATAGCGGCGAGTGAGCTCGGGGTACTCGGTGGACACCCGGACCCCTTGGGGCAGCTGTTCGACCGTGGTGACCGGGGAGTCGCCGGCGACGGCAACGACGACCTTGATGGGCAGGGACGTCGCTTTGGAGTACTTCAGTTCGCCGAGGCTGACGACGTCGCTGGCGGTCTCCTCCACCCAGTCACGCCCGGTGATGCCGATGTCGAACAGGCCTTCCGACACGTAGGTGGGAATCTCCTGCGGGCGCAGGATCCGCACCTCGGAGATGCGTGGGTCCTCGATGACGGCCTTGTAGTCCACCGACGACGACCGCACGACCGGAAGATCCGCCGCTTCGAAGAGTTCGAGCGTCGCCTTCTCGAGCGAACCTTTGGGAAGAACGAGCTTCAGCACCCGGACGAGGCTAGCGGCGGCGCCTCACGCCGGTGCCGCCGGTTCGCGACGGCACACCCACGGATCAATGCGCCGTCGGTGCGTCGGCGAGCAACCGGAGTGCGTGGGGCAGCACGTCGAGGATCGCCGCGAGCTGCTCGACGCAGCCCTTCGGCGAGCCAGGGGTGTTGCAGATGATGCTCTGCCCGCGAACACCCACGAGGCCGCGCGACAGTCGGCCGAGCGGGTTCACCAGTCGCATCGCCTCGGCGAGACCCGGCGCTTCGCGCTCGATGACCCGGCGGGTGCCTTCCGGCGTCTGATCTCTCGGGGCGAAGCCGGTACCACCCGTCGAGACGACCAATCCGGCAAACCCATCGGTGAGCTCGGTCAGCG
>JANMFL010000331.1:0-10500 GCA_031377945.1 Acidimicrobiaceae bacterium | reverse complement strand
GATCGACTGCCCGGCCTCCAGGGTCCACACCTCGAGGGCCCCGTAGCAGGCGAACACCACGTGTCCCTGCCCATCGGCACGCATGATGAAACCACCCTCGCTGCCGAACAGGTTCTTGAAGCCGCCCCACTTGGCGTCGAGGTTCACGGTGACGTCGTTGGCCAGCCACGAACCCTTCGAGATGAACAGCGCCGTGCCGGGGCTGATCTCGAGCGAGGAGAGGTCTCCGGGAAGTCGGGCCGCCACGTCGACGAAACCACCGGACGGTGGCGCCGTGTAGGTGCTGACGAAGAAGCTCTCGCCACCGAGCGCAGCACGCTTGAGCGACTTCATGATGCCACCCTCGGCCTTGGCCGCGAGCGTGACTCCGGACGACATGGCCATCATGGCGCCGCCCTCCACCTTCACCGGTTCGTTCGGACCCAAGGTGAGCCGGGCCACCCCGAAGGCCGGCCCCTGACGCGTCTGTACCTGCATCGTTCGCTCCTTTTCGTTGTCCTGATCATGGCGCGGACCGAGGGTCCGCGACGATCACTTCGTCGACGACGTGTTCCCGCCGAGGACCGCCTGCGCCGCAGCGAGACGCGCGATCGGCACCCGGAACGGGCTGCAGCTGACGTAGTCCAGACCGGCTTCGTAGAACAGTTCGATGCTCTCGGGGTCGCCACCGTGCTCGCCGCAGACACCCAGCTTCAGGTTCTTCTTCACCGAGCGACCGCGAGCGGCACCCAGCTTGACGAGTTCGCCGACGCCACCCTGGTCGATGGTCTCGAACGGGTTGCGCTTGAGCAGACCCTGCTCGAGGTACGCCGGCATCATGCGGCTCTCGACATCGTCGCGGCTGAAGCCGAACGTCATCTGGGTGAGGTCGTTCGTGCCGAAGCTGAAGAAATCGGCCTCTTCGGCGATCTCGTCGGCGCGGATCGCGGCGCGGGGCGTCTCGATCATCGTGCCGATGGTGATGTTCGGCGGGTTCTTCAGGCCCTTGATCGCTGCCGTGACCTCGGTCTGCACCCACGAACGGGCCAGGGCGAGCTCTTCGCGGGTGACGGTGAGCGGGATCATGATCTCGACGATCGGGTTCTTGCCCTTCTTGCGCAACGCAGCGGCGGCACGCATGAGCGCTCTCACCTGCATTGCGTAGAGGCCGGGCTTCACCACACCGAGGCGGACGCCGCGCGTGCCGATCATCGGGTTGTGCTCGGCCCACTCCTCGGCAGCCTTCAGCTCGAGGGTCTCGCGCTTGGTGAGGCCGGTCGTGGCCTTCTTGATGCGCAGCTCTTCCACCGACGGCAGGAACTCGTGCAGCGGCGGGTCGAGCAGACGCACCGTCACCGGCAGGCCGTCCATCGCCTCGAGGATCTCCTCGAAGTCGATCTGCTGCACACGGCCGAGTTCGGCGAGCGCCTTCTCCTCGGCCTCGGGGGTCTGGGCGAGGATCATCTCGCGCACCACCGGCAGGCGGTCGGGCGCCAGGAACATGTGCTCGGTGCGGCACAGGCCGATGCCCTCGGCACCCAACTCGCGGGCCTTGGTTGCGTCCTCGCCGGTGTCGGCGTTGGCGCGCACCGCCAGCTTGCCCTTGCGAACCTGATCGGCCCATTTGAGGATCGTGTTGAACTCGGCCGGCGGTTCGGCGGCCTCGAGCTTCATCTCGCCGAGGACGACTTCGCCGCTCGAGCCGTCGAGGCTGATGATGTCGCCTTCCTTGACGACGACGTCGCCCACCTTGAACTGCTTGCCCTCGATCTTCACCGAATCGGCACCGACGATGGCGGGCGTACCCCAACCACGGGCGACGACGGCGGCGTGCGACACGAGGCCACCGCGAGCGGTGAGGATGCCTTCGGACACCATCATGCCGTGCACATCTTCGGGGCTGGTCTCGTTGCGGACCAGGATGACCTTCTCGCCGCGGGTGGCGGCGGCGTCGGCGTCGTCGGCGGTGAAGTACACCTTGCCGACCGCGGCACCGGGCGACGCGGCCAGGCCCTTGGCGAGCACCTTGCCCTTGCCGGCGAACTGCGGGTGCAGCACCTGGTCGAGGTGCTCGGCGGTGACGCGGTTGATCGCCTCTTCCTTGGTGATCTTCCAGCGCTGGTTGCCCTTGCCGGAGCCCTTGGTCATGTCGACGGCCATCTTCAGTGCGGCGGCACCGGTGCGCTTGCCGACGCGCGTCTGCAGCATGTACAGCTTGCCCTGTTCGATGGTGAACTCGGTGTCGCACATGTCCTGGTAGTGACGCTCGAGACGGGCGAAGATGTCGAGCAGATCCTTGTGGATCTCGGGGAAATGCAGCTTCATGTGGTCGAGGTCTTCGGTGTTGCGGATGCCCGCCACCACGTCCTCGCCCTGAGCATTGATGAGGAAGTCGCCGTACGGCTTGTTGTCACCCGTCGCAGCGTTGCGGGTGAAGCCCACGCCGGTACCCGAGTTGTCGTCGCGGTTGCCGAAGACCATGGCCTGCACGTTCACGGCCGTACCGAGTTCGTGGCTGATGCGTTCACGCACGCGGTAGGCGATGGCGCGAGCACCGTTCCAGCTGGCAAAAACGGCCTCGACCGCACCGCGGAGCTGTTCCCGCGGCTTCTGCGGGAACGGCTTCTTGGTGGCACGCTTGATGACCGCCTGGTACTGCTTGCAGAGGTCCTTGAGGACCTTCGCAGTGAGATCGCTGTCGTCCTTCACCCCGGCCTTGGCCTTGGCAGCCTCGAGCGGGTGGTCGAACAGTTCGCCGTCGACACCCATGACGATGCGGCCGTACATGGCGATGAAGCGGCGGTAGCTGTCGTACGCGAAGCGCTCGTCGCTGGTGACGTGGGCGATGCCCTTCACGCTCTCGTCGTTGAGGCCGAGGTTGAGAACGGTGTCCATCATGCCCGGCATCGAGAACTTGGCACCCGAACGCACCGACACGAGCAACGGGTCGAACGGGTCGCCGAGCTTACGGCCCATCTTCTTCTCCAGCGCGAACACCTGCTGGGCGATCTCCTCGTAGAGCTCGACCGGCCAGCCGCTCTTCATGTACGCCCTGCAGGCGTCGGTGCTGATCGTGAAGCCCGGGGGAACCGGCAGCTTCAGCACGCTGGTCATCTCGGCGAGGTTCGCTCCCTTGCCACCGAGGAGATCCTTGTACTCCATCGGGGGGCGGCGGTGCTTGTGGTCGAAGGCGTAGACGTATGACACGGGGGGGAAGTCTACGGTGCCGCACCATGTTCTGCCGGAGTTTCGCGGCTCTAGGCTGGCGGAATGCCGTCCCCGTCCGCGCAGTTCCGCTTCCTGGGCTTCCCCGTTCACGTGCGCGCCGGATTCTGGATGTTCATGGCCCTCGTCGTGTTCATCCAGGGCCCTCGCTTCGGCATCCCGTTCGCCGTGTTCCTCGCGGTGTTCACGCTGATCCACGAACTGGGCCACGCCTTCGCGGCGCGCAGCACGGGCGCCCATGCCGAGATCGCTCTGGACTTCATGGCCGGGTACGCCGCCTACACCCCCTCGCGTCCACTCTCACGCGGTGAACGAGCGCTCATCTCCTTCGCCGGACCGGGCGTGCAGATCGCCATCGGCACCATCACCTACCTGGCGCTGCGCGGCGCGTTGGCCGGTCCTGAGGCGGGCAACGCCGTGCAGCTGGCGGTGTTCTGGGCCGGCCCGGTCATCGGTCTGTTGAACCTGATGCCGCTGCTCCCCTTCGACGGCGGCCATCTTGCCGAGATCGCCGTCGAGTTCGTCGCCCCGACCCGCGCTCATCAGCTGATGCAGTGGTTCACCGTCGGCGCCACGGGCATCGCCATCGCGGTCATGGCGTTCGAACCCGACCTTCGCCGATGGGTGTTCTTCGCCGTCATCCCGCTGCTGTCCGTCGCTGCCGCCATGAGCCAGGAGAAACAGCGCGGTCATCGCAGCGAGAACCAACAGGCACTCGCTCGCGCCGAAGCACTCGCCTGGGCCAGCGACGTGGTCGACTTCCCGAAAGGCGCCGTGCCCTCACCCTGGTATCGGGCCTGGCAGCAATTCCGGTCGGGCGACGAGCAGGCGGCGTTGCACGTGCTGCTGCTCGACTTCGCCGACACCGAACCGGTGAACTGGTGGCCGCCGGATGCCGCACCCGACGACGCCCTGCGCCAGGTTGCGACGTTGCTGCCCACTCCCCTGCCCTCCGGGCGGGCCTACAGCAGCTACGTGCTCTCGGGCGTGCTGCTTCGGCTGGACCGCCACGAGGAGGCCGCGCACTATGCGGCCGACGCGTACTCGAGCAGCCACCAGCCGGCGTTGGCCGTGCACGTCGCACGCGCCGCCGCAGCGATGGGGCATCGCACCACATCGCTCGGATGGCTCCGGGCTGCGGCCAAGACCTCGCCCGACACGGTCACCGACGCGCTGGCGACGGCGAAGGAGTTCGATCAGTTCCGCACCGACCCCGAGTTCGTCGCAGTCGGCAACTGATCACCGCCGTCCACCCGAACCGCCAACGACTTCGGCGCGATCAAGCAGTACGAAGTGTGGATCAGCTCGGTCACCTCGACCCAGTCGATGGGCGAGGTCGACAGGTCGAGCACCACCCACCCTCCGCGGGCGAGGTAGGGAGCCGGCGACACCCGCGGGTCGCCGAGCAGCGCCGGGAGTTCCTCACGGTCGGCCTTCACCATGATCGAGCCGCCGTCGCCCGGGAAGCAGAAGATCTTCTTCCTCACGCGGAAGTTGATGCTCGTCTCCCATGTCAGTTCCTCGGTGGCCTCGGGAAGCGCGAGGGCGATGGATCGGATGCGGTCGAGCTGCGTGGCCGCCTTCGCAGGTGTGAGCGCCATGCGGCCATCATGTCGCGATCAGGACGACAGCGCGGACCGAGGCACGTAGGCCAGCACCACGGCGCCGGCGGCAGTGGTGACCCTTGCACCGAGACGCTCGGCGTCGGTGGCCGTCAGGCGCTGCAGCAACCGCGGCGCCGCGGCGCCGCGACTGTCCATCCGCTCGACGAGCTCCTGGCCGGGGTAGCACCCCTTGGTGAAGCTCACCGCGACCTCGGCGATGCCGGTCTCGGCGGGGATGGTCTCGCCGGGCACGATCTCTGCCCCCATGGCCGGCCACGCCGCGTCGATCCGCGCCGCCAACAGGTCGGCATCCGAACCTGCCGCTACGTCCGCACGAGCCACCGGTGCCGCGCCGAGCAGGTCGTACCCGCCACCCCACCCCACGACGCCGGCGTCGTCGGGCGCGAGGACGGTCGCACCGCTCCCGGCAGCACCACGCACCGCGATGCAGCGCCAGTCGAGCGGACGGATCTCTGCCTTCACCCGGATCTTGAAGCGGTTCAGTCGAGCGACCATCGTGTCGCCGAAGCCTGCGTCGGTGTCCAGCACGAACGTCTCGTCGTTCGTCCGCCACACCCGCAGCAGCACGTCGACCTTGCCGGTGGGCTGCAGCACGAACGACCAGGCACTCTGCCCCACCTGCAACGACCTCAGGTCCTGCGACAGCTGCGACTGCAGATAGGTCGCTGCGTCGGGTCCATCCATCTGCACGACATCTCGGGGGTACTCGGTCCAGAACATGGGGTGCAGTGTCGCACGACCCGCGCGGATGACACACTGCGGGCATGGAATCCGACTCGGTCGCTCGCCGCATCGGCGATGGGCTACAGCTCACCCTGCGCCGCCTCGCCACGCTCGCCGGAGGCATCGCCGTGATGGCCGGCCTCATCGGACTGGCCACCTTCGCGACCGGCTGGTGGGTGTTCGGCACCAACACGCTGTGGATCGTGCTCGGCGGCATCGTCTGCCTGGTGCCGGCGATGGCCGCGCTGGCCGCATGGGCTGTGGTCCGTGCCGGCGCCCACTACGCCTCGCGTCTGGTCAACGACGTCGCCCTGTTCCTGAAGGGCCCGCAAACGCCGGCCTCGCAGCTGCTCATCGACTACGACAGCGGCCAGCCGGTCGTGATGTCGGCCCGGCGGATGACCCCGTTGCGCACCGAACTGGAGACCCGCAAGGCCGACCTACCGGCTCTGTGGCTGGGCATCAGGGCCATCACCGTCGTGCCGGCTCTCGCGGCGATCGCCGTCATCGGCATGCTCGGGGTCGGCATGCTCGGCACGCTGATGCTCCTCGGCCAACTCTTCTGACGGCAGCGCTCTGCAGCACGCAGAGCCCCGTCCCATTTCACCCTGCCGACAACGCAGATCGGCAGCAGTGCGTGCAAGAGGTTGGGCGCGATTCGTCCCAGTAATGGGACCATTCGCCCCCACGGGCGCGGAGTGACCCAGAATTGGGACGTTTCGCGCCCAGTGGGGCCGGGGGCGGAGCAACCAGAAGCCGAGTTGGCTCACGCAGAACTTACGTTCTGCGGCTCCGTGCCGCGGTCATGCGACGCGCAGCCGGTACCGCCGCGAGCAGGGCCGCAGCCTTGTTGCGGCACTCGAGATCCTCGTCGTCGGGCACGCTGTCGGCCACGATGCCCGCACCGGCCTGGAACGACGCACCGTTCGCGCCGACGAACATCGTACGAATGGCGATGGCCGTGTCGAGGTTGCCGCTGAAGTCCACATAGCCGACCACTCCCGCGTACGGGCCGCGTTTCACGGGCTCGAGCGAGTCGATGATCTCCATCGCCCGCACCTTCGGTGCTCCGCTCACGGTGCCGGCCGGCAGGGTGGCTCGCAGCACATCGATGGGCGTCTTCCCGTCGAGCAGTTCGCCACTGACTTCTGACGTGAGGTGCATGACGTGGCTGTACCTTTCGAGCGTCATCAGCTCGTCGACGCTGACCGTGCCGAACTTGGCGATGCGTCCCACGTCGTTGCGGGCGAGGTCGACCAGCATGATGTGCTCGGCGACCTCCTTCGGGTTCTCCTTCAACTCACCCGCCATGCGCCGATCGTCGTCCTCGGTGCGCCCACGTCGGCGCGTCCCGGCAATCGGCCGACTCACCACCTTACGGCCGAGCACCTGCACCATCGGCTCGGGCGAACTACCCGCGATGGTGCAGTCGGGATGGCGCAGGAAATACATGTACGGGCTGGGGTTCACCTGACGGAGAACGCGGTAGAAGTCGAACGGGTCGGCTTGCAGATCGATGTCGTACCGCTGGGCGAGCACCACCTGGAAGATGTCGCCGGCCAGGATGTGCTCCTTGGCCACCTCGACGGCCTGCTGGTACACGCCATCAGCCATGGTGCTGCGCACCTCGGGCGGGGTCTCACCGGGTTCAGGCGGTTCCACCGGCGGAGCCGACAACGGCAGCGACAACTTCGCGGCCGCGGCGTTCACTCGCGCGATGGCCGCGTCGTACTCGCGGTCCACGTCGGCGCGATCCATGTGCAGCACGGGCACGCTCTCGATCAAGTACATGCGCTGGCGCCAGTGGTCGAACGCGGCGAGCGAACCAATGATGCTCATCACCGCATCAGGCATGCCGCGGTCGTCGTGGGGCACGTTCGGCAACTGCTCGACTTCGCGTACCACGTCGTATCCGAGGTACCCCATCACCCCGCCCTGCAGCGGTGGCAGGTCGGGCATCATCGGTGCCGTGTACGCGGCGAGCACCGCATCGAGCACGGCGAGCATGCCCTGGTCGTAGGGGATGTCGGCGCTGAGGTGCTGGCCGTGCTTGGTCACCACGCCGTCGCGGAGTTCGAACGTGGCCACCGGATCGTGACCGACGAAGCTGAAGCGGCTCCACCGCTCGCCGTGCTCGACGGACTCGAGCAGGAAACCATCGCCGTCGCCGACGAGCTTCAGGTATGCGGAGACCGGCGTGTCGAGGTCGGCCAGCAGCTCGGTCCACACCGGCACGACGGTGTGCTCGGCGGCCAGGGCGTGGAACTCGTCGCGGCTTGGCCGCATGCGCAGTCCGCTCACTGCCCCTCGCCGAACGCTCGGTGGAAGCACGAGTACTCGCCGGTGTGGCACGCGCCCTTGCCCTCTTGTTCGACCAGGAACAGGAGCGTGTCGCCGTCGCAGTCGTAGAACGCCTCGCGCACGAACTGCCGGTCGCCACTCGTGTCGCCCTTGCGCCACACCTCCTGGCGGCTGCGGCTCCAATAGACCATGCGCCCTTCGTCGAGCGTCATCTGCTGCGTCTCGGCGTTCATCCAGGCCATCATCAGTACGTCCTTGGTGGCCACGTCCTGGGCGATGCACGGCACCAGGCCGTTCGCGTCGTACTTCACCGTGGCGAGCTGATCGGCAGTGGCGTGGATGGCGACGGCGTCGGGCATGGCCGACATGCTACGAGCAGCGATCGCTCACGACCCTAGAGATACAGCCCGGTGTGCGACTCGATGCGCGACGCGGCGACAGCGTGCAGGTCGCGTTCGCGCAACATGATGTAGTCCTGCCCGCTCACCTCGACCTCGTAGCGGTCCTCGGGACTGAACAGCACGCGGTCGCCCACTTCGGCGCTGCGCACGTTCTGACCGAGGGCGACGACCTCGGCCCAGGTCAGACGCTTCGAGATCTGCGCGGTCGCCGGAATGAGGATGCCGCCGGTGGACCGCCGCTCGCCGTCCTTCTCGGGGATCTTCACGAGCACGCGGTCGCTCAGCATCTTGATGGGCAGCTTCTCGTCGTCGAGTGACACGTCGACGCAGGGTACCGGTCAGTCGCCGCGGCTGCGACGGCTGCGGCGCTCGCCGCTGTTGGCCGTCGGCACCGAGTTCGTGAGCGGCCCCACGGCCTCGATGATCTCCTCGATGCTCGGCGGAGCTGCCTTGGTGTGTGCGTCGAGTGCACCGCGCATGGCCGCGACGTGCTCGGCCGACGTCCCGCAGCAGCCACCGATGATGCTGGCACCGGCATCGACAGCCAGCGCCGCATATCGAGCCATCAGTTCCGGCGTACCGGAGTACACGATCTCGGTACCCACGAACTGCGGCACGCCACAGTTGCCCTTGCTGACCACGGGAATGCCGGCCTCGGCCATGGCCAGCACGGTGACGAGGATGTCGGGTGCGCCCACGCCGCAGTTGGCACCCTGTGCGAGCGGGGAGACGGGTTCGGCCGACAACACCCCGGAGAGCTGGTCGGGCATCAGCCCCATCATCGTGCGGCCTGCGGTGTCGAACGAGCAGGTGACGACGTACGGCATGTCGTGCTGGATGGCGGCCGTCGCGGCAGCGTGCACTTCTTCGGTCGCCGACATGGTCTCGATCCACACCACATCGGCACCACCGGCCTTGAGCCCGCGGATCTCCTCGCCGAACGACGCGACCGCGGCGTCGTGCGTGAGCGCGCCGAGCGGCTCGAACAGTTCACCGGTCGGGCCGACCGAGCCGGCCACCACAACCGGCCGCGGCGACGCGTCGGCCACCGAACGGGCGAGTTCGGCGGCGGCCTTGGCCAGCTCGAACGTACGCGCCTCCGCCTTGTGCAGCTTCAACCGGTGCGGGTTGCAGCCGAACGTGTTGGTCAGGATGATGTCGGCGCCCGCATCGACGAACTGCTGGTGCAGTCCGGTGACTTCCTCCGGTCGGTCGACCGTCCAGAACTCTGGCGGCTCGCCCGACGCCAGACCGGCGGCGAAGTAGCTGGTGCCGGTGGCACCGTCGGCCAGCAACGGTCGGCCGGTGGCGAGGAGATCTTGCAGCGAGGTACGCATCGAGACGAGGTTACCGGGCACCCCTCCCCCACCTCGGTGTCATTCGAACGAGTGAGACGACCGAGTCAGGTGAACGAGTCAGGTGAACGAGCGAGGCGCCCGTGTCGGTGAACGGGTCAGGCGACCGGGTCAGGCGACGGCGGACTCGATGCGCGCCAGGAGGTCGGGGGTGAGGGCCTCGAGGACGTCGAGCGCCTTGAAGTTCTCGATGACCTGGCTGGGGCGGCTGGCACCGGTGATGACCGTCGACACGTTCGGGTTGGCCGCGCACCAGGCGATGGCCAACTGCGCCATCGTGCACCCCAATTCGTCGGCGATCGGACGCAGATTCTCGACCTTGGCGATCGTCGCCTGCTCGCTGAGCCGATCGGCCAGCCACTCGTACCCCTGCAGGGCGCCACGGCTGCCCTCGGGGATGCCGTCCTTGTACTTTCCGGTGAGCAGACCGGAGGCGAGTGGACTCCAGATGGTGGTGCCGAGACCGATGTCCTCGTACAGCCGGGCGTACTCCTTCTCGACCCGGTCGCGCGCCAGCAGGTTGTACTGCGGCTGCTCGACGACAGGCTTGTGAAGGTGGTGGCGATCGGCGATCAGCCACGCAGCTCGGATCTCGTCGGCGGTCCACTCGCTCGTGCCCCAGTACAGTGCCTTGCCCGAGCTGATGATGTCGCTCATCGCCCACACGGTCTCCTCGATGGGAGTGTTCGGGTCGGCGCGGTGACAGTACACGAGGTCGATGAACTCGAGGCCGAACCGCTCGAGCGACGCGTCGATGGCCTGCGAGAGGTACTTGCGGTTCAACGTGTTGCGCATGTTGCGCGTGTTGCCGTGGATGCCCCAGAAGAACTTTGTGCTCACCACGTACTCGTGCCGCTTCCAGCCCGACTGGCGCAGCACGCGACCCATGAT
>JANMFL010000320.1:0-3002 GCA_031377945.1 Acidimicrobiaceae bacterium | reverse complement strand
CGCATCAGAGGAGCGGGGTGGCACCGGCACTCGCCGCCACGAGGGCGTCGAACCGGGGGATGGCGACGGCCCGCAGGTGCGCACCTCGATCGCCGGCGTGGATCGAATCTCCCCAGATGGCCCGACCGGCCATGAACCCCGAGCAACCGTTGGAACAGGCCACCTCGGTCTGGTGCAAGAAGGTCTCGAACGGTGCACCCCAAGAGAGGACTGCCCACGGGACATCGGTCAGCTCACCGATCCGACGACATGCGGATTCCCACCGCTCGGGATGCGCGTGGTCCGACGGGAACGGCATCTTCAACACGTCGGGGCCGAACGCGCCGAGCCGCTCGGCCGACATGAGCACGGTCCGCTCGCGATCGTCCACACCGGTCACGTCGTAGGGAACCGGTTCCACGAAGACCGCCAGGCCGATCGCCGCGCATCCGTCGATGACGGTGCGCACGAGCCGGTCCTGCGCATCGGTCACCGCACCACGATCGGGACGGTAGAGCACCAACAACTTCGCGGCGCTCGCTCCGACCGCCTGGGCACGCGCCGGGTCCCAACCATCGAGCAGCCTGTTGGTGACGGCTGCGGTGCCGAGATAACCCTGGGCTTCCAGTGCGCACAACGAGCCAACACCTGGAGGAAGCAGTCCTGCAACGAGGATCTGGTCGATCGACGTCTCGGGATCGAGCATCACCGCAGACGGCCGATCCCCGAACGCGTCGACCACATCGAGCTTGAACCGGACGAGGTCGTCGAGCGCGACGCGTTCGGGATGCGCCGCGTCGAACTCGGCCCGCAGCGAGTCGCGATGGTCGAGCGCGAGGATGGCGAATCGGCCACCGTCGTCGAGCAACGGCGCCAGCGCTGACCGGTCGATCATCGGACCGATGCGATCCGGGTCGCCACCGAGGTTGCGCGCGTCACGGGGTCACCTTGGGCAAGGACCAGCCGTTCGCGTCCCAGTCGGATTCGATCCAGGTGTAGTCGGCATGGAAGCACGGCGGGGTCGAACGGGCCTCGTCCTCGAGCTCGCCCGCAAGGTAGTTGAGGAAGTACATGTGCGACCCGGGCGAGCCGACGCTGCAGTGGAAGCCTTTCGGGACGGTGACCGTGCCGCCGTCGTGTGCCACGAACGTCTCGTCGAACGGCTCGTCATCGCGCCAGTTGCGGTGCAGGCAGAACCCGTTGGCCGGGTCGGTGCGGAAGTAGTAGGTCTCTTCGAGATACGGCGACCCGCCGTAGCCGTCGTGGCAGTGCGGCGGCCACCCCGACCACGAGCCGCGTGGCACGTACACCTCGAACAGGATCAGGCGTTCTGCAGGCATCGGTGCGTTGAGCAAGTGGACCACCTGACGGCGCGCCGCGCCGCCACCGCGGATCTCGGTGCGCATCTCGCTCGGAGCGAACACCCGCACGTCGTACCGGCCAACCGCAGGGGCCGATCCCACTGCGCATTCTCCGGTGCCCTCGATCGTGACCGAGGCTCCGGGAGGTGCGTACAGCACGTGCGGCATCTGGTCGAAGACCGAGGTCCGGCTGAGCTCGACATCTCGGCCATCGACCGATGCCGTGATCGATCCGCTGAGGGGCACGATCGCCACCTCCTGATCGGCGAGCCCGACCGAGGTCGGTGTTGCTGGGCGATGAATGGCGAACGACAGGAACCGCCATCCGATGCTGGCCGGGGTGACGCCGTCCTGGGTGACGCTGGCCGGCGGTCTGGCTGACGGGTTCATGGTCTGTCTCCCTCGACACGTGTGGGTGGTACTCCGGTGGTGAGCATCACGTCGATCTCGTCGCTCGTCGGCATGTCGTCGCTGCACAGCAGCCTCGACGCAACGATCGCGCCGGCCGCGTTGGCCCGGCGCAGCAGGTCGGCGAGGGCCGGGCCGGACGTCGCGCCACGAACGAGACCATCGATGAGGCTGCCTCCGAATGCATCGCCTGCGCCAAGCCCGCAGACCACCTCGACCGGTGTCGGCGGAACGACGACCGAGGTCCCGTCGGCGGTCACTGCGAGCACACCGTCGGGCCCCATCTTGACGATCGCCAGCGCGACGCCGTGGTCGAGCATCCGTTGGGCTGCTCGATCGGGATCTGCTGTTCCCACCGTGACGGCACACTCCTCACGATTGCCCACGGCGACGGTGACATGGTCGAGCAGCGGTCGGACGGCCGCGCCTGCTGCTGCCGGCGACGGCCAGAACATCGGGCGGTAGTCGATGTCGAGAACGGTGTGGGCTCGACGGTCCCGTTCCCGCAACATCGCGGTCATCGTCGAGGCCGACGGCTCGAATGCCAGCGCGCCACCCGGGACCCACAGCACCGGGACGGAGCGAACGAGGTCGAGGTCGAGGTCGTCGACCGTCAGGAACTCGTCAGGGGCCGACGGCTTTCGGTAGAACCAGATCGACGGTTCGGTCGGTGGGTCGAGTTCGATGAACACCACTGGCGTGGCAAGCGTCGGGTGCGTCGTGACGCGGCTCGCGTCGACGCCGTGGCGTTCCAGCGCGGCACGTGCGTAACGGCCGAGCGGATCGTTGCCCACCTTCGTGATCAGCGCCGCACGGCGCCCGAGCCTGGATGCGGCCACGGCGACGTTGGCCGATGTCCCACCGACGGCCGAGCGGAACACCGACGCGTCAGCCAGCGGACGCCCGACCACATCGGGATACAGGTCGACGCTGAGACGCCCGACCACCAGTACATCCGGGACGTTCACCAGTTCCTCCATCGGCCTCCTTCGACACTACTCGTCGGTTGCTGAACCTTGCCCGCTGTGATCTCGGCCCGCTGTGATCTCGGCCCGCTGGCCGCCACGTCACCGCACGACCGGTCCGAGCAACTCCACCCGCAGACCCTCGATCGCCGCACGCTCCTCGTCACCGACGAGGCTCCTCGCGGGCCCGGCCCGCTGCGTGCTTGCTGTGAGCGCGGGAGGTTGGGCGCGATTCGTCCCAGTATCGGGACGTATCGCACCCACGGGCGCGGAGTGACCCAGATCTGGG
>JANMFL010000311.1:0-4346 GCA_031377945.1 Acidimicrobiaceae bacterium | reverse complement strand
GCCGCCATGCGCGGCGCGTTCGCGCCGATCCATGCCCTCAAGATCGTCTACGAGTGTGCGCGCGCGCTGCACGAAGCACACTCGATCGGCATCGTGCACCGCGACCTCAAGCCCGCCAACATCATGGTCGCCGGCTCGTCCGAAGGGGAGACGGTCAAGATCCTCGACTTCGGCATCGCGAAGCTCATGGAGCCGGATCCGGATCGCCTCGACCTCACCGACGATCAGACGATGCTCGGCTCCCCCAAGTTCATGGCGCCCGAGCAGATCCGCCATGGCGTCGGGGTCGATGTGCGGACCGACGTGTACAGCCTCGGCGCGGTGCTGTTCTATCTGCTCGCCGGGACGGAGCCCTACACGGCCGAGACGCAGGTGCAGATCCTGATGGCGCACCTGTCGGCGCCCCTGCCGACGCTCGCTGAGCGCGGCGGTCTCAACGTGCCGCCGCCCGTGGAAGACATCGTTCGCAAGTGCATGCAGAAGGAGCAGGCGGACCGATACCAGTCGATGGATGAGCTCAAGGCGGCGATCCGCGGCGTGCTCGGCGAACTCGAAGGGGGGCCGACCTACCCGACGATGTCGAAGAAGCGAATCCCGGCGCCGCCGGCGGACGTCAAGGAGCCCGAGAGCCGGATGGTGCCGATCCTCGCGGTGGCCGCCGTGCTGGTGCTCGTCGTCACCGTGGTCGCTGGCCTGGTCGGCATCGTCATGGCGCTTGGCGTCGGCGTCGGCGTCGCGACCACGTCGCCGCAGGTGGACGTGCCGCCCGTGGCCACGCCCGTGGTCGTCGTCCCCACACCGGTGGCGACCGCGCCGGCCCAGGTGCCTAAGCTCACGATCACGTCCGAACCGTCCGGTGCCACGGTGTTCGAGGGCGACATCGCCCTCGGCACCACGCCGTTGACGCTCGATTGGGCCCTCGGGGCCACGTCCGATCCGCGCCAGATGGACGTGCGCCTCGACGGCTTCGAGACCTCCAAGGTCGCGATGGGTGCCATCGACGCCGACACGCGGCAACACGTCGCCCTCGCGCCGAAGGCCGTCGTGAAGACCCCCACCAAGGCCAGCGGGGTCAAGCCGGCAGCGGTCACCCCCGCGACGGACGACCTGATGATGGAGCGCTGACGTGACGTGGATCGCCCTGGTCGCAGCTGTGGCCTACGCTCAGGAAGACCCGCCGGTGACCGACCTCTCCGTTGAGGCGGACGTGCACTTCCGGCACGGCGTCGAAGCGTTCAAGGCCGGCAACTACCAGGATGCCCTCGAGCACCTGATGTTGTCGAACCGGCTCGTCCCGAACCGCAACGTGATGCGCAACATCGCGCTCACGTGGGAGAAGCTCGGCGACTACGCGCAGGCCTACCGCTATTACGCGGACTACGTGGCGCTCGAGCCCGACCCCCAGAAGCGCGCCGTCGGTGAGGCGGCCATCACCGCGATCCTCGGCAAGGTCGCCCTGGTCCGGGTGGAGTCCGATCCACCCGGCGCCACGGTGTACGTCGACCGCAAGAACCTCGGCGCACGCGCCTCCACCCCGCGCACGCTGGCGCTGCCGCCCGGCGAGCACGTCATCATCATCGAGAAGGACGGCCACGTCTCCGTCGAGACCACGGTGACGGCGGCGATCGGCGCGTTCGAGACGGCCGACGTGACCCTCGAGCCGATCCTGGGCAAGCTGCACGTCGACGGCACCGCCGGCGCGTCGATTCGCGTCGACGATGAGCAGTCGGCCGTGATCGGCACGGTACCAGCGGATCTGGCGCTTCCCCCCGGGCCGCACGTGCTGGTGGTGTCCGCGCCGGGCCGCGAGACCCGGCGCATCGTCGCCGACGTCGACGCGACCGAGCCAGGCCGCACCGTCGCGGACCTCGAGCTGCTCACCGGACGCCTCGTCGTGAACGCGCTCGAGCGCGACGCGCGCATCGACGTCGACGGCGCCACGGCGGGCTTCACGCCGGCCGTGCTCGACATCCCCGTGGGTGCCCACACGGTGAAGGTCACGCTCCAAGGCTTCCGTCCGTGGGAGCAGGCCGTCGAGGTGAAGGAGCGCGGCGAGCTCACGCTCGATGTCCGCCTGCGCAGCGTGCAGGAAGTCACCGCAGCGAGCCGCACGACGCAAACCGTTGAAGATGCGCCCGCGAGCGTGTCGATCATCAGTCGCGAAGAGATTCGCACGTTCGGCTACGAGTCGGTCGCGGACGCCGTCGCTGCGTCACGTGGCGTGTATTCGACGAACGATCTCACGTACCAGTCACTGGGCATTCGCGGGTTCGGTCGTCTCGGCGACTACGGCAACCGCGTGTTGTCCACCTGGGACGGCCACACGCTGAACGACGATCAGATCGGCGCGAGCTACGTCAGCACCGACCTGTCGGCGGACCTCTCCGAAGTGGAACGGATCGAGATCGTGCGCGGTCCGGGGTCCGCGCTGTACGGCAGCAACGCGTTTCTTGGCGTGATCAACGTCGTCACCTCCGAAGGTGAGCAGACGCCGAAGGCCTCCCTGCGTACCTCCGCCGACGGCGCGCGCTTGTTCCGTTGGCGCGCTGGGGCGCGCGTCGGCGACGACGACCGCGGCGCGCAGCTGTCGGTCGCGGGGTCCGTCGGGCAGGGTGCAGA
Organism: Acidimicrobiaceae bacterium; assembly: GCA_031377945.1. Lineage (GTDB taxonomy): Bacteria > Actinomycetota > Acidimicrobiia > Acidimicrobiales > Ilumatobacteraceae > UBA668. Next base: position 1,727 of record JANMFL010000311.1, on the reverse strand, counting down.
CTACTGGTTCCCCGAGTTCGCGACCGACCCGGCCGCCGGTGAGGATGGCTGGGTGAGGGACGCCGACGGCAGCGCGTCCGGGCAGGTCACCGCGAAGGTCTGGGCCGGCGACGTCACCGTGCAGGCCTACCACAACGGTCGGATGAAGCGCATTCCGACGGGCGCGTACGAGACGATACCCGGCGACCCGCGGGCGACCAGCGATGACTTCCGGTCGTTCGCTGAGGTGCGCTGGGAGCCGAAGTTCGGCGAGACCGCGCGGCTGTACGCCCGCGCCTACGCGGACCGCTACGCGTTTGCCGGGCAGTTCCCGTATGACGATGGGACGGTCGTGCGCGACCGCTGGACGGGCGCATGGACAGGCGTCGAGCCGCGCTTCGTGTGGACACCCTCCAAGGCGCTCACCGCGACGGTCGGCGCGGAGGCCCGGTTCAACGTGGTCGCGAACCTGAACTCTGCCGACAACGTCAGCGGCACGTACCTCTCCGAGCAGCCAAAACAGCAGGCGTACTCGGGGTACGCGGTGCTCGAGGCCCACGCGAAGGACATGCTCGCCGTCAGCCTTGGTGGCCGCTACGATCGGTTCACCCTGTCTGACACGGGGACGTTCAACCCGAGGCTGGCCTTCGTCCTGAAGCCGACCGACAACGACGTCGCCAAGTTGCTCGTCGGCACCGCGTACCGGGCGCCGAGCCCCTACGAACTGTTCTACAACGACGACGGCACGACGCAGGTGTCGCCCGCTGCGCTGTCTCCGGAGACGGTACGCACCGCCGAGTTGGAGGCCAGCCACCGTTTCGACGACGTCACCGTGTTGACGGCGTCCGTCTACTACAACGAAATTTCCAAGCTGATCGACACGACTGAGAACGCGGACGGTCTGATCGTGTACGCGAACACCGACGCCCAGGTGCGCGTGGTGGGCGGTGAGTACGAGCTTCGGCGCGATTGGCAGCGCGGCACCATGCTCGCCGCTCAGCACTCCATCGCGGTCGCGCGTGAAGGCTCGCTCACCGTCGGCGACCCGATCACGAATTCGCCCACGCACCTGATCGGAATCAAGGCGGCGGCTCCGGTTGTCTCTGGCGTCTCCACGGTGGCGACGCGCGTTCGCGCCGGCTCGCCGCGCATGACCCAGCTGGGCGAACAGACGCCGTGGAGCCTGCTGTGGGACCTCACGCTGTCGGGTGATCTGCAGGCCGTTCCGGTGAGGTACGCCGTGGGGGTGCGAAACACCCTCGACTGGGAGGTCTGGCACCCCAGCGGGGTCGATCTCGCGATGGACGCGGTGCCACAGCCCGGGCGCACGTTGTTCGTTTCCCTCGAAGGCCACCTGTAACGAATTTCGTTGACGGTTCGGGGCGTGCCGCGGCTAAGGTGCGCCCGGGGGTAGGAAACATGCGTTTCTGGCTGCGTTCAGCGGTCGGTGTGGCCGCGCTTTGCCTGTCGGGCTGCGTCTACATCGGCAGGGATCCGTTCGTCGAGAAGGTCGGCTGCCTCGACGAGGACGGCGACTCGTCGCCAAGACAGCCCACGGGCGAATGCGCGGATGCTCGGCGCGACTGCGACGACGCCGACGCCGCGCGGGCGCCACAACTCGAAGAGGTCCCGTACGACCGCATCGACCAGGACTGCGACGGCGGCAGGTTCGACCTCGTCGACGTCGACGGGGACGGGTACCCGGGCATCACCCGCGCGGAGTGGGAGGCGACGACGCGGGAGGTCGG
>JANMFL010000267.1:0-9885 GCA_031377945.1 Acidimicrobiaceae bacterium | reverse complement strand
GAAGGGCCCTCGTTTCGTGGGAATTCGTTGGCGCCGCAGCGCCGGGGATCACAGACCCGAGACGTCGAGGCCCGGGGGAAGGATGACGGCGTCGATGACGTGGATGACGCCATTCGAGGCTTCGACATCGGTGGCCGTCACGGTGGCCGAGTCGTTGAGCTTGACCGTGCCGCCGTCGACGGTGATCGTGATCGGCGAGCCCTCGACCGACGTCACATCGCCTGCGGCCACATCAGCGGCCATGACCTTGCTGCCGACCACGTGGTAGGTGAGGATCTTGACGAGGGTGTCCTTGTTCTCCGGCAGGAGCAGCTTGGCGACCAGGCCGGCCGGCAGTGCGTCGAACGCAGCGTTCGTCGGCGCGAACACCGTGAACGGGCCGGGGCCCTGGAGGGTCTCGACCAGGCCGGCAGCCTGCACGGCAGCGACGAGCGTCGAGAAGTCGGGGTTGCCCGAAGCGACCTCGACGATGTCGCCGGCCGCCGGCGAAGCGGTGGTCTCTGCGGCGGGCGGAGCGGTGGTGGCCGAGTCCGAATCGCTGCCGCAAGCGGCGAACACGAACGAGGCGGCGACTGCGGCCGCGGCGAGGGTACGAAACTTCATGGTGGTTCTCCCAGGTTGTTCACGGACCTCACCAGGGGGAGGTGAGGCCATCACTCACCGTTCGGAGCCGACCGGAAACCGGATGGGTATTTATTGCTAAATCTGCTCAGCCGCGATCCAGGCCCGCGCGGACCTCGGCGATGAACTCCCCCGCCGCGTCGGCACCGCCTTCGAGAATGCGTCGCACGACCGATGCGCCCATCACCACTCCGTCGGCCACCGCACACGCCTCACGCGCCTGATCGGCGTTCGAGACACCGACACCCACGAGCACCGGCACGTCGGTGACGGCCTTCAGACGGCGGGCAAGGCTCACGGCAGTGCTGGCCAACGTGGCCCGCTCGCCGGTGACGCCGAGCAGGCCCACCGAATAGACGAACCCCCGGGACCGGGCGCACACCCGCGGCAGACGCTCGTCGGCAGCGGTGGGTGCGGCGAGCATGACAGTCTCGACACCCGCGGCGTCTGCCGCGAGGCACCACGGCCCCGCCTCTTCGAGCGGCAGGTCGGGCACGATGCAGGCGGCGATGCCAGCACTCGCGAGTTGTGCGGCGAACCGCTCGTGGCCGGCGTGGTGGACGGTGTTGTAGTACAGCATCACCGCCAACGGGATCTGCACGTCGAGCTCGCGCACCTCCTGCAGAATGCTCACCGGAGTCGCACCGCCCTCGAGTGCCATCTGCGACGCCTGCTGAATGACCGGACCGTCCATCACCGGATCGCTGAACGGAATGCCGATCTCGATCGCGTCGGCGCCCGCAGCGGCCGCTGCACGCACGGTGTCCTGCCACCCGGCAAGTCCGCCCGTGATGTACGGGACGAGCAGCTTGCGTCCTTCGGCGCGCTTGGCACGGAAGGACGCCTCGAGAACGCCGAACTCGCTCATGTTCGCCTCACTCACGTCCCAACACGTCCATCATCTGGCCGACGTCCTTGTCGCCCCGACCACTGAGGTTCATCAACACCGTCTGACCCTGCATCTCGGGCGCCGCCCTGACGATCCAGGCCAACGCGTGTGCGCACTCGAGCGCCGGAATGATGCCTTCGGTACGGGCGAGCAGCTGGAACGCGTCGATGACTTCTGCATCGTTGACGTTCGGGTACTCGGCGCGGCCGATGGATGCGAGGTACGAGTGCTCGGGACCGACGCCCGGATAGTCGAGTCCGGCGCTGATGCTGTGTGCTTCCTGCACCTGGCCGTACTCGTCCTGCATGAGGTAGCTGCGCATACCGTGCACCACGCCCGGCTGCGCACGGGTGACCGCCGCCCCACCCGCAGGCTCGACGCCCACCAGACGCGACCGGTCGTCGACGAAGCCGCTGAAGATGCCGAGGGCGTTCGAGCCGCCACCGACACAGGCCACCACCACGTCGGGCACGTCGCCGAGCATCTCGATGCTCTGCGCCCGCGCCTCGTCGCCGATGACCCGGTGGAACTGGCGCACCATGAATGGGTACGGGTGCGGGCCCATCACCGAACCGAGGCAGTAGTGCGACGTCTCGACCGTCGCCACCCAGTCGCGCATCGCCTCGTTGACGGCATCCTTCAGCGTGCGGCTGCCGCTGTGCACCGCCTCGACCTCGCTGCCGAGCAGCTTCATCCGGAACACGTTCAGTTCCTGGCGAGCGACATCGACCGCGCCCATGTACACCTTGCATTCCATGCCCATCAGCGCCGCCGCTGTGGCCGAGGCGACACCGTGCTGGCCGGCACCGGTCTCGGCGACGAGCCGCTTCTTGCCCATGCGCTTGGCCAGCAGGGCCTGGCCGAGGACGTTGTTGATCTTGTGCGAGCCGGTGTGGTTCAGGTCTTCGCGCTTGAGCACCAGGCGAATGCCGAGTTTCCCGCCGAGGTTCTTGCACTCGGTGAGCATCGACGGTCGGCCGGCGTAGGTGCGCAGGAGGTGGTCGAGTTCGGCCCGGAACACCGGGTCGGACCACGCGTCGTCGAACGCGGCCTCCAGTTCCTGGCACGCGGGAACGAGGGTCTCCGGGACGAAGCGTCCACCGAACTCGCCGAATCGGCCTTCTGCCGACGGCTCAGCCATCAACGACATGACATGCACTCTTTCTTCATTGGAGGGAGAACTTCAGATCTCGTCGTCGGCCCAGTCGTAGGGCATCTGATCGGGACCCAGATGACGCGGCGGCGCGGCGGACCTGGCCCGTTCGATGAACGACTTCACCTTCAACGCATCCTTGCGACCCGGCGAGCGTTCGACGCCCGACGACACGTCGACTCCCCACGGGCCGACGAGGCGCACGGCCTCGGCCACGTTGTCGGGGTCGAGGCCGCCGGCGAGGATGATGCGCGGCCCTTCGGCCACGTCGTCGACCAAACCCCAGTCGAACACCTTGCCGGAACCGGGCTTGGGGGCGTCGACCAGCACCATGTCGGTACCGAAACGATCAGCCCGCTGGGCATCGGTGGAGCCGGCGACGACCGCCTTGATGACCCACCGGATCTGGGCTGCGACCTCGGCCACCATGTCGGGGGTCTCGTGGCCGTGCAACTGCGCGGCCTTCAGACCTGCCCGATGCACGGTGTCGATGACCCGAGCGGGCGCCTCGTCGCGGAACACGCCGACCGTGAGGATCTCGGGCGGCAGACGCCGGGTGATGTCGTAGACCTGCTGGGCGGCGACCTGGCGCGGCGACGGGGCGAAGACGAACCCGACAGCGTCGGCCCCCATGGCGACGGCGAACAGCGCGTCGTCCTCGTTGGTGATCCCGCAGATCTTCACGAACATGCGCTCCCAACGTACCCCCGCACGACCACGCGACGCGGTATCGATATCCGAGAAACCCGCTGTGACGTGTGCCCCGGTTCGGTGAGGTACGTTCACCGAGATGACGGATGCCGAAGAACTTGCGGCACGCAGAGCCACCTACACGGCAGCCATCAGCGCAGGTCGGTCCAGGGAACTGGCGATCGAACGCACCCAGCGACTGCTCTTCGAATGCGAACGAGCCGACATGCGTCTCGCGGAACTGCAGCGCGAGGCCCAACTGGAGGGCGAGCAAGCCGAGGACTGGAGCGGAAGGGGCTTTCTCCAACTCGTGTACTGGCTGTTCGGACGACTCGACGATCGGCGGGATGTGGAGGCATCGCAAGCGCTCGCCGCTGCCACTCGCCTGGCGACGGCCCAGGCCGCGCTCGACGAACTCGAACGCACGCTCTCGGAGGCGCACACCAGCGTGCCTCCCGCGGTCGACGCTGCCGCAGCACTCGCCGCGCTCCGGGCCACATGGGAGCAGGTCGACCCACAGGGCTACCGGGCAGCCGTGGTGCGCGAAGAACAGGCCGCGACAGCCGGTGCGCTGCTCACCGAGTACGACGAGGCGATCGACGCGGTCCGTCGCTGTCAGGACGCGGCGTCCGTCGCCGACGAACGCCTCTCGTCTGCTCGCGCGTGGGGCACGTACGACCTCCTCGGAGGTGGGCTGCTCGCATCCGCCGTGAAACGTGAACGGGTGAACGAAGCGTTGTCGGCCATCCAGTCGACGACTGCGGGCATTGCCGCGGTACGTCGCGAGCTTGCCGACATTCCGGTCTCGGTGGCGGTCCCGGCAGGACTCGAAATGGGCAGCAACGCGTGGACCTTCGACGTCTGGTTCGACAACATCTTCAGCGACCTGAACATGCAGGGCCGCATCAACGACGCCGCCACGAAGGTGACCACACTCCACGCCGATCTGCAGGCGACGCGGCACCGAGTGGAGGCGGCGCGGGCAACCGCTGCACTCGACGCCGCCAACCTGGCGGCGCAGGCCGCGTCGGCATTCACGGCCGGTTGACCCCGGACGCGGCGGTTCACCAGGAACTTAAGTTCGCGACGGGTCAGGCGCGAATGAGGGACCGGATGGCGGCGGCGGGGTCGCCGGAGGTCACGAGCGTCTCTCCCACCAGGACTGCGTGGTAGCCGGCGGCGCGCAGACTGGCCGCGTCGGCGGAACCCCGGACGCCGCTCTCGGCCACCTTGACGACATCGTCGGGCATGGTGCCACCCATGTGCACCGCGCGTTCGTGGTCGACCTGGAACGTGATCAGGTCGCGCTGGTTGACGCCGATGAGCGTGGCCCCGGCGGCGAGCGCGACCTCGAGTTCGACCTCATCGTGGATCTCGACGAGCACGTCGAGGCCGATGCTCACGCCGAGGTCGTGGAAGGCGATGAGCTCACTGCGTTCGAGCGCCGCAGCGATGAGGAGCACACAGTCGGCCCCCATCAGCCGCGCGTCGAGCACATCGTGTTCGCTCACCGTGAAGTCCTTGCGCAGCACCGGCAGTGAACATGCCCTGCGTGCCGCCTGCAGGTCGGCCACCGAACCTCCGAAGAACTCCTCGTCGGTGAGCACCGACAGGCACGACGCCCCGCCGCGCTCGTACTCGGCCGCGAGCGCCGCCGGATCGAGCCCGACGTTCAGGTCGCCCTTCGACGGCGAGCGACGTTTCACCTCGCTGATCACACCGAGCTGGGCGCGGTCGGCGAGCGCCGCCCGAAAGCCCCTGGCGACGGGCATCGCCAGCGCCTGTTCGATGAGCGCGCCCGTGGACCGCGTATCGCCCTTGGCGACCTCACGGTGACGTTCGAGAATGCGATCGAGATACGTGGCCATGGCGGTGGACGAGCAGCGGGCAGCCGGGTCAGAGACCCTTGCCGCCCACGGGGTTGACGATCTTCATGTCGGGGCGGCCGGCGAGAACCGGTCCGAGCTTCGGGCCGAACGTCTTGAACCAGTCGGCGCCGGCGTGCGCTGCGAGCGCCTCGCCGTCGGTGTACTTCTCGAAGAAGTACAGCACGTTCTCGTCGTTCGGGTCGGTGTGCAACAGGTACAGCTCGGTACCAGCCTCGGACACCACGGCGTCGAGGGCTTCCTGGATGATGGCGATCGCTTCATCACGCTTTCCAGGCTGCAGATCCAGCTTCACCCACACCGACACCTTGCTCATGACCACTCCCCTGTGACTGCATCGCCGACGACGATGTCCGCCGCGCACCGTACCAGCGTGGCACCATGAGCGACGTGGCCGACACTGCAGCGAACGAACGGAACGTGGTGATCGTCGAGGACGACCCCCACATCGCCGACCTGCTCGACGCGTACCTGCGCGAGGCGGGGTTCCGAGTGCTCCAGGCCTCGCTCGGCGAACGCGGCATCGAACTCGTCGAACTGCACCGGCCGGTGATGGTGGTGCTCGACATCGGGCTCCCCGACATCGACGGATTCGAGGTGTGCCGACGCATCCGCACCCGCAGCAGCGTGCCGGTGTTGTTCCTGACGGCACGCGACGGAGAGATCGATCGCATCCTCGGGCTCGAACTCGGTGCCGACGACTACGTCACCAAGCCGTTCTCGCCTCGCGAGATCGTCGCCCGGGTGAAGGCCATCCTGCGCCGCGGTCAGCCCGACACGCGCGCCGACAGCCCCAGCGGCATCGTGTGCATCGGTGACGACTTCGAGATCGACGTCGCCCGCCGCGAGGTACGTCACCGCGACGACCCCGTCGCGGTGGCCACGCGCGAGTTCGACCTGCTCGCCTTCCTGGCCCGCAACCAGGGCCTCGCCCTGTCGCGTCAACAGCTGCTCGACGGCGTGTGGGGCGCCGACTGGATCGGTGACGACCGCACCGTCGACGTCCTCGTGCGCCAGTTGCGGAAGAAGCTCGGCGACGACCTGCCGCTCGCCACCGTGTGGGGCATCGGCTACCGGTTGGGTTGATGCCGATGCGCTGTGTTCGCCGGACCACGACCGAGCTCACGAATTCCTCACATCTGACCGGCAGGCTGGCACCATGACCCGCCGACTCGCGCTCGTGATCGTCAGTGTCGTCATCGCCACGCTGGTCGTCGCCGGTGGTGGCACGTTGGCGCTCGCCGCGATTCGCGCCCGGCACACCACCGAGACCGAGCTGCGACAGCAGACCAGCTCGTTCGCCGCCAACATCTCCGAGTTCCTCACCACCGATCAACCGATCGACACCACTGCCGGCCAGCGCGAGCTGAAGGTGCGGCTGCGACAATTGCAACGGCTTCGGGCGGTGGTGCCGCTGGAACAGTTCGTCGTCCTCACGTCCGACCGGAAGGGTCAGCTGGACACCACCGACGTGCCGGCCGGCATCACGCTGTCCCCCGACGAGCTCACCGCCCTGCAGAACGGCGAGGTCGTCTCGGGCATCGAGCGTCGCGTCGCCTACGCCGCGGCACCGGCAGCAGCGCCCACTGGCCGCTCCTTCGTCGTGTTGTCCACGCGCCAGATCGACGCCAACCTCGGCGCTGCGGTACGGCTGTTCCTGTGGGCAGCGGTGGCCACCATCGTGCTCGCGTTCGGCGCAGCCGTCCTGTTGGGGCGTCGTCTCAGCAAACCCGTGCGCGAGGTGTCAGATGCCGCCCGGTTGATCGCTGCCGGCGAACTGTCGACGCGGGTGCCCGAGCCTTCCTCGAGCGCTCGGGACGAGTTGGCGACGCTGCAGCGCGGCATCAACCACATGGCCGAAGCACTGGAACGGAGCCGCACCCTCGAACAACAGTTCCTGCTGTCCGTGAGCCACGACCTGCGCACTCCGCTCACGTCCATCCGCGGATATGCCGATGCGATCTCCGACGGCACGGTGGAACCGGTGAAGGCGGCCGGCATCATCCGGCACGAGTCACGCCGACTCGAACGACTCGTCGCCGACCTGCTCGACCTGGCCAAGCTGCAGGCCCGATCGTTCACCATGCATCCGATGCGACTCGACCTGTCCGTGGCGGTGCACACCGCGGTGGACGGTGCCACCGGCTCGACCGACGGTGTGGTGGTACACGCAGTGGCCACCGCGCCGGTGTTGGTCGACGCCGACCCTGACCGATTGGCGCAGGTGCTCGCCAACCTCGTCGAGAACGGCACCAAGTACGCCCGAGCGAACGTGTACGTGTCGTGCCGCAGCGAGGCCGCAGTCGCGATCTGCACGGTCGACGACGACGGCCCGGGCATCGCCGAGGCCGATCTGCCCCATGTGTTCGAGCGCCTGTACTCGGCGCGGCAACGACCCGAACGCACCGAGAATCCGAGTGGGCTCGGCCTGGCGATCGTCAGGGAACTCGTCGGTGCGATGGGCGGTGATGTCACCGCGTCGAACGCCCCCAACGGCGGCGCCCGCTTCACGGTGTCCATGCCGCTGCAGCGCTGAGCGGTCGCCCGGAAAAGGCACCGGACGAGGCACCCGGACGAGGCACCGGAGGAGGCACCCGGAAAGGGCGCACAGAAAAGGTGCCTACGATCTGCTTCCAACACACAGGAGGCACGCCATGTCTGCGTTTCCGTCCCTGGCCCACGTGGCCGTCACCGTGACCGATCTCGACCGCAGTCGACCGTGGTACTCCACCCTGTTCGGATCCGACCCGGTCCTCGACGAGGACACGGGGCCGTTCCATCATGCGGTCTGGCTGCTCGGTGGCACGTTGTTCGGCATCCATCAGCACAGTGCGCCGACCAGCAGCGAGCCGTGTGACGAGCTGCGCCCCGGACTCGACCATGTCGCATTCGGCTGTGCCAACGCAGCCGAACTGCACGAGTGGGCCGACAAGTTGACGGCCATGGGCATCAGCCACGGTGGCGTGGTGCAGGCCCCGTACGGCTCGGGCCTGTCGTTCCGCGACCCCGACAACATCCCGCTCGAGTTCTTCGCTCCACCCGGCTGAGCGGCGATGCCCCGCCGACGCGTCAGTCGGCCAGCATCAGAACCCGAGTCGGCGGAAGAGCTCCATGGACAGGTCGACGATGGGTACACGCACCTGCTCGGTGGTGTCGCGCTCGCGGATGGTGACCGCTCCGTCCTCGAGCGAATCGAAGTCGACCGTCACGCAGAAAGGCGTGCCGATCTCGTCCTGACGGCGGTACCGCTTGCCGATGGCCTGCGTCTCGTCGTAGTCGACCATGTAACGCTCGGCGAGCGTGGCGAAGATCTCCTTGGCGAGCGGCGTGAGCGTGTCCTTCTTGCTCAGTGGCAGCACCGCCACCTTGAACGGGGCGAGGCGTGGATGCAGGCGCAGCACGGTGCGCGGCTCGTCGTTGATGACGTCCTCGTCGTACGCGGCCAGCAGGAACGCGGCCATGGCCCGGTTCACGCCGGCGGCCGGCTCGATGACGAACGGCACATAGCGCTCGTTGGTGGCCTGGTCGAAGTAGTCGAGCTTCTGGCCGCTGTGCTGGGCGTGCTGGTTGAGGTCGTAGTTGGTGCGCTGGGCGACACCTTCGAGTTCGCCCCAGCCCCACGGGTAGAGGAACTCGATGTCGCTGGTACCGGACGAGTAGTGGCTCAACTCGTCGGCGTCGTGGGGACGAAGGGTGAGCATGTCGGCCGGGATGCCCAGGTCGATGTACCACTGCAGGCGGGCCTTGCACCAGTAGTCGTACCACTGCTCGCTCTCGGCGGGCGGCACGAAGAACTCGAGTTCCATCTGCTCGAACTCGCGTGTGCGGAAGATGAAGTTGCCGGGGGTGATCTCGTTGCGGAAGCTCTTGCCGACCTGGGCGATGCCGAACGGCGGCTTCTTGCGGCTGGTCTGCAGCACGTTGAGGAAGTTGACGAACATCCCCTGAGCGGTCTCGGGGCGCATGTACACCTCGGCGCCCGAACCCTCGACCGGACCGGCGAAGGTCTTGAACATCAGGTTGAAGGCGCGGGCCTCGGTGAACGAGCCCTTCGAGCCGCAGTTCGGACACACATCGGGGTCGGTGAGGTGGTCTTCGCGGAACCGCTGTTTGCAGTTCGTGCAGTCGACCAGCGGGTCGCTGAAGTTGGCGAGGTGGCCGCTGGCCTCGAAGACCTGCGGCGGGGCAAGGATGGCGGCGTCGATGAGCACGACGTCGTCGCGCTGCTGCACCATCGTTCGGATCCAGGCTTCGCGCACGTTGCGCAGCATGAGCGACCCCAGCGGGCCGTAGTCGTAGCTGCTGCGGAACCCGCCGTAGATCTCGGCCGAGGGGTACACGAAGCCGCGACGCTTGGCGAGGTTGACGATCTGGTCCAATTCGGTGGCAGCCATAACTGCCCCAAGGCTACGGGCACGCCTCCGACAGCCGCGAATGGTTTCCCGAAAAGCACCGCAATCGGCCGTCGCGACCGGCAGCTCGGTGCGCGCCTTCGCTCGTTCATGTCGCGGCGAAACGACCGAAACGGTGGGATTTGCGCGACATGAACGAGTGGCAGTGCGTCCCGGACACAGACGGGTGCCCGTCCACCAGGGCCTAGTGGGACTCGAACATGGCCACGGTGCGCAGGCGGCGTTCGATGTGGT
>JANMFL010000212.1:0-1702 GCA_031377945.1 Acidimicrobiaceae bacterium | reverse complement strand
GCGGTCCACAACCGACGCACCCGACCGCCGCCGCCGTTGCGGATCTCCCACAGGGCGAAGCTGTTCTTCTTCTGGATGGCCAAGGGCGACTTGCCGTTCGGGTTCTTCAGGCTGGTCGCCGAGACGGTGGGGTCGAACTGGCGGCCGTTGATGAGCCACTCGGTCTCGCCGCCGGCACTGCCGCGCTGCACCTCGAAGATCTTGCGATCGGCGAGCATCGTCGACCAGTTCGCCGGCACGGGGGGCAGCTGCGCCATCTGACGGGTGGGAGTGGGCATCACGCTGTTGTCGGGGGCCAGGTCGCCGATGACGATCTTCATCATCGGCACCTTGTAAGCGGCGTCGGGCGAGAAGCGCGAGCTGTTGCTCCACATGCGGCCGTCGGGCATCTTCAAGACGTTGGTCAGGTAGATGACGTCGCCCTTGGTGGTGGGCGTGCCGTCCATGTACTTGCTGAAGTCGACGACGAACTCACGACGCTTGGCCGGCCACAGCTCGAACGAGTCACGGACGACAGGGAAAGGGATGATGCCACCGTCGGCGGCCACCTGGGTCCACTTCATGCACTGCTGACCGTCGGGGATGCGGTACTGCCCCTGCAGATCGCTGCCGGTGTAGCCCAGCGACGCCGCAGAGACCGGGCCCTTGGTCGAGCTCATCAGCTTGAACTCGTAGATGCGAGCGATCGAGGCGTCGAGGAAGCGCAGACGGTAGCGACGACGCTTCACCTCGAGCGTCGGGTAGGCAACGCCGTTGACGGTGAAGATGTCGCCCACGAAACCATGGTTGGGGAAGTGCCTGAAGAACGTCTTGCCCCACCACTCAGGGTGCGTCCGCGGGTTGCCGGCCTCGGGGAACTCGCCCAAGCCGTCGTGCATGTCCTGGTGGGTGGTGACGCCGTCGTCGAGGCGGCAGTCGTAGAACGCGAGCGGGATGTCGTACTCGACATCGAACGAGCCGTCGGTGTTGTCGGTGCGCACACCCGGCAGACGCAGACCCAGGCGCTCGTCGCCCATGTCGCGATTGTTCTTCGGGTCGTAGATCGGATACAGGCCGACCATACCCTTGTAGACGTTGGAACCGGTGTGGTCCATGCGGTGGTCGTGGAACCAGAAGAAGCTCTGCTTCTCTCGGTCGTCACCACCGGCCGGCCAGTTCAGGTACAGGTTGTCGCACCACATGCCCGGCAGGTAGCCGTGGAGACGCGGCCCGTACTGCATCGAATAGTGCGGGTTGCCGTCGCTCTCGGGGGCGGTGTGGGCGTTGTGCAGGTGGGTGAGGAACGACCAGTCCGGCGCACCGAAGTCCTGGCGGTCGAGGTTCATCGGGTTGAGATGCAGCTCATTGACGAAGCGAATGAGGCAGGGCTTGCCATACTCGGCGTTGATCCGCGGCCCGGGGAACGTGCCGTTGAAGCCGTAGATGGTGCTCATCGGAAGGGTGCGCACGGTGCCGGCCGGGTAGGTGTTGCCCTGCGCGTCGTACGACACCGTGGGCTGGCCGAGGCTGTTGATCGGCAGCACCTGCGAGGTGGTGAACGACTTCGGGGCCACCTGCACCTTGATCACGTACACGATCGGGTCGGGACAGTTGATGTCGCCGCTCCAGATCTGGTGCTTCTCGTTGCCGAGCGAGTTCTGCTCACCGAGGCCGGGGCCTGGCGGGACGGCCCACGACGTGTACTCGGACTTCGGAGTCGGAG
>JANMFL010000201.1:0-8292 GCA_031377945.1 Acidimicrobiaceae bacterium | reverse complement strand
CCACTTGCCGCCGGCGCGCTGGCCTGGGCCGGCATCACGCTGGCACCAGCAGTCGGCGCGATCCTGATGAGCCTGTCCACCATCGTCGTCGCCCTCAACGCACAGACGCTTCGTCGAGTCCAACTGCGCCCCGACAACGCGGAAACCGGCGGAGATCGAGCATCGATCTCCCCTCCGACGCCGTGATCAGTGCGGGCACAGTGCGGTCAGCAGCCGTTCCAGATGATGCAGCTGGTAGACGCTGAATCCGGCGGTCACGACGATGCTCGACCACAGTGCAACGACATGGATTCGATGCGGGTTCGGGATCGGCGGCTCGAGCAGCGCCCCCATCCGTGACGCGACCCCGAGGCCCGAGAACCCGGCCACGGTCGGCGGGTTGGACTGCAGTGCCACCTTGCCCAGCGTGATCGCGACCAGCCGGCGATCACCGCACGCAGTGGCAGCGGCCTCATCCGCCCATCGCTCGATGGAGTAGTTCACCCGCTTGGCCAGAGCTCGCAAGGGTGGCAGCACCGCGGCGGCGAGCTCGGCCGTGAGCAGATAACGGTCGTGCCGGTAGCGGGCATGTGCTCGCTCGTGCGCGACCACGATCCGTTGCTCGTCGTCGTCGAGCAGTTCGACCATCGCGGTCGAGATCACGATCTGTCCCGCACGCCCGGGCAAGGTCACCGCGTAGGGCTTGTGGCTGCGAGCGACATGAATCGGACGCGGGTGCTCGACCCGGAGTGTCCGGTGCTGGCGTAACAACCTCAACGCCCTGACTGCGCCCACGGTGATCAACACGACCACCGGACCGCCGAGCCACGCCGGCACAGAGCCATGGAGCCCCATCGCCTGAGCACACCACTCGAACCCGAACCCGATCACCGGCACGTGCGCCAAGAATGCAACGGCAACGATCAATGCGGTCGGAAGGGCGGCGACGACCACGAGGACGAGCGCGATCGTGACGAACCTGGTGGCCAGCCGAGGAGGCAGACGCCGATGCGCCGACGTGGCGACCGCGGCGACGACGAGGGTCACCAGCAACGGATATGCCAGCGAACCGGGCATCAGTGCTCGTCCTTGTCGAGCATGGCCCTGTCGAGCATGGCCTGGATCGCCGTGGCCTCTTTCGTCGGCAGCCCGCCGATGAACCTGCTCAACACCTGGGCCCGATCCGACGACGAGTCGAGCAGCTCGCTGATGCGCCGCACCGCAAGATCGGGCTCGTCGACCGCCGCCGAGTAGGCGAATGCTCTTCCCGCCGGTGTGCGCACGACCAAACCCTTGGCCTGCAACCGAGTGAGGATCGTCGCCACGCTGGTGTAGGCGTACCCCGCATCGAGTCGCTCGTTGATCTCGCCGGGCAGCATCGGGCCTTCGGCGGCCCACAACACGCGCAGCACATCGGTTTCCAACGCACCATCGGGTCGTCGTGTCATGCACATCCTCCACGGGGCGCCGCCCATTCGCGGACACCTCGAATATACTTCTACATCGTGTAGTTGCTCTGCTGTCGGGGCGCTGCCGGACTCGACAGCCTATGTCTCGCACACTCCCCCGCCACCTCGCTCTGCTCGCACTCGCGCTCACCCTCACCGCGTGCGCTGCCATCTCCGGTGTCGTCGGCTTCCCGGCGGGCACCGCATCGGCGCACAACACGCTGGTCGCCAGCGACCCGGCGGATGGTTCCGAGTTGGCCGTTGCGCCAGCGCAGATCACGTGGATCTTCGACAAGGCAGTTCCGCTCGAGACGATGACGGTCACCCTGATCGACGCGACCGGCGCCCGGAGCGAACTGAGTGGCTCGACCCACGGCGCGGCCAGCGACACCGAGGTCGTCACCCCGCTTCCGACGCTGCTGCCCGGACCGGTCTCCGTACGGTGGCGTCTCGTCGGACCCGACGGTCACCCCATCACGGGCCGGGTCGACTTCACGATCACCGCGCCAACCCCGACCACAGCACCAGCGGTCGCAGCGACCACACCCCCGACCACGACGCCTGCGACGGTGGGTGACTCGTCACTCGATCAGGGCGACGGCTCGTACTCGACACCGACCCTCCTGCGCTGGGTCCTGCGCTACGCCTCCTACCTGGCGATCATGGCCATCGTCGGCATCCTCCTCACCACCGCGTACGTCTGGACCGGCGCCGGAGCTCACTCGATCCTGCGGCGCATTCTCAGCCGCTCACTGTTCGCCACCGCCGCGCTCGGGTTCGTGCAATTGCTCGTGGTCGCGTCCGACATCAGCGGCCGGGCGCCATGGTCATCGTTCGGGTCGATCGACGCAGCCACGACCACCGACGCCGGGATGGCATTCGCGATCCGCATCGTCCTCGCTGTGGCGATGTGGCTGGTGCTGTTCCACGCCGACATCGTGCATCGCGACGTGTACTGGACCGCCGCCTCACTGCCCGGACTTGGACTGCTCGCCACATGGGCGTTCGCCGGCCACTCGCGATCGATGCGTTGGCCTGCGATCGGTGTCGCCACCGACGTCGCTCACCACGCCGCCGCAGCAGCCTGGATCGCCGGGCTCGCCATCGTCGGCTGGATCGTGATCCCCACGACGACACCGGACGTGCTCGTGCCGGCGGTCCGTCGCTTCTCGCGGGTGGCGGCAATCAGCGTCGCTGTCCTCGTCGTCACCGGGCTCGTCCAGAGCGTGCGACTCGTCGGCAGCCCGATGGACCTGCTCGACGCCAACCACGGTCGCTACCTCGTCGCGAAGGTCGTCGTGCTCGCAGCAATGCTCGGCATCGCGAACGCCAACCGCCGACGAGTCGACCTCCGCCTCGACGACCCGGACGGCGTGGGCCGCCACACCGGAGCACTTCGCCAGGCGATCGTCACCGAGTTCGCAATCGGGCTCGTCATCGTCGGCATCACGGCCGCCATGGTCGTCTCCCCGCCGTCCTCGAGCCAGACCACGACCGGCGCGCCCCCCGACGCCCGATCCACTTCTATACTACATGATGTCGTAATCACCCCCGAAAGGCCCCCACGATGATCCGTCGCCTCGCTCTCCCTGCCATCGCGCTCGCACTCACCGCCACGCTCGCTGCGTGCGGCTCCGACCACTCCTCGATGGGCAACGGCACCTCAGCCACCCAAGCCCCCGGCGGTTCCACCGCGGCAGGCGCGCTCAACACGGCCGACGTCGAGTTCGCCCAAGGGATGATCGCTCACCACGAGCAGGCGATCGAGATGGCCGAGATCGCACTCGACCCCAAGGTCGGCGCCAGTCCCGAGGTCATCGACCTCGCCACCCGGATCAAGGGCGCCCAGGATCCCGAGGTCGCGCTGATGACCGGCTGGCTCACTGCTGCCGGTCAGCCCGTCATGATGGACTCTTCCGATGGCCACGACATGTCGTCGATGGACGGCATGATGAGCGCCGACGACATGGACGCGATGTCGGCGAAGACCGGCACGGAGTTCGACCAGACGTGGCTCGAGATGATGATCGCCCACCACGAAGGCGCGATCAGCCAGTCCGAGACCGTGAAGGCGAAAGGCTCAGACGCCGACGTGCTCGCCCTCGCCGACCAGATCATCACCGCCCAGCAAGGCGAGATCACCGAGATGAAGGCCCTTCTCCAGGGCTGAGCACTTCTGACCTCCTACCCTTGGCTCCGATGTCCACCGCCTCACCACCGCGCCGGACGTTCACCGCAGGCGGGGGACAACCGATGCCCGTCGACCTCACCGGCGTCCGGTGGTCGGACGGCACCGTCGAGTGCCGCTTCCGATTGAGCCATCCGGCGGGCTCGCTCGTTGCGGCTGACGGCGACGTCGGCGTCATCCTCACCGAACCCGACGCGGCCTGCACCGTCTGCTCGGACGCCTGCGCCGGCTGAGCACACGACGTCGCTCCCACGTCAACTACCGTGGCGCGGTCACTGACCGAAGGAGACCACGAATGACCGAGACCACACAGACCGATCCCGTACCCACAGGGTTGCAACTCGCTCGTGACTGGCCGGCCGTGTTCATGATCGGCCTCATCACCCTCGGGCTCGGCATCGTGGTGATCGCGTGGCCCCGGCAGACGCTGGCGGTGATCTCGATCGTGATCGGCCTGCAGATCCTCCTCTACGGCATCTACCGACTGATCAGCGCGTTCGCCGACGGAACATCGTCGGCAGGGATCACCGCCTTCGTTGGCATCGTCGGCATCGTCGTCGGCATCGTCGTGCTCCGCCACCCGTTCAGGACGGTGGCCGTCCTCGCAGTCCTGCTGGGCGTGGTGTGGATCATCGCGGGCAGCATCGAACTCCTCGGAGCGATGGCCGACCGGTCGCTCGAGCATCGCGGGATGACCGCCCTCGGCGGGTTGCTGTCGATCGGCGCCGGCGTGGTGGTCGTCGCGTGGCCAGCGCCCACCGTGACCGTCGTCGCGTGGATCTCGGGGCTCTACCTGATCGTCTTCGGATTGTTCATCTGCATGATGGCGTTCAAACTGCGTTCCGTCTCGAAGTAGGGCCACCCCGGCGAGACGCATGATCGCGCGCTCCACCTCGGCAGAGGTGATGTTCCCGTCGCTGCACCCCACGATCTCCTTGCCACCTGTCTCAAGCCTGCGTGAACCGGCTCCCGTGATGGCCTCGTCGCGGGCCGCGCCACAGCATTCAGTCGAAACTGGCGGTGGCGAGGAGGGTGCCGTCTTGTGTGGTGATCCGCATTGCCGTCGCGCTGAGCAGGCTGGAGTCGATGCCGGTGGCCCAGACACCGGCCGCGATGTCGGCAACCTCCCAGGATCCGACCTGCACCCAGGTGCCGTCGAAGCGTTGCAGCTCACAGTTGCGTTGGCCCGGCTCGGGTCGTGGAGCGCGAATCGCGACGAGCACGTGCGGCGCAGGATTGGCGAGCAATTGGACGGAGCCGAGGTCCACCCCGGCCGGTGTGACAATGGCCGCGGTCGCCTCGGCTGCGCTTGCAAACGGTTCATCGAGCAGACGCGCCGCGGTGACGCCGATGGCTCCGACGATCAATGCGACGGCCGCTGCGGCCCAGAGCGGCACTCTGAATCGCGCTGTGCCGGAAGTCGTCGTGGTGTCGACGCGTGCAAGTGCTCGGCTTTCGAAACCAGCCGACGGCTCTCGTTGTGGGGCGAGGAGCAGGAGACGATCGGCGACCGTGCCGAGCCCCTCGAGCAGTGACTGGCACGGGGGGCACACGGACGCGTGAGCGAGAAGTCGGCTGCGCTGCGGTTCGTCGATGTGACCGAGGGCGAGGTCCTCGACTTGCTCGTCGAACTGGTCGCAGCCGATCGTCGGGTTCTTGCTCATGTCGCCACCTCCGCAACCGCCGTGCGCAGTCGGCGTAAGCCCAGGCGAATCCTGGTCTTGGCGGTGCCGAGTGGGACCCCTTCGATCTCGGCGATCTCGAGCGCGGTGCGTCCGGCAACCGTCGCCAGCAGCACGGCGCGGCGTTGCTCGATGGGGAGGGCATTGAGTTCCACCCCCAGCCGTCCGAGTTGGTCGAGGTCGACCGCTGCCTGTTGTGGATCGATGCCCGATGCCGGTGGGAGCAGTTGGCTGAGGAGGTCGGGATCGAAGGGCACCGCCCGACGGACACGGAGCGCGTCGATTGCAAGATTGCGTGTGATGGTGAGCAGCCATGTGGTGACCAACGCCCGACGGGCGTCGTAGCTGGCGGCGTGACGCCACGCCCGTTCGAATGCCATCTGGGCGATGTCGTCGGCGAGTGACACGTCGCCGGTCACGGTGACTGCGAGGCCGTAGACGCGGCGCTGGAACCGGCGGATGAACACCGCGGCCGAATCGGGTTCGTTGAGCGCGACCGCTGCCAACAGCGCCTCATCGGAGAGCTGATCGAGTCGAGCCGGGCGCCACATCACCGTCACTGTACGAACAGCTGGCGTGAAGGGATTGCACCCGGGCGCAATCCCTTCACCGCGTTCGTTCGTATGACGTGAGCGCCGCCGGCGCCCGACGAGAGGAACCACCATGAACATGAAGAAGATCCTGACCGCCACGATCGCGCTCGCGACGTTGGCCACAGCCGGGTTCGCCACCGCCGCCGTGGCCGGCAAGGGCCGATCCGTCGAGACCAACTCGATGATCGGGCTGCCCCTCGCGCTCACCGGCTCCGCCGGACAGATCCGAGGCATCAATGGCGCCGGGGCGGCGTGGTCCATCGGAATGTCGTCGGCCGAGGTGAGCGGTACGGGCAAGGTCGAGGTCGCCTTCCAGAACCTGATCTTCGCGTCCGGCCCCAACACCGGCAAGAACACCCTGCCCTCGATGAGGGTCGTCGTGTCCTGCCTCGACGCCGCCGGCGCGATCGTGAATGTCGCTACCGCGCCGTTCGCTGTCACCACCGCTACTCCGCTCGATCCGGGCGGCGACGGCATGGTCGAGGCCCGGCTCGCGCTCCCCTCGACGTGTCTGGCCCCCATCGTGTTCGTCACCAACGCCGCAGGGACCGGCTGGTTCGCCGTCGACGGCCTCTAGCTCGACCGGTGCAGGTGAGATCGGCCTGCCTCGCCGAGTTGCGAGGCCGGCCGATCCCACGACGTCGAGGAATGGACCGTGCAAGAGATCGCCGAACGACGCCACGCCCGTCTCCACGAACACTCTGACAGTCGCGTGGCGGACCGACGGGCCAGACCGAGGCCCGTACAGTTGGTCGGATGAAGATCGAGCTGCTCTCGGTGCCCGACTGCCCGAACCATGCCCTCGCCCTCTCCCGGATCATCGAGGCGTTGCATGCCGCTGAGGTCACGGTCGCCGAGATCAGCGAACGGGTGATCACGAGTGACGCGGATGCCCATGAACTCGGGATGCACGGATCCCCCACCATCCTCATCGACGGCTGCGACCCTTTCAGCGAAGCCGGAACACCCGCGTCGATGTCGTGCCGGCTGTACCGCAGCGACGCCGGGTTCGACGGCGCCCCGAACGTCGCCGACCTGGTCGCAGCGATCACTCGATGAACGGCTCCCTGCACTGACAGGTGCTGCGGCGGATACCCGTCACCATCGCCACAGTCAGGCTCCATTCACCTGCGAGGAGCCTGAGATCAGCAGCACACGCAACCTCGTTCCACTCAGCCGTTCGGCGAGGCGAGTCAGTGGCGGTACGACGAGGACCGTGCCGGCGGCGGCAACGGCGCCGCCCAGCGCGAGCCCGGCGATGACGTCTCCGGGGTAGTGGGCTCCGACGTACACGCGGGTGAAGGCCATCACGATGGCGAGGACTACGGCCACGATCCCCCATCGGCGGTTGGTCAACAGGAGCCCGACCGCAACGGCTCCGGCGGCGGTCGCGTGGTCGCTGGGAAACGAGAAGTCTGTGGTCTTGTCGACGAGGAGGTGGACGCCGGTCATGGCTTCGTAGGGGCGGGCGCGGCCGACGGCGCCGCCGATGAGTTGTCCGATGCCGAGTGCGACGAGTGTTCCGCCGGCGGCCCACACGCTGCCGACGACGGCGCGAAGGTCGTCGTGTTGGCGTCCGTCGAGGTAGGCGGCGACGAGCAGCGCTGCGAAGAGCACGATGCCGTACTTGGCGTAGCTGGTGAAGAACCCGTGGGCCCAGCTGGTGCGGTTGGCGAGTCGGTTGATCCAGCGGAAGAGGCTGTCGTCCATTCAGATGTCCCTGTCGTGTGTCGCGGTTGATGCTGTCGCCGGGGCGAGGCGTTCGAGGATTCGTCGTTCTGCGGGCCATGCGTCGATCAGTGCTTGGGGTGGTATGCGGCGTGCGGCGTAGCGCAGCGCGAGTGCGACGACGACGATGTCGTCGAGTGGGCCGATGACAGGGAGGAACTCGGGGATGAGGTCGATGGGTGAGAGCACCCAGAGTCCGGCGAACGTGACGGCGAGTTTGACCCGCTTTGGGACTCGAGGGTCCTTGCGGAGGCGTCTTGCCGTGGTGACGCACGCGGGCAGGACCGTGGCAAGGTCTTTGGCGAGGCCTGGTGGGAGCCGGCGGGCGAGCACGATCATCACGATCCACGAGAGGGCGACGAGCACCACAGCGATGATCAACCAGCGAACCATCAGGTGTTGAGGCTCTCGTCTGGGTCGAGCAGGATGAGGGAGAAGGTGGTGGGCTCGGGGCGGGTGAGGATGAGGCGTCCGCCTTCGGCTTCCGCGATCGAGCGGGCGAGCGCTAGTCCGATGCCGTGTCGGTCGCCGTGGCCGCGTTGGAAGATCCGTTCGCTGTCGGCGACGCGGACGAGGGTGCCTTCGTCGGTGACGTCGATGGCAGCGCCGCCGGCGAGTCGCCGGGACGTGACCGCGATCGCCCCGCTGCCGTGGTGGAGGGCGTTGTCGATGAG
>JANMFL010000194.1:0-41697 GCA_031377945.1 Acidimicrobiaceae bacterium | reverse complement strand
CGCTGCGGTGTCGTCGATCGTCATCGGCTCGGTCATCATCGGTTCGGTGCTGCTGGCGCCGGCGATCGTGCTGGGGTACGCCGTGAAAGCTGCCGAGCGCGAGGACCGCGAGCGCGGACTGTGACTCGATCGCGGGCGGGGTTTCGCCCGGCCGTCCGTCCAGTTACTCTCTGGTAACCCCTATGAGCATGCGTCTTCCTGCCCCTGCCCGACGTGAGCAGATCCTCGACGTGTCCGTGCAGGTCTTCGCCCATCGTGGCTTCCACTCCACCTCGATGAACGACGTCGCCGACGCCGCCGGAGTCACGAAACCCGTGCTCTACCAGCACTTCGACAGCAAGCAGGACCTGTACATGGCGCTGCTCGACGAGGCCGGGTCGCGGTTGCGCAACGCCGTGCGCAATGCCGTCGCCGACGCCACCTCCGGCAAGCAGCAGACCGAACTCGGGTTCAAGGCCTACTTCCGCTGGGTGGCCGACGACCACGACGCCTTCCTGCTCCTGTTCGGCTCGCGGGCCAGCCGCGACGAGGAGTCGACCATCGCCGTCCGGCGCATCACCGCCGAGGCCGCGCAGGCGATCGCCCCGTTCATCGCCGCCGACATCGAGGGCGAACACCAGGAGATGCTGGCCCACGGTCTGGTCGGACTGGCCGAGGGCGTCAGTCGCCACCTGGTCGAGAAGGGTGTCGTGTTCGACCCCGAGCTGCTCGGCCAGCAGATGGCCGACCTGGCCTGGGCCGGCCTCCGGGCCGTCCACCGCGGCTGACCGCGCCGTTCACCAGGAACGTGAGTTCGCGCCGTTCACCAGGAACTTAAGTTCGCGCGGTTCACCAGAGCGGGACGACGCCGGGGAGGTCGTGGCGCAGCTCGCCCGTGTCGAGGAAGTGGCGGAGGCGGATCTCGGAGTTCTTCATGAACTGGGGCAGCAGTGCACGGAAGTCGCCGCTGTCGGTGTCGGTGAGCTCGTGCGCCAGCAGCAGGTTGCGTGCCGCGAGCAGCACCTCGAGCTGATCGTCGCGCAGCTGGGGCAACGGACGCGCCGAGGCGTACCCCTCGAACAGTGCGTCCACCAGTTCCGTGCGCGGGCGCAGGTAGTAGGTGCTGATGGCCAGGTCGTGGGCGCGCACCCCGGTGAGTGCGTCGTCGAAGTCGAACACGGACAGCCGTCCCCGGTACCACTTCGCATTGGCCAGGTGCAGGTCGGCGTGCAGCACGATCGGGTCGGCCGTCGCCGCCAACTGCGCGTGCACCTCGCTCACTCGTGTGGCGACCGACCGAAACAGCTCGACGCGCCCAGGCGTGAGTTCGGGGTGACCAGAGACGAACAACGGATACCCGGGATCCCAGTAGCGATCGGCACTGGGCAACGACGCACCGTCTGGCAACGCCCAGCCCTCGGCATGGGTGTGCAGCGCGGCCATCACACGTCCGAGCTCGCGCACCATGTGCGGCGTCGCCCGGTGCGACAAGTCGGCACCCGGGAGCCACGAGAACATCGCTGCCTCGAGCGTTGCGCCCACCGCCGGCACGAACACCGCCGCGGTGCGACCACCGTCGACCGTGGGCTGCGGCACCGGCACCACCAGGTCGGTGTCGTCGGCCAGCGCACGCAGCCACGCCATCTCGGCGCGCAGCTCCTCGACCGGCTTGCGGTGGTTCACGTCGAGCCGCAGCGCGAACCGCTCGCCCGTCGCCGTGTCGACGCGATAGGTGGTGTTGTAGCCGTGGTTCAACAGCCGCACACGGGAGACCTCGATCGGCCAATGACGAAGCACCTCGAGCACCGCTGGTCGCAACCGGGCCTGTTGGCCACGGGCGGACAGATCGGCGAAGGGTCGGTCGGGGGTCTCGGTCATGCGCGCAACACCCAACCGCGGTACCCCTCGACGAAACCTGCGCCGCGCAACGCCTCGGCCCACGATGACGAGGGCAGCACTGCCTCACCGTTCACCTTGCGCACCTCCACGCTGCGCACCCGGCCATCCTTCACGAGGGTCGCGAGCGCATCGGCCCAACCGCGGTCGTGTTCGGCGGCGGGGAACGACACCAGCGAGTACGCGCGGCGGTCGAACCACACCAACGGCAACCCGGCGCGCAGCACCACGGCGGCGGAGGCCGACCTCGCCGGACGGCCGGGCGATTGCGGCCACACGATCGCCGCGCCGTACGGCTGCGCCGGATCCGTGGCGGCGAGGACCACCGGGGCGGGAATGTCGTCGGGATGCAGTTCGGCGTCGACGACCTCCCGGGACGAACGCAACCGATCGACCGCACCCGCCAGTCCGAACTGCGCGGCCCCGAGGCCGGCGACGAAGTAGCCGCGACGAACCTGGCCTCGTTCCTCGAGCACCTTCAACACACCATAGACCGACGCATACCCGCCCACCACTCCTTCGGCGAGCACGGCCTCGCGGGTGACCACGCCATACCGCTCGAGCAGTTGCAGCGCGGTGCCATGAGCGGCCTCGGTGGGCGTGGCCGCCGGCAGCAGCAGCGGTGCGACCAGGCTCCAACGGCCGGCACCGAGCGGAGGACCGATGCGGTTCAGACGCCCGGGGCGGGGCCGGCTGCGCGCCATCGGCTTCGACGACGACTTCCCGCCCACACCCTTCGACGCGAGCATGCTGCGCAGTGGCGCAAGTGAATCGTTGGTGACCTCGCCGGCCCACACCAGGTCCCACAGTGCGGCGAGCAACTCGATGTCCGTGGCCGCAGGGTCGGCGGCTCGGATGCCGTTCCAGAAGCTGGCACCGCGTGCCCGCAGATGCTCGCGGATCGCGTCGTGCAACGCACCGGTCGGGGATGGCTGGGCCTCCCACCCTGGAGCGAGCACCGGCAGTTGATCGGCGAAGCACAGCCGCACGCGCCCGTCGCTGGCCCCGATGGCCCCCGCGCCGATCCACACCACCTCGCCGGACGTGCACAGTTCGTCGAGGTCGGTGGGCCGGAAGGTGCGCAACCGGGCCGGCAGCAGTTCCGACTCGATGGAGGTGGCCACGAGCGAGGCACCCTGCAACTGGCCGAGCACCTCGACCAATGATTCGAGGCCGCGCCGATCGCTGCCGACGCCGTGCCATGCCTGCACGAACCGGGCGTACGCCTCGGGTTCGACGGGTTCGACCTCGCGTCGCAGCGCCGCCAGCGAACGACGGCGGATCTGGCGCAGCACCTCGTTGTCGCACCACTCGCGACCGGAGCCGCCGGGTCGGAACTCGCCGCGCACCACCCGGTCGTCGGCCTCGAGCGCGACGAGCGCACCGGTGGCGCGGTCGACGGAGATGCCGAAGCGAGCCGCCACGTCGTCGACCACGAACGGGCCGTGCGTGCGGGCGTAGCGGGCCAGCAACGTCTCGAGTGGGAGCGGCACCGGCTCGGTGAAGGCCCGCGGAAGACCGAGCGGCACATTGCACCCGAGCGCATCGCGGTATCGGGCCGCGTCTTCGGCGGCGATGAACCGCTCGACGCCGGCCACGGACACCGCAACGGCTCGGCGCTCGTGAACCAGTTCGGCGAGCCAGGCACCGCTGTCGCTGCCCTCGCACCGCAGGTCCACCTCGTCGGGCGACAGGTCGCCCACACGGCGCAACACGTCGTGCAACTCGTCGGTGCTGCGGGCCCGGCGTCCATCGGCCAACAGCTGCAGCTCGAGCTCGATGTCGGCGAGCGCGCCGGGGTCGAGCAGCTCGCGCAACTCCTCGGCACCGAGCAGGTCGCGCAGCAGGTCGCGGTCCAGTGCCAACGCAGCCGCACGGCGCTCGGCCAGCGGCGCGTCACCCTCGTACATGTAGGCAGCGATCCAGTTGAACAGCAGGCTCTGCGCGAACGGCGACGCCTTGGCCGTGTCGACGCTGACGACCCGCACCGTGCGGTCACGCAGTTGGGTGAGCACCTCGCGCAGCGCCGGGAGGTCGAACACGTCCTGGAGACACTCGCGCGACGTTTCGAGCAGTATCGGGAACGACGGGTACTTCGACGCCACGGCGAGCAGGTCGTGCGCCCGCTGCCGCTGCTGCCACAGCGGAGTGCGCTGGTCGGGACGGCGACGGGGCAACAGGAGCGCGCGGGCCGCGCACTCGCGGAACCGGGCAGCGAACAACGACGTCTGCGGCAACGCGTCCATGACCAGCTCGTCGATGTCGTCGGGGTCGATGATCAGATCGGCGAGCGGCAGGTCGTCGGCGGCCTCGGGCAGGCGCAGCACGATGCCGTCGTCGGTCCACATCATCTCGACCGGGATGTCGAACCGCTCGCCGAGTCGGCGTTGAATGGCCATGGCCCACGGCGCGTGAACCGGCGTCCCGAAGGGGCTGAGAATGCAGACCCGCCAGTCGCCGATCTCGTCGCGGAAACGTTCGACGACCACGGTGCGATCGTCGGGCACCACGCCCGTCGACTGGGCCTGCTCGTCGAGGTACAGCACCACGTTGTTGGCGGCCCACGCGTCGAGCGAGTAGTCGTCCATCAGCGAGGTGAGCGCAGTGTCCGCGGGCATGGCCCGCACCTCACGTTGGAACGCACCGAGGGCCCGACCGAGCTCGAGTGGCCGGCCAGGCCGATCGCCGTGCCAGAACGGCATCTTCCCCGGCTGCCCCGGCGCTGGTGTCACGATGACGCGCTCGAAGGTGATGTCCTCGATGCGCCAGGTGCTCGCCCCGAGCAGGAACGTCTCGCCGGGGCGGCTCTCGTACACCATCTCTTCGTCCAGCTCACCCACACGCGTGCCGTCGGGCAGGAACACGCCGAACAGCCCGCGGTCGGGAATCGTGCCACCGCTGACGATGGCCAGCCGCTTTGCACCGTCGCGTGCGCGCAGCGTGCCGTTGACGCGGTCCCACACGATGCGCGGGCGCAACTCGTTGAACTCGTCGCTCGGGTAGCGGCCCGAGAGCAGGTCGAGCACGTTGCGCAACAGGTCGTCGCTCAGCTCGGCGAAACAGGCCGAACCGCGCACGAGCGCGCCGAGCTGGTCGACCGTGCACTCCGGGTACATGCTGACGTGGGCGACGATCTGCTGGGCGAGCACGTCGAGCGGATTGCGCAGGAAGCGCGAGGTCTCGATGAGCCCCTCGTGCATGCGTCGGGCCACCACCGCTGCTTCCAGCAGGTCGCCGCGATGCTTCGGATACAGGGTGCCCTTGCTGGGTTCACCCACGCTGTGGCCCGCGCGGCCGATGCGTTGCAGGCCGCGTGACACCGCGCCGGGCGACTCGACCTGGATGACCAGGTCGACCGCGCCCATGTCGATGCCCAACTCGAGGCTGCTCGTGGCGACGATCGCGCGCAGCTCGCCGCGCTTGAGTTCGTCCTCGATGGTGACGCGCTGCTCGCGAGCGAGCGAACCGTGGTGCGCCTTCACCAGGTCGACCGTGGTGCCGTCGTCGGCGACGCCGATGCCCTCGGCGAGCGCAAGTTCGTTCAACCTTGCGGCCAAGCGCTCTGCCTGACGACGGGCATTGCAGAAGATGATCGTGCTGCGGTGTGCCATCACCTGTTGCAGGATGCGCGGGTAGATGCTCGGCCAGATGCTGCTGCGCTGCCCCTGCGCAGCAGCCGAAGCCGGTCCGCTGCGCAACTCGCTGACGACCTGACCCATCTCGCCCATGTCCTCGACGGGCACGACGACCTCGACCTGCAGCGTCTTGCGCACGCCGGAGTCCACGATGGAGACGGGGCGACGACGGCCGTCGGCCTGGTGTCCACCGAGGAAGTGGGCGATCTCCTCCAGCGGCCGCTGGGTTGCGCTGAGGCCGATGCGCTGCGGCGGTCGCTTGGTGAGCACCTCCAGTCGTTCGAGGCTGAGCATCAGGTGAGCGCCGCGTTTGGTGGTGGCCATCGCGTGGATCTCGTCGATGATGATCGTGTCGACGTTCACCAGGGTGCTGCGGACCTCGCTGGTGAGCATGAGGTACAGGCTCTCGGGCGTGGTGATCAGCAGGTCGACCGGCCGGCGCTGCAACGCTTGGCGGTCCTTCGCGCTGGTGTCGCCGGTGCGCATCGCCACGCTGGGCTCGGCGAACGGCACGCCCAACCGCTCGGCCGCCAACCGGATGCCCATGAGCGGTGAGCGGAGGTTCTTCTCGACGTCGAACGCCAACGCACGCAGCGGCGAGATGTACAGCACCCGCGTACGCGCCTTGGGGTCGATGGGCTCGTCGGTCGGCGTGACCAGCCGGTCGATCGAGCTGAGGAAGGCCGTCAGCGTCTTGCCGCTGCCGGTGGGCGCACACACCAGGGTGTGCTGACCGCTGCGAATGGCCGGCCAGCCCTGCACCTGCGGCGGCGTCGGCTCGGGGAACGACGCGCCGAACCACTCGCGCACCGCAGGCGAGAACCCGTGCAGCACCGGATGGTCGGACATGGCCGCAGGCTATTCCAGGGGTGCGACACCGCAACCCCTGCAGGGTCAGCGCTGGATCGGAATGGTGGCGCTGGCGGCGGCGGACTCGAACTCCGAATCGGTGACGAAGTGGAGTTCACGGACGAGCGAGTCGACTTCGCCAGAAGGCACCTGCTCGAACGCGATGGTCGCAAGTCGGCCGTCCCCCAGATCGACGATGACGATTGCCAGCCCGGTCCTCGTGTACAGCGTTCCGTTCACTCCATCGATGGCGACAGGTGAACGCTCGAAACCTGCCTCGGCGAGAGCAGCGGCGGCGCCGCCGGTCGTGATGACGACCGCCGGCCGGCCGATGCCATCGCTACCAGTGTCGTTTCGGTATGAGGACGAAACCTGGTCGGAGTTGATCCGCGCCATGGTGATCGTCCACGCGGGATCGTCCAGCACGACGTGAAACCGCGTGGCGGGGGACTGCTGCGCAGTGCTGGGGGAAGTGGTCTGGGCGGCTGGCGAGTTGTCCCCCGCGTCTCGCCCACCGACGACCCAGACGACGCCGATGATCAAGATCGCTGCCGCAGCAGCGACGAGGTACGGCCGACGCGGCGGGCCTCCGGTCGGTGTACTCACGACCGCCGTGGTGGGAACGAACGACTCGTCCGCCACCGGTGCCTGGCCGGCATCTGCGTGGAGGGCTTCACGGATGGCGTCTTCGATGTCGATCATTGGAAGAGGTCCTTTCTCAGTTGTGTCGTCGCGCGTGTGCAGAGCGATCGCACGCTGCTGGGGCGGATCCCCATGGCGTCACCGATGGCTTGATGGTCGAGGTCCGCCCAGTAGCGAAGAACGATCGCCGTTCGCTGGTTGAGCGGGAGGCGGGCGATGGCATCGGCGAGACCACCTGTCGGGCCGTCGATCGATGTCACCGCATCTCGATGGACGAGGGCGAGGCGTCGCCGTTCTCGGCCGCCGCGGCGGGAGCGTTCGTAGACCGCGTTCACGATCACCTTGCGCAGGTACGCGGCCGGATTGTCGAGCCTGTCGAACCGAGCGAACACCGCGGTGAACGCGTCCTGGGTCACGTCTTCGGCGGTCGATACGTGGTGCGTCAACAGCCATGCGAGTCGGGTCGCGCTCTGTCGTTCCTGCTCATAGAAGTGGGCGAACGATCCCCTAGCCGCCTCCTCTGGTTGCTCCACACGAACAAGTCTCACACCCGTACCGATGCCGCCGACACCAAGAACGCTGCGAGAGTTCGGATGGATTGCAGGGCGGTTGTGGTCGCTACCCCGCTCGTTCACGTCACGGCGAAACGACCGAAACGGTGGGATTTGCGCGACATGAGCGAGTGGCCGGGGTCAGAGCTCCTGGCCGTCGTACAGCCTGGCGCGGGCCGAGAACGGATCGTCGGCGATCTCGGTGGTCGACACCGCCTCGTACTGGACCATCATGTCGTGATCCTCGTGGACGCCGTTGTGGCAGTGGATCATGTACTTGCCCGGCAGATCGAACTTCATCAGGATCCGCAGTGTTTCGTTCTCACCGACCAGATAGGTGTCCTTCGGCCCGCGTTCGTAGGGGTACGGGGCCCGACCGTTGCGGCTGAGCAGGCGGCTGTCGCACCCGTGCACGTGCATGGGGTGACTCCAGCCGCCAGAACTGTTGTGGAACTCCCAGATCTCGCTGTCACCCACCACCGGTGCCGCGGCGACGAGCTGATAGTTGCTGTTGATGACGTCGTGCCACGTGACACCGTCGACGGTCCACTCGCCGCCCTGCCGCTCGGTGCGGAACGTCCGTACCTTGGCCCACGTGGGCACTGGCATGGCGACGATCTCGTTCTCCGGCCGCAGTTGGCGAGGCACTGCGTTGTTCGTGGTGTCCACCTGGCCGCCGACCACGTCGAATGCCATGATCTTGTCGGTGTTCGTGTAGTCGTCGTTGTAGTCGAGACTGTCGTTGCGCAGGACGACCCGGGTGCCCGGCGCGTACTTGGCGAAGTCGATCACCACGTCGTAGCGCTCGCCGTTGCCGTGGCGCAGCTTGGTCACGGTGATGGGCTCCCCGGTGAGACCGGCGTCGGTGCCGATCACCTGGAACGGGTCGTTGGTGCTCAACCGCCAGAACAGCGACCGCGACACACATCCGTTGACGACGCGGAACCGGTACTTGCGTCGCTGCACCTGCATCGCCGGCCAGGGCCGACCGTTCACCAACATCACGTCACCCCAGAAACCCTTCAGGCTCTCGAGGTCCATCAGCAGCTGCCCATCGGCCTGGAACATCGCGTCGCTGAGGTGCAGCGGCACGTCGAACGCACCCGACGGCAGTCCGAACTTCGCGTCGTCGGGGTCCTCGATGAAGTACTGAGCGGCGAGCCCCATCGCGACATTGCTCCACGTGTGATGCACGGCGTGGTCGTGGTACCAGAGCGACCGGCCGCACTCCTTGTTGTCCCACCGGTAGTCCTTGTACTGACCGGGGTGGATGATGTCGCTGGCGTAGCCGTCATACTGCGGCTTCGAGGCCGCACCGTGCAGGTGGACGCACGTGTACGACTCGTACCCGAGCACGGGGTGCATGGACGGCAGGCGGTTGATGAACCGGGCCCTCACGGCTCGCCCTCGAGTCGCCCGGATGGTGGGTCCCGGCACCGAACCGTTGTACGCCCACAGGTTCGTGCGGAACCCGGGCACGATCTCGGCCTGCGTCGCCGCCATCTCGATGAGGTAGACGTCCTCCGTCGCGGTGGATCGCACCGGCCGCGCCACCGGCGGACGAACGAACGTCGCGGCGAACGGCTTCGGCAACTTGCGCGCCGGCATCGGGTCTGCGGCGCCCGACTGCACCCGGCGCGGCACCGCCAGCGGCGTCGCTGCCGCGACGCCCACACCCACTGCTCCCATCACGAACCCGCGCCGCGACAACTGCATCGCCCACTCCCTCCCGCTTCGTACCGGCTCCCGCCAGAGAGCTCCCGTTCTCTGGGCGTCCCCTCGGTATTCGAACGACGCACTCATCAAGATGTCACGGTCCGCGGCGCAATGTCCAGCGGTGCTCGCAAATTCGTCAAAGATTTCTCCAATTTCTCACTGACCGTGGTCGTAGGACCCTCGGGAACTTCGACCCTGGTCAGCCGCCTCGACAGCCGCGACACTGGGGCCGTGGAGATGCTCGAGTTCCAAGAACGCGCCCGAACGCTGGTACAGGACGGCACGACGACGTACGACCAGAAGCTGCGCCGGCTGGCCGCGCTGGCCACCGAGGCCCTGCCGTACCCCGCCCTCTCGCCCGAGTGCCGCGAGGCGCTCGACAAGCGCATCATCTGCGACATGTACGAGGGCAACGCGCCGTACACGGCGCGCTACATCCTCCCCGACTACGTCAAGGCCCTCGCCCAGGGTTCGTGTCACCTCGAGATGGCACCGCCCGAGAACCTGGCCGACGCGCTCGCCTTCCTGCAGGTCATGTACGCGAACGTCCCCAGCGTCACCACCTACCCGGTGTACCTCGGCGACCTCGACAAGGTGCTCGCCCCGTTCGTCGACGATTCGATCGGCGACGACGATCTCGACACCGCGCTGCGTCGGTTCTGGATCGGCATCGACCGCATGCTGCCCGACGCGTTCGTCCACCTCGACCTCGGCCCGGCCGACAGCCGCATCGCGCGCAGCATCTTCCGCGTCGAGCGCAGCCTGCGTCAGAGCGTCCCCAACATCACGCTGAAGGTCGACCCCGACCTCACGCCCGACAGCCTCGTCGAGGACGCGGTGCGGATGGTCTTCGAGACCGGCAAGCCACACTTCGTGAACCACCCGATGATGGTCGGCGACCACGGCGAGGACTACGCAGCGGTCAGTTGCTACAACTCGCTCAAGATCGGTGGCGGCGCCCACACCCTGGTTCGCCTCAACCTGAAGGCGGCGGCGCTGCGCCACTCCGGTCCGGCCGTCGACTTCCTCACCGACACGCTTCCCCACTTCGTGGAGTTGACGGCCGAACTGGCCGAGGCACGCATCCGTTCACTCGTCGAAGGGCAACGCTTCTACGAGACGCACTGGCTCGCCCAGGAGGGGTTGATCGACATCGATCGGTTCTCCGCGATGTTCGGCATCTTCGGACTGGCCGAGTGCGTGAACCTGCTGATGGAGCACGACGGTCACGATGGTCGATACGGGCACGACGACGTCACCAACGCGTTCGCCGTCCGTCTCGTCGAGCGAGTCGCCGAACTGGTGGCGGCTCGACCGATGCCCTACTGCGCGGGGGGTGCCGGCCGCTGCTACCTGCACAGCCAGAGCGGCATCGACCTGGATCACGGCGTCACCGCCGGCACCCGCATTCCGGTGGGCGACGAACCCGACCTGATCAGCCACGTGCAGACGTGCGCCCCGCACCACCACCTTTTCGCAGCGGGGATCAGCGACATCTTCCACATGGACGAGACCGCAGCGCGCAACCCCGAAGCCGTGGTCGACATCATCCGCGGTGGGTTCCGCCAGGGGATGCGCGACTTCACGTTCAACCTCGACAACAACGAGTTCGTGCGCATCACCGGCTATCTCGTGCGCAAGAGCGACCTTGCGTCGATCGCCGCCACTGGTTCGGCACGGCACAGCAGCGACCATCTCGCCGCCGGCAGCGAGGCCAACTTCCATCTCACCGGCCGTGCAGTGAAGCGCGTCGGCCGTGGCGAGTGACCCGCCGATGACCCCGGCGAGTCACCCGCCGATGACCGCCACCGTCGGGTACGTCGCCGACACGATCACGTTCAGCAACGTCGACGGCCCGGGCAACCGGTTCGTGGTGTTCCTCCAGGGTTGCAACTTCGACTGCATCGCCTGCCACAACCCGCAGACCATTCCGTTGGCCGAGGGTGAGCACTTCCGGACGAACGTGGGCGACCTGCTGATGAAGATCCGCCGCGCCGAACCGTTCATCAGCGGACTGACGGTCTCGGGCGGCGAGGCGACGCTGCAGACCGACTTCGTGCATGCACTGTTCACGGCCGTCAAGCAGGACCGACGACTGTCGCGGCTGCGGTGTTTCGTGGACTCGAACGGCGCCACCGACACCGCCACCTGGGAACGTCTGGCGCCGGTGACCGACGGGGCGATGATCGACCTGAAGTGCTTCGACGACGCCATCCACACCACGATGACCGGGCAGTCCAACGAACCCGTGCTGCGCAGCATCGAACTGCTCGCCTCGATCGGCCGGCTGTACGAGGTGCGCCTGCTCATCGTGAAGGGCGTCAACGACGCCCCCGATCTGCTGCGTCGAACCGGCGAGTGGTTGGCCTCGGTCGACCCTGCGATGCGGGTCAAGGTCATCGGATTCCGTCGCCACGGCACTCGGCCCCACGACCCCACACTCACCGAGCCGACCCCGGCCGAACTCGTCGACGCCACCGCGAACCTGCAGGCCGGCAGCTTGCAACTCTGCGTCATCTAAGTTCGGCAGCAAGCATGGGTGATTGGTAGGAAAATCCTGCCGCTCGGTGCTCACTGTCCGTACTGGCCGGCGTTGCCGTCGGCCCGTCCAGGTCTCATGCCACACGAGTGTGCGGCTGCCTGGTTCTGCCATCAACGAACACTGCCTCCCCCACCTTGGTGGGGGAGGTCTTGTGTGTTCTCCGGTCAGCGTTTCGAGTCTCCGGTCGTAGCCCGGCGACCTCCAGCTCGAGGCTGGCTTGCTGTTGAGCGTGGAGCCGGATGGCTTCACGCTCGATGTTGCGTGCAGCGTTCACGTCACGATCGACGCTGATGCCGCATTGGGTGCAGTCGAAGGTCCTCTGGCTGAGGGACAGCTTGGCTGTCACGGTCCCACAGTTCGAGCAGGTCTTCGACGACGGATAGAACCGGCCCACCTTCACGAGCGGTGTGCCACGGTCGGCGCATTCGGTGATGATGAACTCGGTGAGCTGGCCCAAACCGGCGTCGGCGAGGGCGCGGGCGAGCGGCCGGTTGTGCGACATGCCACGCACGTTGAGATCTTCGATGCCGACCAGGTCGAACCGTGCCGCGAGCTCGTTGGCCAATGCATGCTGTGCCGCCGCACGGGTCTTGGTGATCCGGCCGTGCAACCTGGCCCGCCGGCGTACGAGCTTGGCCCGGTTCTTCGATCCGGCCTGGCAGCGTGCCAACCGTCGGTCGAGGTCCCGCAGACGGTGGAGCTGTACCGCGAGCGGTCGCGGGTTCGACACGTGACCTTCAATGTCGCTGACACCCGGTACCGCCCGTGACAGGGTCGTCAGATGGGTCACACCGAGATCGACACCGCATGCACCACCGATGCGGGTGTGACCGCGCTTCTGCGGTGCTGCGTCGACCCGGTAACGAACCTGGAACGACGCTTGCCAACGGCCCCCGGTGTAGGAGATCGTCACCTTCTGGATCGTGGCCCGATCCTGTTCGACGAGCCGGTACAGCCGTCGGGTCGACTCGATCGTGTGCAACCAGACGAGCTGCTGCATCTTGGCGCGCACATGCCGGTCCTTCGACTGCAGCAGCGCCTGGGGCAGCATCAACCGGACCGCGTGTCTTGAGTCGTGGAACCACGACAGCTGATGGTTGAGCTCGACGAAGCTCACGGACAGCTTCGCGGTCTTGCGGGACTTGAACTTGGGGAACCCCATCCGGGCACCTGCACGCTCGCCCTTGCGTGACAGGGACCAGTTCTTCAAGGCGTCGGCAGACTGGCTGATCCCGGTGTCGAAGCAGTGCTTCGCGACCTCACCAGCCCACGGTGCGGCGTCCGTCTTCTCGGCGTTGAACTGTTTGCGGAATGAGTATGCAGACCATGACATCGCCGGCGTCAACCGGTCCTCGGCAACGCCCGCTTCACGTTCGGCCGAGCGTGTCGCAAGGTTCTCTGTCGCCTGGTCGAGCACCCAGTTGTACCCGAACCTGGCTGCACCGCAGTAGTTGCGCAGCATCTGATCCTGGGCCGGCGACACGTCGAGCGTGAACATCACCGCTCGGGTCACGAGCTGGTCTTCGCCTCCCATACAAGCCAGTGTCGTCACGGGGTGTGGCGGAGTTTCCTACCATCCACCCATGCTTGCTGCCGAACACGGCGTCATCTGACTGCGCTCGGTGCCGACAGGAGGGGTTCAGGAGGGGTTCAGGAGGGGTTCCGGAGGGGGTCAGAAGGGGTTCCGGAGGCGTTTCGGAGCGGTTTCGGCGAGGGTTCGCGCAAGTGCGATCGTGACCGGGCAGACTCGGTGGTTCCCATGAGCGACCGAGTGCAACTCCGTCAATGGCAGCGCGAGGCCTTCGACAAGTTCGCCGCGAGCGAGCAGAAGGACTTCCTCGCCGTGGCCACGCCCGGCGCGGGAAAGACCACGTTCGCACTCGCCTGCGCACGCTGGGCGCTCGGCAACGAGCGGCGACGACTGGTGATCGTCGCCCCCACCACCCACCTGAAGACGCAGTGGGCGGCGAGCGCCCACCGCATGGGTCTGCACGTCGATCCCAACTGGTCACCCAACGACGGTGTGGCCAAGGACGTGCACGGCATCGTCACCACCTTCCAGCAGGTCGCCACGGCCGACACCGCCAAGAAGTTGCGCGGCTTGTCGCACGACGCGTTCGTGGTGCTCGACGAAGTGCACCACGCCGGCGACGAACGGGCGTGGGGCGACGGCGTGCGCACGGCGTTCGAACACGCCCAACGCCGACTGTGCCTGAGCGGCACACCGTTCCGCAGCGACACAGCGAGCATCCCGTTCGTGCGCTACGAAGAGACCGGAGTCGGCGGGGAGGCCCAGCCCGACTACACGTACGGCTACGCCGACGCGCTGCGCGACGGCGGCGTCGTCCGACCGGTCTACTTCCCCCGGTTCGACGGCCTGATGGAGTGGAGCGCCCCCGACGGCAGCATCCTCTCGGCCAACTTCCACGACGAGCTCGACCGCACCGGCGCGTCACACCGACTGCGCGCCGCGCTCAGCCTGGAGGGCGACTGGCTGCCGGCCGTCGTCGACCAGGCGCACGATCGGCTGATGACCATCCGCCGCACCCACCCCGACGCGGCAGGCCTGGCCATCGCGATGGATCAGGACCATGCGCGCGACATCGCCCGGCTCATTCGCCACCGGTACCGAGTCGAGGCCGAGATCGTCGTCAGCGACGACCCCGATGCGAGCAGCAAGATCGCCGCGTTCGCCGCAGGAACCCGGCCGTGGCTCGTCGCCGTGCGCATGGTCAGCGAGGGTGTCGACATCCCGCGGCTGCGGGTCGGTGTGTACGCCAGCACGGTGGTCACCGAGCTGTTCTTTCGCCAGGCGGTCGGCCGATTCGTGCGCTGGACCAAGGGCATGTCCAGCCAGAAGGCCTACGTGTTCCTCCCCGACGACCCCCGGCTGCGCACCCACGCATTCCAGATCGCCGAGGCTCGCAGGCACGTACTGACACCCCCCGCCGACCGCGACGACGAGTTCACGCCCGAGCAACTCGAGGCCGAGGCGAAGCGCGAGTTGGACCTGATGCCCGAACAGCTGTCGCTGTTCAGCGTCATCGGTTCGGTCGCCACCGGCATGACCGTCCACGCGTTCACCGAGGACGGGCTCACCCTGTTCGACGACGAGCCCGACGTGCCGGAGCCGGAGTCCACCGAACTCGACGGACTCGCCATCGAGCTGCCCGAGGTGCCCACCGACGCAGGCTTCATGCTGCCCGGGTCGAAGAGCATCGCCGAGCGCAAGGAAGAACTGCGGCAGCTGAACTTCGACATCGCCAAACGCCTGGTCGACTTCACCGGCTGGGGCCACGCCAAGGTGCAGGCCGAACTGAACCGACTGTCGGGCATCACCTCGGTCGGCAGCGCCACCAACGACCAACTCGAACGACGCCTGC
Organism: Acidimicrobiaceae bacterium; assembly: GCA_031377945.1. Classification (GTDB taxonomy): domain Bacteria; phylum Actinomycetota; class Acidimicrobiia; order Acidimicrobiales; family Ilumatobacteraceae; genus UBA668. Next base: position 26,504 of record JANMFL010000194.1, on the reverse strand, counting down.
GCCACGGCGAGACGTGGCTTCGTCGACGCTGAGCGCGTGTGTCCCATCTCGCCGCCTGCGAGGGACTTGGCCAGAGCACAGAGCGGCAACTCGGGTCGCTCGAAGTTGGGCGCGCTTCCTCCCAGATTCGGGACATTTCGCGCACACGGGCGACGAATGTCCCAGATTCGGGACGTCTCGCGCCCACTGGCCCGGTCGCCAAGGAGCGGCCGAGGCCGACACGGACGGACGCCTGGCCACCGATAGCCTTGCGCCCATGGCCGCCAGCGGAGAGCACCACCCCGCCTTCGAGGAGTACTGCGAGTGCATCTTCGAACTGCAGGAGGACGACGTCGCGGTCATCCAGGCGCGCATCGCCGAGCGGCTGCAGGTGAGCCGTCCCGCCGTCAGTGAGATGACCAAGCGACTCGAGGCCGAAGGGCTGATCACCACCGACGGCCGCATCCGCCTCACCGTTCGCGGCGAGGCACTCGCCCAGCAGGTGGTTCGTCGTCACCGCCTCGCCGAACGGTTCCTCACCGATCTGCTCGGCCTGTCGTGGGCCGACGCCCATCACGAGGCCGGCAAGTGGGAACACGTCATGAGCGATGCCGTCGAGGCTGCGATGGACCGGGTCCTCGGCAACCCGACCACCTGCCCGCACGGCAACCCCATTCCCGGTTCGTCGTACGACGCGCCCAGCATGGTGCCGCTCGCGGAGATCCGAGTCGGCAGCTCGTTCACCGTGTCGCGCATCCCCGAGGAACTCGAGTTCACACCGGGCCTGCTCGACTTCCTGGAGGAGAGCAGCATCCTCCCCGGCCACTCGGGCACGATCACCGCGTCGTCGCCCGACGGCACCGTCACCATCGAGATCGAGGGACGGCACATCGGCGTCGGCTCGTTCGCCAGCGCCCGCATCCTGGTGCTCGCGTGAGTCGCCGCACTCCGCTCGCCCTGCTGGGCGCGTCGCTCGCGGTGCTCGCCGTGTCGGGGTGCAGCACGTCGTTCGACGCAAGCATCGCCAACACCACCACGACCGTCGCGGTCACCACCACGCTGCCCACCGGCACCGTCGCCGACCTGCTCCCGGTCATGCTGGCCGAGGTGAAGGCCCTGTCCGAACGGGTGGCCGCCAACGCCGGCGACGACGCCAGCGCGACGCTCATCGAGCAGCTGTGGACCGCGATGCGACCCGAGATCACCGCGGAGCACGAGGATCTGGTGCCGTCGTTCGAGTTCATCGTGCGCCGCTGCCGGGCCGCTGCCGACCGCAGCCGGCCCGCCGACGCCGACCGCGCCTACCGCAACCTTCAGGCGCTCGCCGACACACTCACCGCGTGAGCGGGACGGCTGCCGACCGCGTCAGCGAGTCGGCAGCCGAGACGGATCAGCCGCCCACGGAGTTCGAGGGCGAGGGCGGGGGCGGCGGAGGAACGATCGAGACGCGTGCCGTTGCCGAGGTGGTGTTCACGACAGCTGCAGCACGCACCACCGCCTGGTGCTCCTCGGGCGTCGGAAGCAAGGGCGAGAGGGCCACGGCACCGACGACCGTGTGCAGATCGGCGACGGGCACCGTGAGCGGGGCGAGCAACGCACGCTGCTGATCGTCGGGTGCGGCAGCGACCAGATCACGCAGTCGAGCTCGGAGGCTGGCGAGTGCGGCGGCTTCGGTCTGAGCGATGGCACGCAGCCCCTCGGGCGTGTGTGCTGACAGGTGGGCGGTCCGGCTGTCGAGTTCGTCGAGCAGCACCGTCACCTTCTCGGGCCACTTCGGCCCTCGCCGGCGCAACAGCAGCGCGGCGAGGCCGCCGAGGAAGCCAGCGAGGAGCGCCCACGGCCACCAGGTGATCCCGTCGTCGTCACCCTCGCCGTCGACCTCGACAGGTGCGGTGGTCTCGGGCGACGGCTCCGTGACCGGCACGGTGTCGGGGGCTGCCGTGGTGGGTGCTGCGGTGACCGGCGCCGCCGTCGTCGGTGCTGCGGTCACCGGCGCCGTGGTCGCGGGAACGGTGGCATCGGTGCCCGGTGGAGTGGCATCGGTGCCCGGCGGAGTGGCCTCGGTGCCCGGCGGAGTGGCCTCGGGCGCCGGCACGGTGGACTGCACCGGCGGCGGGTCGGTCGCCGGCGGGTCGGTGGCCGGCGGAGCGGTGGCCCCTGGCTCGCTCGACGCGACGGTGGTGCGGCTGGGCAGGGTCGGGCGGGTTCGCTCGCCGTCCGACGAGCAGGACGCGAGGAGGACGAGACCGACGAGACCGACGAGGCCGACGAGGGGCACAGCAGAGTGGCGACGCATGCCGACATCGTGACCTGTCGCACCGCGAACCGACTCACCCTGCTCGGGGTGAATCGTCACACCATCGCGGGCGGGAGGTCCTCACAGTGGACGATCGTCAGCCGTTTGGTGCTGCGTGTGAGCGCGACGTACAGCGCACGCAGGCCCTGCTCCTCGTCGCGCACGATACGGGCCGGTTCGACCACGATGACGCCGTCGAGCTCGAGACCCTTGACGACGCTGACCGGCACCACGGTGATCCCCATCTCGAGCCCCGAGCGGGTGGCCTCACCGTGTTCGATGCCAGCATTGGTCAGCGCCCCGGCGACGGACTCGAACATGGTGTCGGGGACCACGATGGCGATGTTGCCGTCGCCGATGTCGGTGTCGAGTTCCTTCGTGGCCGCGACGACCGCTGCGAGCAGTTCGCTCTCGGACACCCGCACGTACTCGGGGTGTTCGTCGCCCTCGCGCACGCTGGTGGGCGCCCGAAGCGTCGGAGTCGCGGCCATCATCACCTTGTTGGCGAGCTCCATGATCTGACCGGGGATGCGATACCCGACGCTGAGGCCGATGACCCGCGCCCCCCTCTGGTCGGGCAGGAACCGCAGCACGTCGTCCCAGTCGTCGGGGGCCAGCGCACCCGTGGCCTGCGCCAGGTCGCCCACGACGGTCATGCTGCCGTTCAGCGAGCGGCGGGCGACCATGCGCAGTTGCATCGGGGTGAGGTCCTGCACCTCGTCGACGACGATGTGTCCGTAGGTGCGGATGTCGTCCTCGGCCTCGGTGCGGTTCTTCGACGGCTTCGACCCGAGATAGTTGCGGGCCTCGTCGAGCAGTGCGACGTCGTGCTCGGTCCAGCGGACGTCGTCGATACCGGGCGACCGCAGGCGGTACAGCGACAGGTACTCGGCCTCGTCGAGGTGCTTCTGTGCGGCGAGCTTCAGCAGCGCTCTGCTGCCGAACAGGTCGTGCAGCAGTTGCGCCGGGGTGAGGACCGGCCAGATGCGCTCCAACGCTTCGCGCACCTCGGGAAGGTTGCGGATGGCGTCGCGCACCTCGTTGGGCATGACGTCGCCGAGACGAGACGAGGCGGCCATCGCTCCCCAGATCTCGCCCTCCACCCAGCGGCGGGCGGCGTTGTGCCGACGGAAGCGACGCTGAGCCGCACGCACGATGCGGTGACTTTCGTCGGCCCGCAGGCGGACGTAGCCGGTACGGAACGGCACCACCAGGTCGTCGCGCAGCGCTCGCTCGCGATCGGTGACGGCCTGGTCGATGACGAGGCTCATGCGCGTGTCGCCCTTCACCCGGGCCGCCTTCACCGAGTCGGCGGGGTCGACCCCGTAGCGAGCCCAGCGGACATCGCTGACGAGGTCGGCGAGCACCACCTGCTCGACGCCGGCTTCGCCCAGCGACGGGAGCACGCGCTCGATGTAGCGCAGGAACACCCGGTTCGGTCCGATGACGAGGACGCCCTGGTCCTCGAGCGGGAACCGGTACGTGTACAGCAGGTACGCGGCGCGGTGGAGCGCCACGACCGTCTTGCCCGTACCGGGGCCGCCCTGCACCACCAGCACACCGGACTGTGGGGAGCGGATGATCTCGTCCTGCTCGCCTTGAATGGTGGCGACGATGTCGCCCAACTGTCCGGTCCGTCCGCGCGAGAGCACGGCGAGCAACGTGCTGTAGCCGCGGATGCCCTCCGGCGACGTGACGGCCTCGCTGTCGTCCTCGGCGCCGATGCCCAGATGGCCTTCGCCGAACAGTTCGTCCTCGATGCCGAGCAACTGCCGTCCCTGGACGTGGAAGTGTCGCCGACGCACAAGGCCGAGGGGTTCGCGGCCCGTGGCGCGATAGAACGGCTCGGCGACGGGTGCACGCCAGTCCACCACCACCGGGTCGGCGTGCTCGTCGGCCACCGCCAGGCGGCCGATGTGGAAGCTCTCGATGCCGTCGACGACGCCGACCGCAGCGACGTCGGTCTCGCTCTCGGCATCGACCCCACGGTCGATCCGGCCAAAGACCAGGGCCATGTCGCCCAGGTCGAGTTGGGTGAGCCGGTTGAACACAGCCTCGTCGAACACATCGCGTTCGTAGCGGGCCTGGAAGGTGCCGCCGAGCGTGCCTTCGTGCAGGCCACGCATCTTCCACGCGTCGACCTTGCTCTGTTCGAGGCAACGGTACGCGAAGTCGATGAACTCCTGCTCAGCGGGAAGATCGGGGTGGTGCTGCGTCATGAGAACGGTGTTCCAGCCCGGGCGAGCCGCCCGAAACATGGGTCTGGAAACTCTATCGGCACCGTGTGCGACCACCACCGACCAGGTTTTCGGTCCAGGCCACCGCGTTCGCCGCCGATGCACTCTGCACGTGCGTGTCGAATTTGGCGACGCGCCGCTGCGCCGGGGGCGCGGGGAGGAGAACCACCATGTCCGTGTTCCATCGTTCCACCAGCGGCTTCGAGCACACCGAGGCCAACCGCCGCGAAGTGCTGATGGCCGCCGGCGGCCTCGCCGCAGCCACCGCCGTCGCCTCGACCGGCGGCCACGTCGGCGACAAGAAGGCACCCGCGGCGCCGAAGCTGACGGTTGCCATCAACGGCAACGGAATGACGCCGTTCAACGCGCTCGCATTCTCGTGGGGTGCGTCCAACTCGGGTTCGGTGACCGCCGGAGGGGGTGGCGCCGGCAAGCCCAACGTGCAGGACCTGTCGTTCACCAAGTACGTCGATGCCAACAGCCCGCGGCTGTTCGCCGCCGTCGTGACAGGACGGCACCTCCCATCGGTCGTCCTCACCTGGATCGGCCCGAAGGGCTCGCCGACCGTGAAGATCCGGCTCGACCAGGTCCTGGTCAGTTCGGTCAGCGAAGGCGGATCGCTCGGCGAACCGCGGCTCACCGAGAACGTGAGCATCAACTTCCGCAAGATCACGTTCTCGTACGACGACGTCAGCACCTCGTACGACATCGCCACGACGATCTCGACCTAGAGCGGCACAACGGTCGGCACGACGGTCGGCACGACCGTACGACTCGCGCCGCTCAGCTCGTGGTGGCGATGCCACCATCGACGGGGATGACCGCGCCCGTGATGTAGCTGCCCGCACGGCTGGACAGGAACACGGCCACGCCGGCCATGTCGTCGGGCCGGCCGATGCGCCGCAGCGGCGCCGACTGGGCGATGTTGTCGCCGAACGCCCGCAACGTGGCCGCCATCATCTTGCTCTCGAACGGGCCGGGTGCCACCGCGTTGACCGTGATGTGCTCGGGCCCCAGCTTGCGGGCCAACGCCCGGGTGAGGTGGTGCACGCCGGCCTTGCTCGCGGCGTAGCTGTACGTGTCCATCGGATTCACGTGCAGACCGTCGATGGAGCCGATGTTGATGACCCGGGCGGGGTCGTCGGGCGAAGCGGCCGCGCGGAGGTTCGGCAGCAGCTTCTGCGTGAGGAAGAAGACACCCTTCACGTTGGTGTCCATCACCTTGTCCCACGCGTGCTCGTCGAAGTCGTCGAGCGGCATACCCCACGTGGCTCCGGCGTTGTTGACCAGGATGTCGAGCACCGGGAAGCGATGCGCCACCTCGGTCGCCAACTCTTCGACCCCCTCGACCGTGCTCACGTCGGCACGAATCGACTGCACCTCGCCGAACTGGGACAACGCAAGTTGTGCCTCGTCGAGCTCGTGCTGCTTGCGTGAGCTGATGATCACGCGGGCCCCGGCCTGCAGCAGGCCTCGGGCGATCATGGAGCCGATCCCCCGGCTGCCGCCGGTGACCAGGGCGTTCTTGCCGGCGAGCGAGAAGAGATCCGTCATGGCGGACATCCTGGTCCACCGTGCTGCCAGATAGCGTGCCGGACGATGTCCGGCGCACCCCCCAACGTCCCGTTCCTGGACGCCGCTGCTGGTCGCGCTGCGTCGCACACCCCGGTGTGGTTCATGCGCCAGGCCGGTCGCAGCCTTCCCGAGTACCGAGCCCTGCGCGGCGAGGGCAGCATTCTCGACGCCATCAAGAACGTCGAGTTGTCGGTCGAGCTGACGCTGCAGCCGGTGCGCCGGTACGGCGTCGACGCAGCAGTGCTCTACAGCGACATCGTCGTGCCCGCCCATGCGGTGGGCTTCGGCATCGACGTGGCACCTGGTACCGGCCCGGTGTGCGTGCAGCCGTTCCGCACCGAATCGGACCTGGACCGCCTGCGGCCGTTCGACGCCGAGGCGGACACCCCGTACGTGATCGACACCGTTCGCGCGCTGGCGACGGCACTGCCCCCCGAGGTGCCACTCCTGGCGTTCGCCGGGGCACCCTTCACCGTCGCCAGCTACCTCGTCGAGGGCCGCCCCAGCCGCACGTACGAGCACACCAAGCGAATGCTGCACACTCAGCCCGAGTTGTGGCACGCGCTGATGGAGCGCCTCGTGCAGCACGCCGTCGAATCCATCTCCAGCCAGCTCGCCCACGGCGGCCGCGCCTTTCAGTTGTTCGACAGCTGGGCAGGCACCCTCAGCCGCGCCGACTACGACCGGTTCGTACTTCCCCACTCGCAGGCGGTGTTCGCGCAGCTGGCAGCGCGTCATCCCGATGCCCCCGGTATTCACTACGGCGTCGGGTGCGACCACCTGCTCGAGAGCATGTACGCCGCCGGTCCGAACGTGCTCGGTCTGGACTGGCGCACGCCCATCCATCAGGCTCGCGCGCGCATGGGCGCCGACCTGATCGTGCAGGGCAATCTCGATCCCGTGCTGGCGCTGGCCGGCACCGAACCCGCGCTGCGCGGCACCGATGCCGTGCTGGCCGACAACGCCGGCCATCCGGGTCACATCTTCAACCTCGGCCACGGCGTGCATCCGCCCACCGACCCCGACGTGCTGGCCGCAGTGGTCGCACGCGTGCACGAACGGACCGCCCGATGACCGCCACGAATTCCACCACGACCACGACCGCCACGACCCCCGCGACCCCCACGACCGCCCAGGCCGAGACCCGCACCGCGGTGCTGCTGATGGCCTATGGCACGCCGCGCACGCGCGAGGAGATCGAGCCGTACTACACCGACATCCGGCGTGGCCGCCCACCCACCCCCGAGGCCCTCGCGGACTTGACGGCGCGTTACGAGGCGCTCGGCGGCACCAGTCCTCTCGCCGCTCGCACCGAGGCGCAACGCGATGCCCTGCAGGCCGCACTCGACGCCGCAGCACCGAACCAGTACGTCGTCAGCCTGGGCCTGAAGCACGCCGACCCGAAGATCGAAGCCGCCGTCGACGCCATTGCTGCGCACGGCTTCCGACGCATCGTCGGGCTGGTGCTCGCCCCGCACTACTCGTCGTTCTCCATCGGCCAGTACCTGGATCGCACCCGCGCGGCCGCAGCGCCGCACGGCATCGCCGTCGCGGGCATCGAGAGCTGGGCCACCGAACCCGCATACGTGCAGTTCATCGCCGACGATCTTCGAGCCAAGCTGGCCACCATGCCGGCGAACACCAAGGTGTTGTTCACGGCGCATTCGCTGCCGCAGCGCATCGTCGCTGCGGGCGACCCCTACCCGGACCAACTGCGGGCCACGGCCGAAGCGGTCGCTGCAGCGGTGGGTCTGGGTCAGTGGAGCAACTGGGCGATCGCGTGGCAGAGCGCCGGCCGCACGCCCGAGCCGTGGCTCGGGCCCGACATCTTGACGGTCATCGACGACTTGGCGGCCACCGAGAACGACGCCGAGCGCACGCAAGGCGTCCTGGTCAGTGCCGTCGGTTTCGTCGCCGACCACCTCGAGGTGCTGTACGACCTGGACATCGAGGCGTCGCTGCGGGCCGCCGGCCACGGCATCGCGTTCGCGCGCACCAAGTGCGTGAACGACGACGCCGGCGTGATGGCCGCGCTCGCACAACGGGTGATCGCGTCGGTCTGACGGTGACGCGCAGCCCGTACCGCGTCGCCGTCGTCGGCGGCGGCATCGCCGGACTCGCTGCGGCACAGGCCCTCACGACCGCCGGCGAGCAGGTCGTGCTGTTCGAGGGTGACGATCGACTCGGCGGCAAGCTGCGCACGTCGCCGTTCGCCGGGCACGACGCGATCGACGAAGGCCCCGATGCGTTCCTGGCCCGGCTTCCGTGGGGCACGGCGCTCGCCCGCCAGGTCGGCCTCGGCGACACGCTCGTGTCGCCTGCGTCGGGCAAGGCGGCGGTCTGGTGGAACGAGTTGCACGACATTCCCCAGGGCCTGTTGCTGGGCATGCCCACCGATGTGCTCGCCCTGGCCAAGAGCAAGCTCATCTCGTGGCCGGGCAAGATTCGCGCCGCCACCGAACCGTTCCGGCCGCGCACCTCGCTCGACGACGATTCGCTCGGCGCGTACGTGCGCGCCCGATTCGGCGACGAGGTGCACCTGCGGTTGGTCGACCCGCTGGTCGGCAGCATCTACGCCGCCGACACCGACCACTTCAGCCTCGCGGCGGTGTCGCAGATCGCCGATCTCGCCGGCGCGGCACGGAGCATCCTCGTGGCCGGCCGGAAGATGCCCAAACCGTCACCCACGGCCGGTCCGGTCTTCTACGCCCCGTCTGGCGGCATGGGCGCCCTGGCGGCGGGCGTCGCCCAGGCCGCCTCGGCCGGTGGCGCCGACCTGCGCAGGGGCGCAACGGTCACCGATCTGGCGGTCGACGGCGATGGTTGGCGCGTCGACGGCGAACGCTTCGACCGAGTGCTGCTGGCCTGCCCGCCGGCGGCAGCCGCGCGGCTGCTCGCCACCGTCGCTCCCGAGCCCGCCGCGTCGTTGGCCACCATCCCCGTGGCCGATGTCGCCATGGTGACGCTCGCGGTCCCCACCGCCGACTGGCCCGACCGGTATCGACCGATGAGCGGCTATCTGGTGCCCAAGCCGGTGCAGCGTCTCGTGACGGCTGCCTCGTTCGGCTCGCAGAAGTGGCCGCACTGGGCCGTGCCGGGTTCGGTGCTGCTACGCATCTCGCTCGGCCGCGACGGGCTCCCTGTGCTGCACCTCGGCGACGACGACCTGCTGCACGCCGCGATCGACGAGGTCGGCCACCACCTGGGGATCGACCTCGCACCCACCGCACAGCGCGTCACCCGTTGGGCGGGAGCGTTCCCCCAGTACCGACCGCATCACGCCGCCAAGGTCGCCGCCATCGAAGCGGCACTGCCCGCCGGACTGGCGCTGGCTGGCGCCGGGTATCACGGCATCGGTGTGCCCGCGTGCATCAACAGCGCGCAGAAAGCTGCTGCCGCACTGGCAGAATGAACCGATGGTTCGACGTACGGCGCTGGTCTCACTCGCAGCACTCGCGCTGGTCGCGTGCGGCAACGACGCCCGGCAGGCAGCCGACACCGCAGCGCCCACCACCGCGTCCACGACGACCACGTCGACGTCGTCCACCACGACCACCGAGGCGCCGACCACCACCGTCGAGCCGACGACCACCACTACCGAGGCGCTGCCGGTGCCCGCACCGGCACCGGACCCGCGTGCGAACGAGCCGATCGTCGAGATCGGCACCATCGAGATCCCCAAGATCGATGTGACCAAGCCGATGTTCGAGGGGGTGTCCTTGACGGTGCTCGACAACGGTCCCGGTCACTGGCCGGGAACGGCGCAGCCGGGTCACCGGGGCAACGTGGTCATCGCCGGCCATCGCACCAGTCACGATCGTCCGTTCCGCAACATCGATCAATTGGTGGCCGGCGACGAGGTGGTGCTCACCACGCTCGAAGGTCGGTTCGTGTACGAAGTGGTCGGCACCGAGATCGTCGGCCCCGATGCCATCCACATCATCGATCAGGCCGACGGCTACACCGCGACGATGTTCGCCTGCCATCCGCCCGGGTCCACCCGCCAGCGGATCGTGGTGCACCTGAAACTGTCCGGCACCTAGATCCGCTGGCCGAGCACCGCTAGATCCGTCGGCGGGCGAGCAGCAGTGAGCCACCCACGCAGGTGGCGCCGAGCGCGAGCAACAGCAGTGGCAGTGGTGTCCCGCCGGACCGCGGGAGCGGACCCTTGGGGACGGTCGTGGTGGTCACGGGCACCGTGGTCGAAGGCACGGTCGGCGGCGGCGGGTCAGAACCGACGATGACGGTGTTCACAGCCGCCGACAGGTCGCACACCTGACCGTCCACCACCGGCTCGCACGACAGCGCCGAGCCCGCGCCGACCCCCGCCGATGACGTCGGCGACGCATAGTCGCCGACGATCTTGGCCTGGTTGGTCAACGTCGCTCCCACGAGTGTGGTGTCGTCATCGACGTTCACCACGACGGTGATCGCCGGAGTGCCCTCGCCAGCGGCGAGCGAGCCGTCGAGATCGCAGTGGAACAACTGCGGTCGCGTGCTCTCGTCGAGGGCGCAGGTCCCACCGCCGTCGGCGACTGCCGCGGCCACGAACGACACGCCGGCCGGCAGACGGTCACTGACGACCACCCGGTCGAGTGTCAGTCCGCCAGTGTTCCGACCCTGCAACGTGTACGTGAGCTGCCCACCCAGACCGATCTGGGGGCTGGACACCGTCTTGTCGATGAGCACCGACGCGTACCCGTTGGTGACGACCACGCTGACCGTCTCGCCGAGGTGGCCGGCCAGCGTCAACTGCGAGGGTGACACGACGCTGGTGTTGGCACTGCCGTTGTCGGTCTCCTCCACCAGGTACTGCACGCCCGCCGGGTCCAGCGTGGACGGCAGGGTGATGGTGGTGGGCTCACCCGCGACCAAGGGGAACGTCAATTCGGGAACGTAGGCGTCGCCCACGAGCCGCGAGATGGTGACGGTGTAGGTCTCGGGAGTGCTCGGCGCACCGATGAGTTGCTTGTCGACGGTGACCGACCGGCTGCAGACCACGTCGGTGGCTGCGGCCGTGGTGACGACCTCGCCGCCCACACTGAGCATCAGTGGCGCAGTGGTCGAACCGATGGTGACCGACGCACTTGCGGCGATGGCGGTGCTGCCGCCGTCCCAGCTGACGGTGATCTCGGTGTCCTGGGTGTTGGTGACGGTGAACCAGTACACGGTGACCGCACCGGTCTGATCGACGGCGTTGCACTGGGCCACGATGTCGAACGAGGGGTTGCAGTCCACCGTCAGGGTGACGTCGGGCATGGCCACGCCGTTGATCGACACCGTGAACGTGTTCGGGCCGTCGGCGAGGCCGCCGATGACGACGGTCGTCGACGCACCGGGCGCCAGGACGTGGTCCACACTGTCGATCGTGAACGTCGCGTCGAGGTCGTCGCCGAGGTTCTCGAGCACGAAGGTGGCCTCCCCGTCGAAGCCGCTGCACGCCTGCGACACCGTGACCTTCGGCGACAAGTCGCACGCGATGAGGATGTCGAAGGACAGGTCCTGGTGACCGGCCATCACGTGAATGGTGTGCGTCCCGTCGGTGAAGCCACCGATGACGACCTGCTGCGGGTTGCCCGGCTGCACCTCGTACTCGGTGCCCTCGACCACGAACGTGACCTCGCCGTCGACCGCCGTGAGGGTGATCGTCACCTGGCCGTCGTTGGCCACACACGCCTTGGCCACCTGAATGGTGCCTTCGCCTTCAGGCGGCTGGCAGTGCTCGTCGTCGGGTCCGTCGACCGTCGTACTCGTCGATTCGTGCTCGTCGGACGTGCTCGTCGATTCGTCGGTCGTACTGGAGGACTCGTCGTCCTTCTCGGACGTGCTCGACGCGTCATCGGTGGTGCTCGACGACTCGTGGCCCTTCACCGACGAACTCGTCGACGGGGTGTCGTCGTCGGCCGTGGTGGTGGTGGCGGACGTGGTGGTGGTGGCGTAGGAGCGCGAGTAGGGGTTGGCATCCACCGAGCTACTGGTCGACGACGCCTCGTGGTCGTCGTCGCGCTCGGAAGTGCTCGGTCCCTCTTCTTCGGTCGAGGTGGACGATTCGTGCTCGTCGACGCTCGTACTGGTGGTGCTGCCCGGGGCCTCGCACTCGTCGCCCTTCGGAGGCTCGACCTCGCGGTCACAATCGACCGTGAAGTGCTGCGACAGGTCCGCCTCACCCGAGGTGACCTTCACGACGTACTCACCGTCGGCGAGACCCGAGTAGGTGCGGCTCGCCGAAGCATTCGCCGCAACCACCACGCTTTCGACGGCGTGGGTGACCGGGTGTTCGACGGTGAACGTGACCGTCTCGCCGCCGGTGTTGAACAGGTTCACCGTGATCGCGCCGTCGCCGGCCACGCAGGCCTGCGACGCGGTGACCGAGGGGACTTCCTGATCGCAGTCGACCTCGAGGTCGCGGGAGTGGTCCTCGTCGTCCTTGGTGACCTTGATGTGGTGACGGCCTTCGTCGAGGTCGTGGTAGGTCACCTGCTGCTCGCCACCGGCGGGAACGGCGTACGTCTCGTACTCGTCGTCCTGGTCGGGGGCGTAGACCTGGAACTCGGCGTCGTGGGCGAACGGGCCCGCAGGGTTGGTGAGGGTGAGGGTGACCGCACCGTCGCCGTAGCCGGGCGCACTGTCCTCGCACTGCAGTTCGTGTTCGACGTGCGCGTCACCGTCGCAATCGGGCTTGTCGAGTTCGACCTCGTCGTGTCCCTCGTCGGCGGGGTCCTCACCGTTGCCCCACGAGCTCTTCGGCTCGGAGGAGACCGTGAGGTGATCGACACCCTCAGGCCACGAGAAGTGACCGGAGAAGGAGTACTCGTTGTCGCCGGAGAACGAGCCGTGACCGACCTCCTGTGCGTCACCACCATCGCTGCTGCGATGGATGCGGACGTCGTCGTTCGATCCGTCGTCGTCCTTCGACCATGACGTGGCCGTCCACTCGACCGAACCGTCGCACGACACCGACGCCTCGAGGTGGGCGCGGTGTGCGCTCGCGGCCCCGGACAGCATCGGAGTGACGGTGACGAGACCGAGCAGCATCATCACTGCAGCGATCACGCGCACGGTCGTCGAACGGAGCGCTGTGCGCACCTGTGACATTCCCAACCTCCACGTCAAGCCGGGCGGCGGTGTTCCCGGCATCAGAAATAGGGGCGGTTTCGCTCTCGCTCCCCGCTGGCGAAGCGACCAATTGCAGCCAGCGGATCGTCACATCCCGTTGCGCCCGAAGGCGCCGAAGTGACGGTAGGTGACATTTCCTCAACGGGCAAGGTGTCATCTTTCAAGAAGTCGGCAAGACCACCCACGCACCGCGCGGAATGGGCGACGCGCCCGCAGCGACGACGGGCGGTGCGGCTAGCGTCGCCCCTCAGTGTTCCGCCGCATGATCCCTTCCCGTCACGTCCTGTACTGCCTGCTCGGCGGTCTGCTGGTGGCCGCCGCGCTGCCCCCGTGGGGCATCTGGCCCCTTGCGTTCCTGGGCATCGCCGTGTTCGAGACCGGCCTGCAGGGCGCCGAGCGCGGACGGCAGCGCGCGGCCCGAGGCGTGCTCTTCGGGATCGGTTGGCTCGGACCGGGCATGGTGTGGATGTGGTTCCTGACGGCCCCCGGCTATCTGCTCGCAACCCTGATGTTCGCCGGTTTCCATGGTGTGGCCGCAGCCGTCGCACCGCGGGGACCGTGGCGAGTCGTCGGCCGCCCCGCTGCGCACACGCTTGCCGAAGCCTTGAGGATGTGTTTCCCGTTCGGTGGCGTTCCGCTGGCCACCCTCGCCATCGGACAGGCCGGCGGACCGTTCATCGGTGTCGTGCGGATCGGCGGGGTGCTGCTGCTGACGTGGTTCACGTTCGCCATCGGCTTCGCGCTGGCGGGCCCGTCGCCCTTCGTGCCGGCGATGGCACGCAAGCGCGGCGTCACGGCCAAGGGCGAGTGGCATGGGGTGACCGTCTTCCTCGTCGCACTCGTCGCATGGCTCGCGAGCCCTCTCGCCGACGGCACGAGCGCGGCGAACGAACCCCTCCTGCGGGTCGCGATCGTGCAAGGTGGCGGGCCGCAGGGAACGCACGCCAAGGACACCCCTTCGGGCGAAGTGTTCGTTCGCCATCTCGCGGCAACCGCCACCATCGCAGCCGGTTCCGTCGACTTCGTGCTGTGGCCCGAGAACGTCATCGACGTCGACCAGTTCGAGGGCAGCGACGAGCTCGCCAGCGTCGCCGAGGAGGCCGCCCGCATCGGCGCGCCGTTCGCCGTCGGCATCACCGAGGACACGCCCGACGGCGAGCACTTCCTGAACGCACAGGTCGTCGTCACCCCGGAGGGCGACGTGTACGACCGGTACGAGAAGGTGCGGCGAGTTCCGTTCGGCGAGTACATGCCCATGCGCGGGCTGCTCGACGCGCTCGGCGCGCCCACCGATCTGGTGCCACGCGACGCCGTGGCCGGCACCGGGCCGGCGGTGCTCTCGTTGCCCGGCGGCGCCCGAATGGGCGTGGTCATCTCGTGGGAGGTGTTCTTCGGTGGCCGGGCCAACGAAGGCACCGAGCACGGCGGCGAGTTCATCATCAACCCCACCAACGGCAGCAGCTACACGTGGACCGTGCTGCAGAGCCAGCAGATCGCCTCGTCGAAGCTCCGCGCCGTCGAGCAGGGTCGTTGGGTGGCGCAGGCCGCACCCACGGGATTCAGTGCGTTCATCACTCCTGACGCCGACGTTCTGCAGCGCACCTCGGTGAGCGAGCAGGAGGTCATCGTCCACGAGATCGAGCGTCGAGTCGGGCGAACCTGGTACTCGTACCTCGGCGACCTGCCGTGGGCGGGCCTGATGGTGGTACTGCTGGCCGGTTCGCTGTGGCGGACGCGGCAGCTGCGGGTCAGCGGCCCGGAATCAGACCCGGAATCGGCGTAGGAGGCTCGACGCCGTTCAGCACGTTCACCGCGTTGTGCGCGGCGAGGCGAGCCATGGCCGAGCGGGTCTCGACCGTGGCCGAACCGAGGTGCGGCACGAGCACTGCCTGCTCGCACTCCAGCAGTCCGGGGTGCACGGCGGGTTCGTCCTCGAACACGTCGAGTCCCGCGCCGGCGATCGAGCCGACCTGCAGCGCGGCCACGAGCGCCGCTTCGTCGACGATGGGCCCGCGTGCGGTGTTCACCAGGAACGCCGAGGGCTTCATCGCCGCGAACTGTTCGGCGCCGATGAGATGGTGCGTCGCCGGCGAGTACGGGCAGTTGATGCTGAGCACATCGCTGGTGGCGAGCAATTCGTCCATGCTCATGAACTCGGCACTCAACTCGGCCTCGACGGCGGGCGCGACGGGCTTGCGGTTCGAGTAGGCGATGGTCATGCCGAACGCACGGGCGCGGCGAGCCAGCGCCTGGCCGATGTCGCCCATGCCGACGATGCCCAGGCGGCGGCCCTGGATGCCGGAACCGAGCATGTAGAACATGCCCCACTGCCACGGTGTACCGCCGCGGATGACTCGTTCACCTTCACCCAGCCGACGGGTGGCCATCAGCACCAGCGCCATGGCGATGTCGGCGGTGGCCTCGGTGAGCACGCCCGGGGTGTTGGTGCAGATCACGCCCCGCTCCGCGCATGCCGGCACGTCGATGTTGTTGTACCCGACGGCCACGTTGGCGACGACCTTTAACTGCGGCCCGGCCGCGTCGAGGAAGGCGGCGTCGACCTTGGTGGTGAGCAGTGTCAGTACCGCATCGGCGCCGGCGACCATCTCGTGCACCTCTCGCACGCTGGGCACCTCGAGCGAGTCCCAAGCGACCACGTCGCCGGCTTCGTGCAACAGTTCGAACCCGGCGTCGGGGATACGGCCGGTGACGGCGATGCGCGGCATCAGATGCTCTCGATCCACTGGCGCAGGCACGACAGGCCTTCGCCGATGTCGTCGACCGACAGGCCCGAGTACGCGAACCGCACGTAGTGGTCGGTTTCGCCCGGCTGTGGGCGACCGAAGTGTCGGCGCGTGCAGAACGACACCCCTGTCTCGTGCAGGGCCGCGGTGGCGAACTCGCTGACGTCCGCGAAACCGGTGCGCTCCATGAGATCGGTGACCCTCGGGAAGAGGTAGAACGTGGCGTCGGGCTTGGGGCACACGAGTCCGTCGATCTGGGTGAGTTCACCCCACGCGGCATCGCGCCGTCGCTGCAACTCGGCCAGGATGGCCAGAGGCCCTTCCTGCGAACCGACGATGCCTTCGACGCCGGCCGCCTGCACGAAGTGGGTGGTGCAGCTCTCGTCGTTCGTGTTCAGCTTGGCGATGCTCTCGGCGATGGGGAGTGGGGCGATCGCCGCGCCGAGTCGCCAGCCGGTCATCGCGAACTTCTTCGAGAAGGTGTAGAGGATGACCGTGCGTTCGGCCATGCCGGGCAACGAGGCGATCGACGTGCTGGCGCCGGCGTACCGCATCTCGAAGTACGCCTCGTCGGCCAGCACGGTCAGGTCGTGCTCGATCGCCAGGTCGGCGATGGCCTGCAACTCTTCCGGCGTGCTCTCGCAGCCGAGCGGGTTCTGCAGGTTGTTGTAGATGATGGCCTTCGTGGAAGGCGTGATCATCGAACGCAGGTGCTCCATGTCGATCGCGAAGCCGCAATCGGTCTGCACGTACCGGTACGGGAGGCTCTGGCCGCCGTAGTACTCGATCATGCTCTCGTAGATCGGATAGCCGGGGTTGGGGTACAGGACGCCGTCCCCCGGGTTCATCACGGTCTGGATGAACTTGCCGATGACCGGCTTGCCGCCGGGCTGCACCACCACGTTCGCGGCCGAGTAGTCCAGCCCGCGCCGTGCAGCGGTGTCGGCGGCGAGGGCCTCGCGCAGCGGCATGATCCCAGCGGCCGGGCAATACCCGGTCTTGCCGTCGGCGATCGCGCGGTTCATGGCCTCGACCATGTTGCCGGGCGTGGGCAGGTTGATGTCGCCGAGGTGGAACGGGTACACCCGGTTTCCTCGCGAGGCCCACTCTGCGGCCGCGAGCGACACGGCGAACGCGGTCTCGGTCCCCAAGTTGGCCAAACGTGTTGCGAGCGCCACGGCCCCTGCCTTCCCCAACGCGAGGTGGTACGAAAAGTTCACGGCGATGCTAGCAATCCTGTCCCGCATGCCGGAACCGTTCCGCATCGTGGACAACTGGTCGCCGCCTGACGATCGGTCCATTGGGCGCGAAACGTCCCAAATCTGGGTCACTCCGCGCCCGTGGGTGCGAAATGTCCCAATACTGGGACGAATCGCGCCCGACCCCGTGTGTCGCCGAACGCGCCCGAACCGGCGGCCGGCTCAGAGCTCGAGCAGGACGGTGACGGGGCCGTCGTTCTGGATGTCGACCAGCATCTCGGTGCGGAACCGGCCGGTGGCGACCGTCGCGCCGAGCGCCCGAAGATGGTCGACCACGGCCTGCACCAGGGGCTCGGCCTGTTCGGGGCGGGCGGCGGCGATCCAACTCGGTCGGCGGCCGGCGTTCGTGTCGCCGTAGAGCGTGAACTGGCTGACGATCAACACCTGCCGCGTGGTGTCGGCGACGCTGCGGTTCATCACACCCGCGTCGTCGTCCATCACCCGCAGGTGCCAGATCTTCTCCGCCAGCTTCTTGGCCATCTCCGGCGTGTCCGTGTGCGTGACGCCGACGAGCACGCACAACCCCTGCCCGATCTCGCCGGTCACCTCTCCCGCGACCGTGACGCTCGCCGACTTCACCCGCTGCACCAGACCTCGCATACCACCGCATGCTAGAGAGTGGCGGATGATCGAGCTGGAGGCTGGCGCCGCGTTCTTGACCATCGACGACGACGCGGGCGGTCGCCTGGCGCAGCTCGAGGTGGCCGGGACCAAGCTGTTGAAGGGCGATCGCAGCGGCGGCGACCTCACGTGGGGCAGCTACCCGATGGCGCCGTGGGCGGGCCGGGTGCGACACGGCCGGTTCGTGTTCGACGGCGTGGAGCACCAACTGCCCATCAACCTGCTCCCCCACGCCATCCACGGCACCACCTTCACCATGCCGTGGGAGGTCGTCGACGCCGGCAGCGACTACTGCGAGTTGCGCTGCCCACTCACGTGGTCGTTCGGCGGCACCGCCCATCAGCACATCGCGCTCGGCGAGCGCGGTCTCACCTGCATGCTCAGCGTCTACGCCCAGCAGCAGGCGATGCCGGCCGTCGTCGGCTGGCACCCGACCTTCGTCAAGCCGCTGCGCACAGAGCTCGAGTTCGAGCGCATGTACGTGCGCGACCACGAGTTCATCGCCGTCGACGAACTGGTCGAGCCGCGTGACCATCCGTGGGACGACTGCTTCGTGCGTCCCACCGGACCGCTGCGGATGTGGTTCCCCGGCGTGGCTGTCACCATCGACAGCGACTGCGACCACTGGGTGGTGTTCGACGTGCTCGACGATTCCACCGCCGTCGAACCGCAGAGCGGCCCACCCGATGCGTTCACGATCGGCGGCGCCGTTCGGCTCGAACCGGGCGAGCTGCTGCAGCGCCGCATGACCATCGCCTGGACCGTCTGACCTGCACTTCTTCGGCCGCCTTCCCCACCGGTAACCACTCGCCGGTAGCGTTGCCCGCCATGTCTGCCGTCATCCCGGCTGGCGCGAAGGGCCTCGACCCCGACGCGCCGCTCAAGCTCGCCTATCTCACGTACCGAGGCAAGCCGCACGTCGGCGGCCAGGGCGTGTACACCCGCCACCTCACGAAGGCACTGGTCGACCTCGGCCACACCGTCGAAGTGTTCAGCGGACAGCCGTACCCGGTGCTCGACGAGCGCATCACACTGCACAAGTTGCCCAGCCTGGACCTGTGGAACGAGCACTACCCCGGCCGCTTCCCCGCCTACTGGGAAGTGAAGTCGAAGGGCGACCTCATCGAGACCCTGTCGCACCTCAAGGGCACGTTCGGCGAACCGCTCGGCTTCAGCGTCCGCGTCCTCGATGTGCTGAAGCAACGCCAGCGCGAGTTCGACCTGGTGCACGACAACCAGTGTCTCGGCTACGGCATCCTCGGCATCGAGAAGATCCTGCCCACCATCGTCACCCTGCACCACCCCATCACCCGGGACCGTGCGCTCGAGATGGAACACCAGACCAAGAAGAGCAAGAAGCGCAGCATCGGCCGCTGGTACGGCTTCGTGAAGATGCAGGGACGCGTCGCCAGTCGCATGCCGCGCGTCGTGGTCGTCAGCGAGAACAGCATCAAGGACATCCACGCCGACATGGGCGTCAGCCTCGACCGCATGCGCCTCGTGCCCGTCGGCGTCGACCCCGAGTTGTTCCTGCCGATGCCGCACGTGCAGCGCCGCCCGGGCCGCCTCATCACCACCGCGTCGGCCGACGTCGCGTTGAAGGGGCTCAGCTATCTGCTCGAGGCGATGGCCAAGCTGCGCACCGAACGCGACGTCACGCTCACCATCATCGGCAAGCCCCGCGAAGGCGCGAGCAACGACCTCATCGACAAGCTCGGTCTGCGACCGCACATCGAGTTCGTCTCGGGCGTCAGCGACGAGCGCATCGTCGAGCTGTACGCCGAGGCCGAACTGGCGGTCGTCCCCAGCCTCTACGAGGGGTTCAGCCTTCCGGCCATCGAGGCGATGAGCACAGGGATCTGCCTGGTGGCCACCGACGGCGGCGCACTCCCCGAGGTCACCGGCCGCGATGGCGACACCGTGCTGCAGTGCAAGGCCGGCGACGTCGAGGGACTCACGACCGCGATCCGTCGCGGGCTCGACGATACCGACTTGCGCCTGCGCATCGGCGCCGCGGGCCGCCAACGGGTGGTCGAGCGCTGGAGCTGGAAGCACTGCGCCC
This sequence comes from Acidimicrobiaceae bacterium, assembly GCA_031377945.1. GTDB lineage: Bacteria > Actinomycetota > Acidimicrobiia > Acidimicrobiales > Ilumatobacteraceae > UBA668. Next base: position 6,615 of record JANMFL010000194.1, on the reverse strand, counting down.
AGCTGACGGTCGACCAGTACCGCGAGGTCCTGGCCATGCCGGCCAACGTCGCGAAGCTGCGCAAGAACGGCCGGATCTGAGCCTTGCTGACCATTCGATTCGACGAGCTGGGCGTACGCCCGGGCGACCTCGTGCTCGACGCGGGTGCCGGGTTCGGCCGTCACGCGTTCGAGCTCGCTCGTCTCGGGGCGAACGTCGTGGCCCTCGACTACATGGCCGACGAGGTCGTCACCACGCGAGGCACGTTCGGCGCGATGGTCGAGGCCGGTGAGATCGACGAGGCCCGCTACGTGGGTGCCCTGCAGGGCGACGCCACGCGCCTGCCGTTCGACGACGGTTCGTTCGACCGCGTCATCACCAGCGAGGTGCTCGAGCACATCCAGGACGACGTTGCCGCCATCGGCGAACTGGTCCGTGTGCTCCGCCCGGGCGGCACGTTCGCGTGCACCGTACCCACGTGGTACCCCGAGAAGATCAACTGGTTGCTCAGCGACGAGTACCACGCGCCGAAGTCGGTGGGGGGCCATGTGCGCATCTACTCGGCGACCGAGCTGAAGGCCAAGCTGCGCACCGCAGGCCTGCAGGTCCTCTGCAGTCATCACGCCCATGCGCTGCACTCGCCGTACTGGTGGCTGAAGTGCGCCGTCGGCCCACGCAACGACGACCACCCTGCCGTCGTGAAGTACCGCGAGATGCTCGAGTGGGAGATCACCGAGCAGCCAGGGTCGATGAAGGTCATCGAGAAGCTGCTCGCGCCCGTGATGGGCAAGAGCTTCATCGTCTACGGAGTGAAGCGATGAGTCGCGTCCCCGAGATCGAGGGTGTGCTCTCGGCCGACGAGGTGGTCCAGACCGCTGAGTCCATCGCTGCGTTGCAGCTCGACACCGGCATGATTCCCTGGTTCCCGGGCGGCCACTGCGATCCGTGGAACCACGTCGAGACGGCCATGGCGCTCGACGTCGCCGGCCTGCACGAGCCGGCCGAACGCGCCTACGAATGGCTGGTCGACATCCAGCTCGAGAACGGCAGTCGGTGGAACTACTACCTGCCCGACGGCTCGGTGGAAGAGGCCAAGCTCGACACCAACGTGTGCGCGTACATCGCCACCGGCGTCTGGCACCACTGGCTGTGCACCTGGGACCGTGGTTTCGTGGACCACCTGTGGCCCACGGTGCAGCGTTCCCTCGACTGGGTGCTGAGCATGCGCAAGCCGAACGGTACGCCGTTGTGGGCTCGCAACGCCGACGACGCCCCGTGGGACTACGCGTTGCTCACCGGTTCGTCGAGCATCGCTCACGCGCTGCACTGCGGTGCGCACCTGGCCGAGCTGATCAACGAGCCGCGACCCGACTGGGTCGAGGCCGGCGATGTGCTCGCCCATGTGGTGGCCACGCAGCCCGATGCGTTCGAACCCAAGGAACGCTGGGCGATGGACTGGTACTACCCGGTGCTCACGTCGTGCCTCACGGGCGAAGCGGCCAAAGCGCGACTGGCCGAAAGTTGGTCGACGTTCGCGATGGAGGGCAAGGGCATCCGCTGCGTCAGCGACGAGCCGTGGGTCACCGCCAGCGAGACCGCAGAAGCGAGCATCGCTCACGCCGTCATCGGCGACACGGTCACCGCGACCGACCTGCTCGCCTGGACCCGCCCGCACCGTCGCGACGACGGCGCCTACCTGACCGGCCTGGTGTACCCCACGCTCGAGAGCTTCCCGCCGGCCGAGACGAGCGCCTACACGGGCGCCGCTGTCATCCTTGCCGCCGACGCCATCACCGGTGCCAGCGCGGCGAGCAACGTGTTCGTCCCCCGCCTCACCGACTGACACCCAGCCCGCACCCCTGTACGGGCCCCGTACCGGGCCCCGTACAGCCGTCTGCGGTGCGAACACTCCGGGCGTGGCAGCATGACGGCATGACCTTTCCGACCGCCGCCGACCTCACTGCGCTCGCCAACCACGCCCTCGCCGCTTGCGGAGCTGCGCCGCTCGGCAACGGCCCGCACGTGGCCCGCACGCCCATCACCGGCGCGACGCTCGGCGGCATCGCCGCGACGGTCGACGTCGACACCGCCGTTGCGCAGGCGACGGGCGCCTCCGCCATCTGGCGCACCACGCCGGCGCCGTTGCGAGGCGAGCTGGTCCGTCGTCTCGGCGAGCAGCTCCGACTGCACAAGGCCGACCTCGCCCGCATCGTGCAGCTCGAGGCCGGCAAGATCGAGAGCGAGGCACTCGGCGAGGTGCAGGAGATGATCGACATCTGCGACTTCGCCGTCGGCCTCTCGCGACAGCTGCACGGCCTCACCATCGCCAGCGAACGGCCGGGGCACCGGTTGATGGAGCAGTGGCACCCGATGGGCCCGACGGCCGTCATCACGGCATTCAACTTCCCTGTCGCGGTGTGGAGCTGGAACGCCGCCCTGGCGCTGGTGTGCGGCAACCCTGTCATCTGGAAGCCGAGCGAGCTCACGCCGCTCACCGCGCTCGCCACGCACGCGCTGTTCGAGCGCGCCGCGGCGGGCATGGAGGTGCCCGCACACCTCAACCAGGTGCTGCTCGGCGACGGCGTGGCCGGTGCCGCCCTCGTGGCCCACGAGGGGGTGGCCATCGTCAGCGCGACCGGGTCCACGGCGATGGGCCGCAAGGTCGGCCCGGTCGTCGCTGCTCGCTTCGGCCGCAGCATCCTCGAGCTCGGCGGCAACAACGCTGCCATCGTCGCACCCAGCGCCGACATCGAGCTGGTGGTGCGCGGCGTCACGTTCGCCGCGGCAGGCACAGCGGGCCAGCGCTGCACCAGCCTTCGTCGGCTCATCACCCATCGCTCACGTCTCGACGAGGTGCTCGGCCGGCTGTCCACCGCCTACGCCAGCCTGCCGGTCGGCAGTCCGCTCGAGAAGGGCACGCTGGTCGGGCCACTCGTCACCATGTCGGCGTTCGAACGCATGCAGGCAGCCATCGGCACCGCACAGGCCGATGGTGGCGCCGTGGCGGTCGGCGGCACCCGCGAACTCGCCGACGAGGCACCCGACGCCGCCTACGTGCACCCTGCGCTGGTCACCATGCCGGCGCAGACCGCCATCGTCGCCGAGGAGACGTTCGCGCCCATCCTCTACGTGCTCACGTACGACTCGTTCGACGAGGCCGTGGCGCTGCAGAACGGCGTCACCCAGGGCCTGGCCAGCAGCATCTTCACCACCGATCTTCGCGAGGCCGAGGCGTTCATGGGTGCAGCGGGCAGTGATTGCGGCATCGCCAACGTGAACATCGGACCCAGTGGCGCCGAGATCGGCGGGGCGTTCGGCGGCGAGAAGACCACCGGCGGCGGACGCGAGAGCGGCAGCGATGCGTGGAAGGGCTACATGCGCCGGGCCACGAACACGGTGAACTTCTCGAACGCGTTGCCGCTCGCTCAGGGCGTCGAGTTCGGCTAGACGCCTCACCCGCACGGAACAGACGTTCGCCTCTGTCGGACGCCTGGAACGAACGTGCCACAATGGGGCATGTCCTTCGAACGAGTGGCCGTCCTCGGCCTCGGCAAGGTGGGTCTGCTGGCCGCGACCCTGTTGCACGACGCCGGCTTCCAGGTCGTCGGCATCGATGCCCGACCACCGCGAGTGCAACAACCCTTCCCCACACGCATCGCCGACATGGGGTCGGCCGACGAAGTGGAGCGCGGCATCGGTTCGGCGCAGGCGGTGCTGAGTTGTCTGCCGTACCACCTGAACCTGGGGCTGGCCGAGGTCGCCCACGGGCTGGGGTTACACTACTTCGACCTCACCGAGGACGTGCCCACCACGAAGGCCATCATTCAGATGAGCGACACCTCGAAGGGCATCATGGCCCCGCAGTGCGGCCTGGCCCCAGGGTTCGTCGGCATCGTCGCCGCCTCGCAGATCGCCCAGTTCGACGAGTGCCGTTCCATTCGGCTCCGCGTCGGCGCCCTCCCCCAGCACCCCACCGGACTGCTCGGCTACGCGTTCAACTGGTCACCCGAAGGCGTGGTGAACGAGTACCTGAACGATGCCGAGGTCATCGAGGACGGCGTTCGCAAGACCGTCTCGTCGATGGAGTGGAAGGAGACGCTCATCATCGACGGGCGCCAGCTCGAGGCGTTCACGACATCGGGTGGGCTGGGCACGATGTGCGAGACGTACCACGGCTCGGTCCGCAACATCGACTACAAGACCATTCGGTACCCGGGCCACATGGACCTGATGAACTTCTTCTTCCACGAACTCCTCATGCGTGAGCGACGCGAGCTGGCGGGCGAGATCCTCACCCACGCCAAACCACCCGTCGACGACGACGTCGTGTACATCCATGTCGCCTCCGAGGGCAGTGTGCACGGTCAGTTGCGGCGCATGGAGTACGTGCGCGCCTTTCGCCCCATCGAGGTCGCCGGCCTGCGGCGCACGGCGATCGCCTGGACGACCGCCGGGTCGGTGGCGTCGGTCATCGAGTTGGTGCGCCAGGGAACGCTGCCGCAGCAGGGCTTCCTCCGCCAGGAGCACATCCCCCTCGCTGCGTTCCTCGACACCCCCACCGGCCGCCTCTTCACCCGCCCCTGAGTTCGCTCCGCGTTCACCAGGAACTTAAGTTCGCGCGGAATCAGGCGGGGCGATCGACGCGTTGGAGGACGCGCAGGCTGCCGGTGGCGCTGAGCAGGCGGAAGCGACCGCTCTCGAGTGCGGGAGCGAAGATCTGCTCGTAGGGCGGTCGGCCCCCGTCGGCCGGGTCGGGGAACACGTCGTGGATGGCCAGCGTGCCGCCGACCACCACGTGCGGTACCCACCGCTCGTAGTCCAGTCGGGCGGGCTCGTCGCCGTGACCGCCATCGATGAACAGGAACGCCAACGGCGTGGCCATCGCCTTCGCCACCTGCGCCGACTGACCGACGACGGCGAACACGACGTCCTCCAGCCCGGCATCGTGGATGGTGACCCGGAAGAAGGGCAGCGTGTCCATCTTCCCGATGCGAGCGTCGACCAACGATGTGTCGTGGTGTTCCCAACCCGCCTGGTTCTCCTCGCTCCCGCGATGGTGGTCGACGGCGAACAGCACCGTGCCGCAGGCACGCGCCGCAGCACCGAGCCACACCGTCGACCGGCCGCAGTACGAGCCGACCTCCAGGAACGGCAGGTCGGGAACCGCCCCTCCAGCGGCGACCGCCGCGTCGTACAGGGCGTCGCCTTCGTCGGGCGGCATGAACCCCTTGGCCGCCAGCGCGTGTGTGCGCAGTTCGGGCGTGAGGCTCACCACTGGTCCCAATGGATGATGGTGTCGGCGTCGGCCTTCTTGGCCGCGTCACGAACGACCACGAACTGCATCGACGAGTCGTTCGAACCGCTCGGCGACTGCATCGCGAGTGCCATGCATTCGCGAATCAGGTCGTCGGGCACGGGCCGATCGAAGTCGAGTCGCTTGCGCACCGCACGGGTGGTGGACAGCAGTTCGTCGGGCGAAAGCGGCTGGAGCGACATGGGGGCACCATAATCTCCACCGTGATCGCACGCGAAGGGCTGCACGCCGCACGAGACAGGGCCATCGAATTCGGACGTCGCCACGGCGCCACGCTCGTCGTCCTCGTCGCGGTGTTCGTCATCTGCGCACGACAGCTGCACCGTGGCCACGCCTGGGGCGACGACTTCGCGCTCTACATCCGCCAGTCGCAGAGCCTGCTGAACGGGAACATCGGCCAGATCATCAGCGACAACACGTTCGCCGTCGACAACTCGCCGACCGCGTTCAGCCCGTACGTCTACCCGTGGGTCTTCCCGCTGCTCCTCGCTCCGTTCATCCGTCTGGTCGGCATCGATTACGAGCGGCTGAAGTTCATCGAGGTCGCCCTGTTCTGCGGCTTCCTGTGGTGCTTCCACGAGCTCATCCGTGTCCGGGCCCAGCGTTGGGTCGCCCTCGCCGTGATCGCATCGATGGGCACCACGGTGGCGTACATCGTCCACACCGACCACCTGCTCAGTGAGTTCCCGTACCTGTTCGCCATCGCCCTCACGCTGCGGTGGCTCGACAAGTGCCGCGCTGCGGGTCACCTCGACCTCGCGTCGCGTCGCCACCTCATCGTCCTCGGCCTGTGCGCGGTGATGCTGTTCAACATCCGCCGCGAAGGCCTGGCGATCGTCCCTGCGATCCTGGCGTTGCAGGCCATCGAGCTTCGCGGCCGATGGCGCACGGTGGACTGGCGGCACGCCCTCACCCCGTACATCACGTTCGCGGTGGGTGTCGTCGGCTTCCAGCTGCTGCTGCCCAGCGCGCTCGCACCGGATTACGACCGGGGTGGTCTTGGCACCGTGTGGGAGAAGGTGTCGGGCCCGTACGAACGCACCTTCACCGACCAACTGGGGCTGCCGCCGCTGCACGGCTTCTGGTTCGCGGCACTCATCGTGCTCGTCGCCGCCGGCATGGCCGTACGCCTGTGGCGGGCACCGCGAGCCGACATCGCGTGGGTCGTGTTCCCGCTCGCCTCCCTGGTCATCATCGGTTCTGCGCCGAACCCGTCGCTGCGATACCTCATGGCCATCACACCCTTCGGGCTGTACTTCGGCGCGCAGGCCCTGGCGAGCATCCCACTGCCCCGTCGGGCAGGTCCGTGGCTGGCCGTCGGG
>JANMFL010000182.1:0-2114 GCA_031377945.1 Acidimicrobiaceae bacterium | reverse complement strand
GCCACCCTCACCTGTTTCGTGATCTCGATCGCCGGCGCGTGGGCGTTCGTGAAGGTCGAGCAGCGAGCCGAGGCGCCACTCGTGGTGCTCGCCTGGTTCCGCACGCGCAACGTCGCCTTCCCGGTGCTCAGCCAGTTGCTGACCAACTTCGCCTACATGGGCGGCTTCTTCCTGATCCCGCAGGTGCTCGGCAAGCCACGCGGCATCGGGCTGGACACCGCCACCGTCGGCAACCTGGTCATCTCCCGGCCACTGGCGTTCTCGATCACTGCGCCGCTCGCGGCGATCGTGACCCTCAAGGTGGGCGAGCGGACCGCCGGTGTCGCCGGTGCATTGGGTCTGGTGGTGTCGATGACGATGTGGATGACGGTCGGTCTCGACACCGGCTACGTGTTCATCATCGTCGCCACCGCGATGTCGGGCGTGGGCCTGGGCATCGCTTCGCCGGCCCTCACGTCGCTGATGGCCAACGCCGTCGACGAGAGCGACCTCGGCGTTGCCGGCGCGATGCAGCAACTGATGACCCAACTCGGAGCGGTGCTCGGCTCGGCCGTGCTGGCCACGGTGAGCGCCACCGCCGATGTCGACAACTTCCAGCCCTTCCACACCGCGTTCCTGGTGGGTGCGGTGGTCGCCGGTCTGGGCGCCGTGGCGGCGAGCTTCGTCCGCTCGACGCCACGGGCTGGCACCTGATCAGGACGCGGTGATCGCTTTGATCTCGTCCTGCACCTTGGCGGTGACGTCGGTCTGCGGCATGCCGGTCTGCATGGCCATCATCTTCATCATGTCGCCCTGGACCTTGATCTTGCCCGACATGAACGCCTGCATGCCCGCGGCCTGGTCCTGATCGACGAAGACGGCCTTCGCCGTCGCGTAGTCGGTGGTGAGCGTGAGGTCGGGCGTCTCGAGTGCGCCGAGCTCCATCTCGAGCACGCCCGACGACGTGTCGAGGAAGGCATTGATGGTGCCCTCGCCGAACGGGACGTCGGTGATGACCTGGTTCATTCGGATGCTGACCGTCACCGGGGGAACCTGGTCGGCGTACTTCTCGCGGATCGCCTTGGCGGCGGTCATCCATTCCTCGGACAGGAACTGGTGGGACATGTCGGGCTCCTCATGGGCACGTGCTCTGGGCACGTGATTCGTGTGCCCTGAATGTACAGATCGTTCAAACCCTTTCCGAAACGGGACGGTCCCCGGTAACGATGGTTCAATGGCACAGATTCTGGTCACCGAGGAGATCGCCGAGGGAGGGCTCGACCGACTTCGTTCGGCCGGGCACGAAGTCGTCGTCGAACTCGACCTCACCCGACTGCTCGATGCAGTCCGCACCGCCAACGCGCTCATCATCCGTTCGGCCACGCAGGTGACCGCGGAAGTGCTCGAGGCGGCGCCCGAGCTGGTGGTCGTGGGGCGTGCGGGGATCGGCCTCGACAACGTCGACGTCGAGGCGGCCACACGGCGCGGAGTGATGGTGGTGAACGCGCCGCAGAGCAACATCGTGTCGGCCGCCGAGCACACCATGGCGCTCATCCTCAGCCAGGCTCGCAACGTGCCCCAGGCCCACGCCGCGCTGAAGGCCGGCCGCTGGGAGCGTGCTCGTTGGGAAGGTGTCGAGCTGGCCGACAAGACGCTCGCCGTCATCGGCCTCGGCCGTATCGGAAAGCTCGTCGCCGACCGGGCCAAGGCGTTCGGTATGCGTCTCATCGCCTACGACCCCTTCGTGTCGGCCGACCGGGCGCGTCAGATGGGTGTCGAACTCGTCTCGCTCGATCAGGCTGTCGCCGAGGCCGACTTCCTCACCGTGCACCTCCCGCGCACGAAGGAGACCACGGGCCTCATCAACCGCGACCTGCTGTTGAAGGCCAAGCCGTCGCTGCGGGTCATCAACGTCGCTCGGGGCGGCATCGTCGACGAACAGTCGTTGGCCGATTGCGTGCGCGACGGCATCATCGCCGGCGCCGCGGTCGACGTGTTCGTCACTGAACCCACCACGTCGTCACCGCTTTTCGAGCTCGACGCCATCGTGGTCACGCCCCACCTCGGCGCCAGCACCCGCGAGGCGCAGGACAAGGCCGGCGACACCATCGCCGACATGGTCCTGCTCGCACTCG
>JANMFL010000122.1:0-12640 GCA_031377945.1 Acidimicrobiaceae bacterium | reverse complement strand
ACTGCCCCGACCCCCAACGGCGCGAACTTAAGTTCCTGGTGAACGCCTCCTCCCGAACTCGAGTTCTGCGTGAACGCCTGGTCGGTACCCTGGCGGGGATGAAGATCGGGTCGTTCGAGCTGGCCGCACCGGTGGTGCTGGCGCCCATGGCGGGCGTGACGAACGCGCCCTTCCGCACAATGTGCCGTGAGTTCGCTCCCGGCCTGGTCTACGTGAACGAGATGGTCATGGCGACGGCTGTCGTGCACGGCAACGCGAAGACCGAGCGGATGATGACGTTCACCGCCGACGAGCAGCCGCGCAGCCTGCAGCTGTACGGCAGCGACCCGGTGATGGTGGGCGAGGCCGTGCGCAAGCTGTGCGCAGAGGGCCGCGTCGATCATGTCGACATGAACTTCGGATGCCCGGCGGCGAAGGTCACCCGGCGCGGTGGTGGCGCAGCGGTGCCCGCGAAACCGAAGCTGCTGCGGGCCATCGTGCGTGCCGCGGTCGGCGCGGCCGAGCCATACGGTGTGCCGGTCACCATCAAGTTCCGCAAAGGCTTGTACGACTCGCTGCTCACATACGTGCAGACGGGGCGCATCGCCGCCGAGGAAGGCGTGGCTGCCATCGCCCTGCACGCGCGCACCGCCGAACAGCACTACGCGGGCACCGCCGATTGGGACGCCATCGGCGAGCTGAAGGCGGCGGTGCCCGAGATTCCCGTGCTGGGCAACGGCGACATCTGGGAAGCCTCCGACGCGGTCGCGATGATGCAGGCCACCGGCTGCGACGGTGTGGTCATCGGCCGCGGCTGCCTCGGTCGCCCGTGGTTGTTCCGCGATCTGGTCGACGCGCTCAACGGCCGCCCGGTCAGACCCACGCCGTTGCTCGGTGACGTGTGCGCCGTCATGCGCCGTCATGCCGGCCTGCTGGCCGAACACATGGGCGAGAACCTGGCCATGCGCGACTTCCGCAAGCACACCGCCTGGTACTTCACGGGCTACCCGGCGGGCGGCGAGATGCGTGGCAAGTTCGGCATGGTCAGCACGCTCGCCGAGCTCGACGACCTCATCGGCCAGCTCGACCCCACCACCGCGATCGTCCCCGGCGGCGAGCGCATTCGTCGCGGCCACACCAACGGGCCCATCCGCGTGGCGTTGCCCGAGCACTACCTCAGCCACCTCGACGACGACATCGTGCCCGACGACGACAGCGTGATGGCCTTGTCGGGCGGATGAGGGTCGGGCGGATGAGGGTCGAGCGGATGAAGGTCCTTCTCGGTTCGTCGTCGCCCCGTCGTCGCGAACTGCTCGAGCAACTGGGTGTGCAGTTCGACATCGCCGGCCCCGACATCGACGAGACGCCGCACGACGGTGAGACGCCGGTCGACTACGTGCGCCGACTGGCGGTCGAGAAGTCGCTGGCGCTCGAGGTCGACGCCGACACGCTGGTCATCACGGCCGACACCACGGTCGATCTCGGTGGCGACATCTTGGCCAAACCGCTCGATGCCGACGATGCCCGGGCGATGCTCCGCCGCCTGTCGGCACGCACCCATCGAGTGCACACGGGAGTCGCGCTGCGCCTCGGTGCCGACGTGCGCAGCGAGGTGGTGACGTCGCTCGTCACGTTCACCCCGCTCACCCCGGAGACCATCGACTGGTATGTCGGCACCGGTGAACCGCTCGACAAGGCGGGCGCCTACGCCATTCAGGGTGCCGGCGGCGTGTTCGTGCAGCGCATGCGGGGCAGCGTCAGCAACGTCGTCGGGCTCCCGCTGCACACGGTCGCCCGACTCGCCGCCGAGTTGGGCCGGCCGCTGGTCGGCTGACTCGCACCGTCAGCCGACATCGGCGACGGTGGACCATTCCGCGTCGGTCGCCGGGCGCACGCGCTCGGCGAGCGCGAATGTGGCATCGAGGTCGCCGTCGCCGGCGACGAGGACCACTCGGCCGCCCTCCCACCACAACACCGTCGTGCGGTCGATGCCACCGAACGGTCCGGCGCCCTTCGACCAGCCGACGGCGCGCCGGCCGTGCACGGTGCCCTCGCGCACGTCGACGTCGAGCACGAAGCGGACCATGTCGATGGCCGACTCGTTGCCGGGCATGGACACCACGCTGGCGCCGCCGAATCCGTAGTACAGGCCGTTGATGTCGTCGATCGGGCGTCCGGTGTCCTGGGCGAGCGAGGTGAGTGTGGCGATCGTGACGTAGTCGCCGAAGGGCCCGAGCGGGTCGAGTTCGGGGAGCAACCGCCGATCGAGCAGCACGGGTCGGCCGTCGATCATGCGCAACTGCTCGGCCACGGCGATGGCTTCGTCGACCGTGACGTGCGAGGCGGCCGCCGTGAACACCCATCCGTCGACGGGCCCCCAGGCCAGACGGATGAGGGCCCCCTTCGACTCGTCGCTCACCTCGGCGGGTGCGCCGGCGATCGTTCGCTGCCCGAAGATGAACGGCGTCCCGGGGTCGTCGATCGATCGGGCGAAGAAGCCGAGCCAGCGGTCGTCGCCATCCTCTGGATCGAACGTGGCGTCGGGTTCACCGAAGAAGTAGCCGCTCGAGCCGTTCGTCCACGGTGACTCGACGGCGTCGTCGGCGGTGCCGAGCAGGGCGGTGCGCAGTTCGGACGGTTCGGGATCGAAGATCAACCGGTCGCTGAGGGCGAATTCGGTGGCTCGCGGATCGGGCAGTGTCAGCCGGGGATCATGCTTCCACGGGCTCCACCACACCAGGCCGGCGGCCAGGAACCCGACGACGGCGAGGCACGCCAACCCGACCAGCACGATCTTGCGGGGGAACGGCCGGCTGCTGCCCGGTGCCCCCGTGCGCGGCGTGGAAGGCGCGGACGACTCGGCGGTCGGGGAGCCGGCGACCTGGCCGAACGCCCCCGGATCCGCATCGATGAGTTCGATCCGCTCGATCTCGTCCCGCATCGACGAAGTCTCCCACGACACGAACCGGTTAGCACTCTCTGCTCCCGGTTGCTAACGACCCTGTCGACCGCGTAGTCTGGCACTCACCCCGGTCGAGTGCTAAGGCGCTTCGGCCGGTGTCCGATCCCCATACGAGTGCTCTTGCCAACGGAGGCCGCACCCATGAACCTGAAGCCCCTCGATGACCGCATCGTCGTGAAGCCCAACGAGGCCGAGCAGACCACTGCTTCTGGCCTCGTCATCCCCGACACCGCGAAGGAGAAGCCGCAGCAGGGCGAAGTCCTCGCTGTCGGTCCCGGTCGCTGGAGCGACGACAAGGGCGCCCACACCGCGCTCGACGTCAAGGTCGGCGACACCGTCCTGTACAGCAAGTACGGCGGCACCGAGGTGACGATCGAGGGCGACGACCTTCTGATCCTCACCAGCCGCGACGTGCTCGCCATCGTGGGCAAGTGAGCCGCTGACCCACCATGGCAAAGCAACTCAAGTTCCACGAAGAGGCGCGCCGCGCCCTCGAGGCCGGCGTCAACAAGTTGGCCGACACGGTCAAGGTGACGCTCGGACCGAAGGGCCGCAACGTCGTCCTCGACAAGAAGTTCGGCGCCCCCACCATCACCAACGACGGCGTGTCCATCGCGAAGGAAGTCGAGCTCGACGACCCCTTCGAGAACATGGGCGCCCAGCTGGTGAAGGAAGTCGCCACCAAGACCAACGACGTCGCCGGTGACGGCACCACCACCGCAACGGTGCTGGCCCAGTCGATGGTCCAGCACGGCATGCGCAACGTCGCCGCCGGCGCCAACCCGATGGGCCTGAAGAAGGGCATCGAGAAGGCGGTCGCCGCTGCGGTCGAGAGCATCAAGAGCCAGGCCAAGGACGTCGACGACAAGTCCGACATCGCGGCCGTCGCCACCATCTCGGCCGCCGATGCGTCCGTCGGCGAGGTCATCGCCAACGCCATCGACAAGGTCGGCAAGGACGGCGTGGTCACGGTCGAGGAGAGCAACACCTTCGGCACCGAGCTCGAGTTCACCGAGGGCATGCAGTTCGACAAGGGCTACCTGTCGCCGTACTTCGTCACCGACACCGAGCGTCAGGAAGCGATCCTCGACGAGCCGTACCTGCTGTTCAACAGTGGCAAGATCAGCACGGTCCAGGCCATGCTGCCGGTGCTCGAGACGGTCATGAAGAGCGGTCGCCCGCTCCTCATCATCGCCGAGGACATCGAGGGCGAGGCCCTGGCCACGCTCGTCGTGAACAAGATCCGCGGCACGTTCAACAGCACGGCCGTCAAGGCCCCCGGCTTCGGCGATCGCCGTAAGGCGATGCTGCAGGACATGGCCGTCCTCACCGGCGGTCAGGTCATCAGCGAGGAAGTCGGCCTCAAGCTCGACAACGTCACGCTCGACATGCTCGGCCGTGCCAAGCGCATCATCATCACCAAGGACACCACGACCATCGTCGACGGTGCCGGCGAGCACGACGAGGTCACCGGCCGCGTGAACCAGATCAAGGCCGAGATCGACAACACCGACTCGGACTGGGACCGCGAGAAGCTCCAGGAGCGCCTCGCCAAGTTGGCCGGCGGCGTCGCCGTCATCAAGGTCGGCGCGGCCACCGAGGTCGAGCTCAAGGAGAAGAAGCACCGCATCGAGGACGCCGTCTCGGCCACCCGTGCGGCCATCGAGGAAGGCGTGGTCGCCGGTGGCGGCACCGCTCTCGTTCGTGCCCGCAAGTCCGTGAAGGCCGTCGTCGACTCGCTCGAGGGCGACGAGGCCACGGGCGCACGCGTCGTGTACGACGCACTGCTCGCCCCGGCTCGGCTGATCGCCGACAACGCCGGTCTCGAGGGTGCCGTCACCACGCAGCAGGTCGAAGCCGCCGAAGGCAACATCGGCCTGAACGCGGCGACGGGCGAGATGGTCGACCTGGTCAAGGCCGGCATCATCGACCCCGCCAAGGTCACCCGTGCGGCGCTGCAGAACGCAGCGTCCATCGCGGCCCTGGTGCTGACCACCGAATGCCTCGTTGCCGACAAGCCCGAGAAGGCCATGGGTGGCGGCGCCTCCATGGGCGGCGGCGGAATGCCCGGTATGGGAATGATGTGACGGGTCGCGGGGTTCTTCCCTGCACCCCCCTCGACACGACCCCGGGCTTCGGCCCGGGGTCGTGCTGTTTCCGGCAGGCGGTCCGTTTCCGGCAGTAGGCTCGCGGTTCATGGCCGAGTCCGGGAAACGTCCGTTCTGGATGCACCAACTGGTGGAGTACATCCTCGGCGGTGCGATGGCCTACAGCGGCTTGATGAGCCCCACGCCCATCGTCCCGGCCGTGTGCGGCGGCCTGATCATCCTCAACGCCGCGCTCACGAAGGGCCCCCTCGGTGCATTCCGTGCCTACGGCCGCAACCTGCACCGCATCTTCGACATCGTGATCATCATGGTCAGCCTGGCCTCGGTCGGTCAGCCGTGGTTCGACATGGACAGCGGCACCCGCGTCGTGATGCTCTCGATCACCACGGTACACATCGTGGTGTTCTTCGGGAGCAGCTTCGCCGAGCGAGCGCCGAAGCCCCCGAAGCCCCCGAAGCAGGCCGCTCCCGCGGCGCCCATCGTGACGCCGTCGGGCGACCGGAGCACTGATTTCGGCCGTACTGCGGGCCGGGTCGTCGGTTCGGGATTCAACGCGGTGCGGAAGATGACCGGCTCGGGCGACGACAAGTCCTGACCAGTTTGTAGCCTGACGCCATGGCGTTCGAAGCCCCTGCCCCTGACCTCCAGAAGCTCATCACCGCGTGGGAAGAATGGGAACGCGGTGAGCAGCCCCCCGGCCGTGTGCTTGCCAACATGAAGACCGCCGGTATGGCGCAGATCCTGCAGCAGCTGGCCGCCAGCGGCTGGAGCCCCGCTGAGCAGTGAGGCCAGCCGCCCCGGCGGCGACCAGTACATCCCGCGCCCGCCCGACTGGCGCCTCGGTGACGCCGCGTCGTGGCCGGTGCCGGCCGACGGGATCCACACCGCGCTGCTCGTCGAGCGGGTCGCCGCGCGCTCCCACGACGGCTCGTTCGAGCCCGACTTCCCGGAGGCTCGGCCGAGCGCGGTCCTCGCCCTGTTCGCCGACGGCCCCGATGGTGCCGAGGTGCTGCTGACCCGACGCTCGATGCAGTTGAGCAACCATCGGGGTGAGGTCAGCTTTCCCGGTGGTCGACTCGACCCGGGTGAGGGCTACGAACAGGCAGCGTTGCGCGAAGCCCACGAGGAGGTCGGCCTCGACCCGTCGCTCGTGACGGTGATCGGTCGGTTGCGCCCGATCTCGACGTACGTCAGCCGCAGTTGGATCGTGCCCATCGTCGGCACGGTGCCCGAGCGGTACGCGTTGCAGGGGCACCCCGACGAGGTGGATCGAGCGTTCTGGGTGCCACTGCGCGACCTCACTCTTCCCGGCACATTTCGCGAGGAGTGGTGGCACACGGTGCAGGGTGAGCGGCCGATCTTCTTCTTCGAGCTCGACGACGAGACCGTGTGGGGAGCGACGGCGCGCATGTTGCATCAACTGCTGCGGGTGGCTCACGGCATCGACGGCCCCGAGCCACCCGCGCTGTAGCAGCGGTCGTTCCAGTCGGTCAGCTCACGGCCCGGCCACCGACCGGACCGCGGTGTAGTACGTGTACGCCGACACGAAGCACGAGATGCGCAGGAGCCAACTGCGACGCGTGCAGTGCGCCTTCATGTCGGCCAGGAACTGTTGGTCCACGCGGCGACGGTTCGTCGCGTTCCAGTACGTATGGCCAGCGCCGTACCGACGTTCGAGCCGCTTCAGGTTGCGGTATCCGAAGTCGTGGCGCATGCACGGCTGGAGGAAGTCGTAGGCGCGTCCGGTGCTCCCGAGCAGTGGCGCCGAGCAGCCGTCGTGGGTCCAGTCGAACCATCGGTCACCCAGGAACCGGTCACGGACGAACTGGGCGAGTGGCACGTCGAACAATTCGTGCTGCACGAACGCCCAGTCGGTGCTCGCCGAGTGGACCGATGTGGTCCGGCTGGGGGAAGTGGCGAGTGGGCCGACGGCGGACGCCGGCGAAGCGACGGTCAGGAGACTCGTGACCGCGACGAGCAGTGCGGTGCGTGGGCGCATCGGTGCTCCTTGGTGGACGCCCGTGGGGGCGTGAGCCGGATTCAACCGCCCCACCTACCCGCTCCACAACCGGGCGGCGTTCAGCGCGAACTTAAGTTCCTGGTGACGGGCTCAGGCGAGTTCCTGGAGGAGGGCCCAGCCCTCTTGAACGTGGCGGCGTTCGGTCGTGCGTGCGCCGATGCTGACCCGGCAGGCGACGGTGCCGTCGAGCACGGTGCGAGTGAACAGGGCTCGACCCGACGCGTTCGCCCGGGCGATCATCGCATCGGTCGCTGCGTCGCCGTCACGCAACCGAATGCAGACCAGGTTCAGCGGATGCGGTGCGACGAGCTCGAAGCGGTCGTCGGCCTGTACCCAGCTGGCGAACTCCTGTGTGAGCGCCACGTGGGTGCGGATCATGTCGATCGCGTCGGCGACACCCCCGGTCCGAATGCTGAACCACAGCTTCAATGCTCGGAAGCGACGACCGAGCGGCACCTGCCAGTCGCGATAGTCGATCGCCGCGCCGCTCTCGGCCGCAGCTGAGCGCAGATACTCGGGCAGGATGCTCAGGGCTCCCAGCAGAGCCGCGCGGTCGGCCGTCCAGAACAGGTCGCAGTCGAAGTTGACGCCCATCCACTTGTGCGGGTTGGTGCAGTAACTGTCGGCCACGCCGAGCCCGGCGTTGACCCAGCGGTACTCGGGTGCGAGCGCGGCGATGCCGCTCATCGCGCCATCGACGTGCACCCACACCCCGGCCGCGTGGGCGACGCGGGCGATGTCGACGACGTCGTCGAATGCGGTCGAACTGGTGGTGCCCCGGCTGGCGCAGACCCAGAATGGGGTCAGCCCGTTGGTGAGGTCCTCGGCGATCAGTCGGCCGAGCTCCTCGGCGTCCATGGCGAACGCCGCATCGTGGGGAACGATCCGCAGCCGGTCCTTGCCGATGCCTGCGATCCGCAGACCCTTCTCGATGCTGCTGTGCGCTTGGGTCGTTGCATACGCGACGAGCTTGGTGGTGTCGCCGTCGGTGTTGACGCGGCCGCCGGTGGCCCTCCAGCGGGCAGCCAGGATGGACACCAGGGTGGCCTCGCTCGCAGACCCCTGGATGACGCCGCCGCCGTGGTCGCTCGTGCTGCGGAAGCGTTCGGGCAGGCCGAGCAGCTCCTGCATCCAGTCCATCATCAACGTCTCGACCTCGGTGCACGCCGGACTGGTGACCCAGCTCATGCCCTGCACTCCAAGTCCCGAAGCGGCCAGGTCGCCGAGGATCGACGCATAGGTGACGTTGGCGGGGAAGAAGGCGAAGAACCGCGGGTGCTGCAGTGGGTGATGCCGGGCATCACGACGCGGTCCATGTCGGCGAGCACGTCGGCGAACGGCTCGGCCTCGGCGGGCGGGTGCTCGGGCAGCATCGAGCGGATGTCGCCCGGCTGGACCTGGCTGCCGACGGGGTACTGCTCGACCCCCTCGAGGTACTCGGCGATCCAGTCGACCAGCGCGTGGCCATGCGTACGGAATTCCTCGGGCGTCACGGTCCCGAGGCTACGAGTCCGGATGGCAGGTCGCCGCCTCGTACGCTCCGGCAATGCAGCCCGACATCGACCCGGCCCGGTTCACCGTCCAGACGGCTTCGCCACGTGGGTTCGCGCAAGCGTACGTACGCGAGGGGATCGGGGGCGTTCCGTTGCTGTGCGTCCACGGATGGCCCGAGACCAAGCGGGTGTTCTGGCGAGTCATCGAGCCGCTGGTCGCGGCCGGCTTCGAGGTGATCGTGCCCGATCTTCGAGGCTTCGGCGACAGTGAGTTGGGGCCGGACGGGTTCCACGACGTCGCCAGCCACGCCCGCGACCTGTACGCCCTCGTGCACGACGTGCTCGGGCACGACCGGGTCGTGCTGCTCGGCGGCGACCTGGGCGGGCCGGTCATCCAGGACCTCGCCCTGCGTCACCCCCAGTGGGTCGACCGCATGGTGCTGTTCAACTCGCCGCTCCCGTACCTGAAGGACGAGATGGCGCTCATCGACGGCACCCGGCCGGCGCGCGAGGCCGCCGACTACTTCCTGCGCCAGGGCCTCGATCCCGACGGCCTCGCCGCCGAGTTGACGACTCCCGAACAGCGGCGCCGGTACATCGCGACGTTCTACACCAGTCGGTTCTGGGCGCATCCCGGTGCGTTCGCAGGCCCGGGCGAGGTGGACTTCCATGCCGAGCCGTTCGGTGACGCCGACCACCTACGGGCCAGCTTCGGTGGCTACGAGAGCGCGTTCTCCGAGACCGCGCGCTCCGAGCTGGCGCGCATCGGCAAGAACGAGCACACCCGCACGTTGCTGCTGTACGGACCGAGCGACCACGTCATCTACCCGGCGTTCGATCGCATGGCCGCGGTCGTGTTTCCCGCCCACGTCGGCCCCTTCCTGCTGCGCGACTGCGGCCACTTCGTGCCGTGGGAGGCACCGCATGCCCTGGTCAGCGGCACTGCCGCCTTCTGCAGCGACCTGCTGCCCCGCTGACCCCGAGTGGGCGTTCGATCCGGGGCGAATTCGTCTCGGAAACCGAGATGATCGAGCCCCAGAAGCGGTTCCGGAACTGATCAGCCCAAGGATCCCGCCCAGAAGCCCAGGGGGCCGCCGTACGACCTCGGGTCAGGAGGTGGCGGGGGTGTCGGGTGTGCCCGGGGCGTCGGGGGTGCCCGGCTTCGGGGCGTTGACAACGGCATCGCGGGCTTTCACACCCTTGGCGATGCGCCAGAAGATGAATGCCAGACCCAGGATGAGCACGGCGAAGACCATGTAGGTGCCCTTCGTGCCGCGGGCCTCGCTGCCGCAGTTCGGCCGTTCGAGCGCGCCGACGCAGTCGCTCAGGTTGCCCTCGGGCAGGAACGGGTTGTCGGCCACGCCGTCGGTGGACGTACCGTCCGTTGCAGCCGCCACGGTGGTGGTCGAAGCCGCCGCCGCCTGGAACGGGTTCGGCCCATCGCTGCAGGCAGCGAGCAACGAGCCGCCCAGCACCACGGCGACCCCGATCGACGACAACGCACGAACCATCCGCGACATGGCCCCCATCGTCGCAGCGCGCGGCCCGATTCGCACCGCGGGCCCGCAAATCCTGGTGCGCTGCGTCGGAACACCGAACGGATGTGACCCGCCGCCACCGCCAGCCCCTACGATCCAGACGATGGTGCAGCGTTCGAACACGGTGTTGGTGGTGGATTTCGGGGCGCAGTACGCCCAGTTGATCGCACGTCGGGTGCGTGAGCTCAACGTCTATTCCGAGATCGTGTCGCATCGCATCACGGCCGCCGAGGTGGCCGAGCGTGCACCGTCGGCGATCATCCTCAGCGGTGGTCCGGCGAGCGTGCACGTCGATGGGGCACCGTCGCTCGACCCCGGCATCTACGAACTGGGCATTCCCACCCTGGGCATCTGCTACGGCCACCAACTGATCGCCCAGCAGTTGGGTGGCACCGTGGGCCGCGGCCTGCGCGGCGAGTACGGCCGCACGCACGTCACGCGCGACGGCGAGTCCGCCCTGTTGGCCGGTTCGCCGACCGAGCAGGACGTGTGGATGAGCCATTTCGACGCCGTCACCGTGCCGCCCGAAGGGTTCGTGTGCACGTCGTCCACCCCCGATGCCCCGGTCGCGTCGATGGAGCACGACGGTCGTCGCATCTGGGGTGTGCAATGGCACCCCGAGGTCGTCCACTCGCCGCACGGCATGCTCGTGCTGCAGACCTTTCTTCACGTCCTCGCCGGGTGCGACACGACCTGGACGATGGCGTCGATCATCGACGAACAGGTCGCCGCAGTGCGGGCCAGAGTCGGCTCAGGCCGCGTCATCTGCGCGCTCAGCGGTGGTGTCGACAGTGCCGTTGCCGCGGCGCTCGTGCACAAGGCCATCGGCCACCAACTGGTGTGCATCTACGTCGACACGGGTCTGATGCGGTTGAATGAGAGCGACCAGATCGTCGAGACGTTCAAGCGCAACCTGGGCATCGAACTCATCCACGTCACGGCCGGCCCGCGCTACTTCGAGAAGCTCGCCGGCGTGGTCGAGCCCGAGGCGAAGCGCAAGATCATCGGCGAGTTGTTCATCCGCATCTTCGAGGAGCACACCGGCGGCCTCAGCGACGCCGAGTGGCTGGTGCAGGGCACGCTGTACCCCGACGTCATCGAGAGTGGTGGCAGCGACGGCACCGCGGCCGTCATCAAGAGTCATCACAACGTGGGCGGCCTGCCCGAGGACATGACGCTGAAGCTCGTCGAGCCGCTGCGCGACCTCTTCAAGGATGAGGTCCGTCGTCTCGGCAAGGAGCTCGGCCTGCCCGACGAGATCATCCTTCGCCAGCCGTTCCCCGGGCCAGGCCTCGGTGTTCGCATCCTGGGCGAGGTGACGCCGGAACGAGTGGCCACGCTGCAGCACGCCGATGCCATCGTGCGCGACGAGATCCACAAGGCTGGTCTCGAGCGCGAGTTGTGGCAGAGCTTCGCCGTGCTCGCCGCCGACGTCCGCTCGGTGGGCGTGATGGGCGACGAGCGCACGTATGCACACCCGATCATCATTCGTGCCGTCACCAGCGACGACGCGATGACGGCCGACTGGGCGCGACTGCCGTACGAGCTGCTCGAAACGATGTCCAACCGGATCATCAACGAGGTCGGCGGCGTGAACCGGGTGGTCTACGACGTGACCTCGAAACCGCCGGGCACCATCGAGTGGGAATGATCGTCCGCGCGTCGGTGCAGGTCAGCGAGTCGGTCGACCAGATCCTCGGTCGCTGCTTCGCAACCCATTCGTAACATTGGTAGCCTGCACGAGTCATGTTCCGCCGACCCGTCCGTTCGATCCTCGTCACCCTCGCCCTCGCCGCCGGTTTCATCGGTGGACCGCAGATCGTGCAGGCCGACGGTGTCAACGACGCCCAGCAGGAGCTGCAGCGTGCTCAGGACGAACTCGACAACCTGATCAACCAGATGGGTCAGCTCGACGAGGACTACGGCGCAGCGCAGGACCAGAAGGCCACCGTCGACGCCGAGATCGTCGTGTCGCAGGCCAAGGTCGATGCGATGTCCGCCGAACTCGGCGACGTCCAAGACGTGATGAGCGACCTCGCGGTCGCCAAGTTCACCACTGGCGGGTCGGCAGCGCTCAGCCCGCTGTTCTCGAACGCGGCCACCTACAGCGCCGCCGAGCAGAAGGACGCGCTGGGCAGCGTTGCGCTCGACACCGGTGAGGCGACGGCCGACGAACTGCAGTCAATGGTCGACGACCTGGCCAAAGAGACGGCGAACCTGCAGGGCAAGCAGAAGAAGGCCGCCGACCTGATCGCATTCCTCGAGCAGAAGCAGAAGGAATACAACTCGCTCGAGTCGACGTACACGGCCAAGCTCGCGTCGGCCGAGGCCAACTTCGGCGCCGCCAAGCTGGAAGCCGAGGCCGATCGTCGCGCCGAGGCAGCAGCCAGCGCCGCGGTTGCTGCAGCCGCGTCGGCCGCAGCGAACGACAACAACGCCGGCGGAAACGGCAACACCGGCGGCGGCACCACGTCGCCCGGTCGTGGCGGTGGCGGCAACACCGGCGGCAACACCGGCGGCAACGGCAACACCGGCGGCAC
>JANMFL010000111.1:0-1533 GCA_031377945.1 Acidimicrobiaceae bacterium | reverse complement strand
GCGACGATCTGCGCCGGCGCTGGGACGATCCCGACCTGGCCAGGGTCGGCGACCATCCAGTGGTTTTCGCCGGGCTCGGCTCGCACAGCGGTGCGTATCTGCAGGGGGAGTACCTCACCAGTTTCGATCCGCCGGCCTTCAAGCGTTTCATCAGAGTGAGCCGCAAGGTCAGCCGGCGGTTGCTCCCGTGGACTCGTGGCAATGCGCAGGCCGGCGTCGGCATCCCGTACATCGACTACGCGCGGGGCGACGGGCTGTCCATCGGCCCGGGGCAGGATCGTGAATGGTCGGCCATCCTCGTCGACGACGCGACACCGTGGGTGTTCCAGTACCAGGGGTTGTGGGGCAACGACACCGCCGACCCGCTCGGCGGCGAGCGCGGGCCGGCCGGCCCGCGGTACGAACGGTCGGGTGCGGTGCGCCAGCCGTGGGGCGACGTCGTCGGCTGGTCGGGGCTGTCCAAGGTCGCGCCGAGCCACGCGGTCGCCGTCGAGCTGGTCCGTCGTCGACTCGAGTTGCTCGATGCCGACGTGGAGTCGCTGGCCGACGAGCTCGAGCAGCGTCGCACGCGCCTTCGGGCCGACGCGGCGAGCGGGGTGTCGGTCAACGCCACACAGGAAGCCGAGATGAACGCGCTTGCTGCCGATCGGGTGCGTTTCGCCGACGAGCGGCGCCGGCTGGAAGCCCGCCTCTCGAGCCCACCCCCCGAGCCCGGACCGCACGACCACCTCCGGCACCGGCACCAGCCCCTGACTCCCGAGACCCACGTCCGCCTCCGGCTCCTTTCGGGTTGGTCGGCGGTGAGCACGCCACTCCTGTTGGGGGTGCTCGGGCTCGTGTTCCTCCCCGACCGGCCCGCCGCCATCATGTCCACCGTGGCGCTGTCGACCGTCGTCGTGCTCGGTATCGAGGCCGGCGCGCGCCGGCACTTCACCCGCTACCTCGTGGGCGTGCTCGTCGTCGTCGGGGTCGGGCTCATCGTGGGGGCGTTCGCGTTGTCCTTGATCGCGTGGGGGTGGCGGTACGCCGTGGCCGGTACCTTCTGGGTGCTCGGTCTGGTGCTGCTCGTGGCCAACGTGAAGGAGCTCGGCCGGGACTGACGCCTGCGCTCCGAGCCGAGGTGTGGGGGAGGGGTTCGCTAGCGTTCCCGGCATGGCGAACCAGATTCCCCTTGTCGACTACCTGGTGCTCGGCGACCAGCCGCACCTCACTGCGCTCGAATGCACTGGCTGCGGTGCGCGCTACTTCGACCGTCGCAACGCGTGCGCCGGGTGCTCGGGCACCGAGTTCACGAACGTGTCAGTCCAGTCCGACGGCATCGTGAAGGCGTTCTCCATCGTCACCTTCGCCGCTCCCGGCGTGCCCGTACCGTTTGTGTCGGCCATCGTCGACTGCGGTGGCACCAGCGTGCGCGGCAACGTCATCAACGTAGAAGCCAGCCCCGAGCACGTCTCGCTGGGTATGAAGGTGGCCCTCGCCACGTACACCATCGGCACCGACGACAACGGCACCGAAGCCATCGGCTTCGGCTTC
>JANMFL010000050.1:0-6845 GCA_031377945.1 Acidimicrobiaceae bacterium | reverse complement strand
CGCAGCCCACCGTCAGTCACCACCTGAAGGTGCTGCGCGACGCGGGTCTGGTCACCAGCGAGAAGCGCGGCACGTGGGCCTGGTACCGCGTGGTGCCGGAGCGCGTCGACGGGTTGCGTGCCGCGCTGAAGTCGTAGTCCGGCCCGCCGGCTCGCGTGCGAGAGTGGCGGCATGCATCTGCCGGAGCACTTCCGCATCGACGATCCCGACGAGTGCCTCGACATCGTCGAACGACGGGCGGCCGGCACGTTGGTGGTCGCCGGAGCGAATGGCTTCGAGGCATCGCTGTTGCCCTGGTTGGTGTGCCGCACTTCGAACGGTGAAGCGGTGTTGCAAGGCCATGTCGCGAAAGGGAATCCGTTGGTCGACATGGTCACCGACGGCACCCCGGCACTGGTGACCTTCGATCTCGTCGACGGCTATGTCAGCCCGTCGTGGTACCCGTCGAAATCCGAGCACCACCGTGTCGTGCCGACGTGGAACCACGTGAGCGTGCACGTACACGGCAGCGTGCGCGCGGTGCGCGATGCGGCGTGGCTGCGCGACCTGGTGGGACGCCTCACCGACGAACACGAAGCCGACATGAACGAGCCGTGGTCGGTCGACGACGCGCCGCCCGAGTTCGTGACGGCGATGCTGCACGGCGTGGTCGGTCTGGAGGTGCGGATCGATCGGCTCGAGGGCAAGGCGAAGCTCAGCCAGAACAAGAGCGCGGCTGATCGAGCAGGAGTCGTACGAGGGCTGTCGGCGGTCGGCGATGACGAACTGTGGGGAGCCATGACGGTGGACGCGACCGAGGAGACCGATTGACCATGCCCGGTGAAGTGCTCACGGTGTTCCGCAACCGACTCGAACCAGGAGCGACCGACGACTACGGCGCTCTGTCGCCGCACATCCTGCAGCTCGCTCGTTCGATGCCGGGGTTCGTCGATGCGAAGACCTTCGCTGCCTCGGACGGCGAACGGGTGACCGTCGTGACGTTCGCCGACCGTGCGTCGCACGAGGCGTGGCGCGACCACCCCGAACACCTCGCCGCCCAGCGTCGCGGCATCGACGAGTTCTACGCCGAGTACCGCATCCAGGTCGCCCAGGTCACCTACGACCACCACTTCGAGCGCGCACCAGGAACTTAAGTTCGCGCAGGGGGTCAGGGCTTGGGGTGGGCCAGGAGGAAGTCGACGATCCCGGCCGACAACGGGTTCGAGCCGTCTGGGAACGTGGTGCCGGGGATGTGCGCTCCGCCGGCGATGGTCCACAGTTGCACCGACACGCCGGCAGGGCATCCGCCGAACTCGTCGACCGTGGTCTCGGCGCCGGCCAGGTTCGCTTCGAGGTCGAGCGTGGCACCGGTGGGCTCGAGCGTTCCGTCGCATCCGTCGTAGCCGGCCCAGGTGGTGACCGAGGTGCGGGCGCCGGGGAACGTCGTGTTGACGACCGGGATGGTGCCGCCGTCGAACGCGATCGTTCCGTCGGCGGTGCCGTGCACCTGCAACACGCTCACGGGTTCGTCGGGCGCGCATTGCTCGGTGTCGGCGAAGGTCGCCCCGGCGAGGCTGGCGATCGCGGCCACGCGGCCCGACAAGTCGCACGCCATCCGGTACGACATGAAGCCACCGTTCGAGTGAC
Source organism: Acidimicrobiaceae bacterium (assembly GCA_031377945.1). Taxonomy (GTDB): domain Bacteria; phylum Actinomycetota; class Acidimicrobiia; order Acidimicrobiales; family Ilumatobacteraceae; genus UBA668. The sequence continues at coordinate 5,219 of JANMFL010000050.1, read as the reverse complement.
CCATCAGGTAGATCCGCTTCGGGTCGACGTCTCGGTCGGCGCTGACCTGATCGATGACGGCCGTCAGGTAGGCGACGTCGTCGACGCCGGTCGCGCCGAACCCGCAGCAGGCGTCGGTGGCGTTCCAGAACTGGTCGTCGCGGATGTTCTTCGTTCCGTCGGCGGCGACATACAGAAAGCCTTGCTCCTCGGCGAGCGGCTTCACTTGGAAGTAGGCCTCCTGGATGACGGCGGACGCGCCGTACCCGTGGAGCAGGATGACGAGCGGCATCGGGGTGCCGGCGACGTACGAGCTGGGAGTGAACAGTTCGTAGGGTCGGGTCGGGTCGGGCGGCAATGGCGCCGTGGTGCTCTCGGGCGTCGTCGTCTCGGCGCTGCCGGCGTCGGGGGTGGTGGTGCCCGGGGTGGTGGTGTCGGCAGCACCGTCCACCGTGGTGGCCGTCTGGCCCGTGGTCGCAGAGTCGGCAGCGTCGTCGCTGCACGCGGTCAGCGCCAGCGCGCCGACGAGAAGGAGTGTGAGTGCCCGTCGCATGACGGTCAGGGTAGGGGTGGAGGGGTCAGTCCCGCTCGTCGGGCTCCATGAACGGCGCCACGTCCTCGGCCGACTGGCGCACCTGCCAATCGCGGTCGGCCAGCGCCGCGTCGAGCGCCGCCTTCACCTCGGGGCCGTCGAAGGGGGCCAGTGCCAGCACGGCACGGCGGCGAATGGCAGGTTTGTCGTTGCACCCGGCCAGGATCGCGGGCAGGCCGCGCTCGTCGCCGATGGCGCCCAGCGCCGCCACCGCCGCCTCGCGCACCAGTGCGTCCGAGGCGGACGTGGCCAACGTGATGAGCCGAGCGAGCACGTCGTCGTCGGGCTCGTCGAACAACGGTTGCTGTTCGCCGGCCGCCCACGCCGCTGCCTCGACCACGACGTCGTCGACGTCGTGGAGCAGCGGCAACAACTCGACGTCGGGCCGCAGCGCCGACAGCAGCGCCGCCCGGCGGCGGACGCTCGTGTGGGCGTCTGCGAACGCGGCAACCAGGTCGTCGAGGCGGAGGGTATCCATGCGTGCCAAGGCGCCGAGTGCCAGCTCGCGCGCAACGGGGTCGGGGTCGTGGAGGGCCGCTCGGGCGGTGGCCTCGTCGCCGTCGTGGCCGGCGACGGCGAGCGTGCGCCAGCTCATCGCTTCAGCATTTGGGTGAGGGTGATGACCGCGTAGGCCACTCCGAAGCCGACGGCCGTGGCGAGCACTGCGCCCACCCAGATGGCGAGCACGCCACTGGCGAACACGGCCCAGACCCGCTTCACGACAGGAGTGCGGTGGGCGATCGGCGTCTGCACCGTGGTGACCTGCACCCCGGTGGGAGCACGATCTGGTCGGCGGGCGCGCGCCGGATTGGCTGTGGCTCTGGCAGTCTTTCGCCATCCGGTCGCGATGAGCGCCACAATGGCAAGACCGGCGATCCAGCCAGCCGCGGTGGTGACCTCAGTGATACTCACGCAATTCGACACTGTACCGGTGGGGCCACCTCCCGTCCGCGCGCCCGGGAAGCACCATCGCTGGTGGGCGATTCCGGTGTTCGCGCTGGGGTTCGTGATCCTCACCGGCGTCGTCGTCGCGGCACTGGTGCCGTCGAAGTGGTTCGTGCAGAAGGAGGTGTGCCTCGAGCGTGCTGCCGACGGCGTCTGCACCACCAAGGACCAGCAACCCGTCGAGTTCGGTCTGGTGCCGGCCGACGCCGAGCCCGTCGAACCGCGAATGGACGTGGAGGGCACTCCTTCGTACCCCAGCCCTGGCGACATCTACTTCGTCACCATTCGCCAGCCGAAGCTCACCCTGCTCGACTGGTTCGTCACCCGTCAGTCACCGGCGGTGCGGTACATGACGCATCGTGAGAAGTTCGGCGACAAGACGGCGGAACAGCTGTTGCAGTCGGGGCAGCGGCAGATGACCGGCGCCAAGGACCGGGCCACCTACGTCGCCTTCGAACGCGCCGGCTTCGACGTGTCACGCAAGGAGGGGGCGGCCATCGTCGATTACCTGCTGTGCCTCGAAACGAACGAGCAGCGCACGAAGTGCGAGGAGTTCGTGCCGGCCGCCGATGTGCTCCAGCCCGACGACGTGATCACCGAACTCGACGGGGTGAAGATCGACACCGTCGACGATCTCGGCCCGGTGCTGAAGGACGTGAAGGTGGGGACGAAGCTCTCGATCGGTTTCACCCGCGACGGCAAGCCGATGACGGGCGAGGTCGAGACCATCCAGGCGCCGGGTGAGGACGCGCCGCGTACGATCATCGGGTTCTCCCCGGTGGACACGACCACCGTCGACCTGCCCGAGGGCGTCACCGTCGACATCGCCACCGAAGGCATCGGCGGTCCTTCGGCCGGCACGGCATTCACGCTCACGCTCATCGACGACATCACGCCCGGCAACCTGATGGGCGATCAGCGCATCGCCGTCACCGGCGAAATCGACATCGATGGCAACGTCGGCGCGATCGGCGGGCTGAACTCGAAGGCGTCGGCGGTCATGCAGGTGGGCGTGAAGTACTTCCTGGTGCCTGCCAACCAGCCGCCTGCGGGCGACGACCCCGATCGAGTGAACCCCGACAGCATCGAGGCCGCCCGCAGGGTCGTGGGTGACAACGTCGAGATCATCCCCGTCGCCACGATCGACGAGGCCCTGGCGGTGCTCGAGCGATTGGGCGGCGACCCGCTGCCCAAGTGACGGCCGGCGACGCGCTGGGGCGATTGCCACCCTTTCGCGCGTTGGCTCGCTTACGCTTGGTGGTCAATGGCCATGTCGTTCGTACGTCCCGACCCGTCGTCACCCACCGCGGTGTCGACCGCCACCTTCGCCACGTCCCGCAAGGGTTTCGAGCCGGGTGAGGTCCGCGACTTCCTGCGCATGGTCGCCGCCGAGTTGGCGCGGCTGCAGGAACGCGAGAAGTTCCTCGAGCGCGAGCTGCGTGTCTCGCAGCGCGGCACCACCAACGCCAACGTGGCCCTCGACGAGGAAGTCGTCACCCGCATGCTCGGCGAGGAAGCCGCACGCATCCTCACGACCGCCCGCGAAGCCGCCTCGACCATCAAGGTCCGCGCCGAGGAGCACGCCTCGCGTGTGCTGCGCGAGGCCACCGACGAGGCCCAACGCATGCGCGAGGAGGCCGAGATCGAAGCGGCTCGCCGGCGTCACGACGCGTCGGCCGATGCAGAGGCCGAACTGCAGATGGCCAAACAGCAGGGCCGCGACATGGTCAACGAGGCTCGCGCCTACCGCGAACGAGTGCTCAACGAGCTGGCCCGCCGTCGTGAGATGGCCCGTCAACAGATCGAACAACTGGTGCACGGCCGCGACCGTCTGCTCCAGGCGTTCGAGCGGGCCCGCCTGGCCGCGGTCGATGTGATGGCCGAGATGATCCCGCTGGTCGAGCCGAACGAGTACGTCAACCTCGCGCCCACGACGGGGCCCGTGCCGTTGATGGTGCCCGCCGACGAACTGCGAGCCCGCCGCGAGCGCGCCGCCGAGACCGAGACGGAAGCGGAAGCCGACAGCGAAGCGGCGCTGGTCGTCGAGCACGACGACGCCCCTGCGATCGACGAGATCGTCGACGACGTGGCCACCGACACCGAGCTCGACACCGACGACGAGCCCGAAGCAGTCGATCTCGCCGTCGAAGACCAGGAAGCGGACAAGGAAGCGGACAAGGAGGCGGACAAGGAAGCGGACGAGCACACGGACGCGGCCGACGAGCCTGAACTCGAGCCGGCTTTCGTCGAGACGGTGCTCGACATCGAGCCCGCGACCGGCGATGACGGCGCAGATGACGGTGCCGACGACGACACCGACGATCGGGCGATCGCTCCGGTCGTGTCGCTGTTCGGCGGCGACACCGAGCCCGCGCTCGACGCCGGAGCTGGCCCGGATGCAGCGACGTTGGCCGAGGTCGACGAGGTCGACGAGGTCGTGGCGGCCAAGGGCACGGTCGACGACCTGTTCGCCAAGCTCCGGGCCTCGCGCACCGACACCGTCGCCGAGGCAGCCCTCGCTGCCGAGCCCGCACCCGCACCCGCACCCGCACCCGACATCGACGAGACCGTTGCCATCGACGTCGTCGTCGTCGACGCCACCGAGGAACTTTCGGTGTTCCAGCCGTCGCCCGAGGCGCCGGCAGCCGTCGTCGAGTTCGCCGACTCGGCGTTCGGTCGGCGAGACGCCGAACTGACGCCGCTCATCGTGGCCGGTGCCCGCAAGTTGAAGCGCATTCTCGCCGATGAGCAGAACGACGTCCTCCACGCGCTGCGCAGCGCCAAGGCGGTGCGCACCATCGACGACCTGCTGCCTGCGACCGACGAGCACGTGCGACGCTATGCGACCGCCGTCCATGCCGAGTTGCTGAAGGCCGCGCAGGCCGGCGCGGCGAGCATCGACGACGGCACCACCAAGGACCACACCAAGGCCATCACCAAGGGCCGCGCCCTGCAGCCGGCCGAGGCCGCGCTGGGCACCTCGGTGGTGCAGCCGTTGCGCGATCGTCTCGAGCGTGCGGTGGGCGATGCCGACGGCGATCGTGACGACCTCACCGGCGTCATCCGCGCTGTGTACCGCGAGTGGAAGACCCAGCGCATCGACGAGCACCTCGACGATGTCGCCCGCATGGCGTTCGGCCACGGCGCACTGGTGGCCCTCGCGCCCGGCACCCCCATCTGCTGGGCGGTGGATCCCAACGGGCCCGATTGTCCCGACGCCGAGGACAACTCGTTGGCCGGCGTCGTGAACGCCGGTGATCCGTTCCCGACCGATCACCTGTGCGCCCCGGCGCACGAAGGCTGCCGCTGCATGCTGCAGCGGGCGCCCCGGTAACCTTCGCCGCGTGGCGAACCCTGCTGACACCCCCCGCACTGCCCGACCGCGCCGTGTGAGCGACCGGGGGCGGGCGTTCATCATCATCGCGGCCGTCGTCGTCGTCGGTCTCGTGCTGTCGGCTCGATTCATCGCCGGCTTCTTCACCGAGTACCTGTGGTACGACGCGGTCGGTCGTGCCGACGTGTTCTGGGGCGAGATTGGGGCGAAGGTCACGCTGTTCGCGGTGTTCGGTCTCACGTTCGCGGCACTGGCGATCCTGAACCTGGTCATTGCCGATCGCCTCGCCCCGGCTGCCTTCTCGGCGAACACCCACCCGGTGGTCGAGCGTTTCCACGAGTTCTTCGGTCATCGCCTGCGCCTGCTTCG
>JANMFL010000034.1:0-4306 GCA_031377945.1 Acidimicrobiaceae bacterium | reverse complement strand
CGGCGCGCACGGAAGACAGCGTCTGCTCGAGCTGCGCCAGGTACTGCTCGGCCGTGTGATCGATGACGTCGCGACCGTCGAACAAGGCGTGCACCACCAGCGCGGTGGCGCCGTCGGCAGCGGCCCGACGCAACAGGATGTCGAGGTGGCGGATGTGCGAATGCACGTTGCCGTCGCTGAGCAGGCCGATGAAGTGCACCCGGCCACGGGCGACCAATTGCTGCCAGCCCGCACCCCAGATGGTGCCCTCCTTGATGGCTTCCTCCACCTGCTTCGCGCCCTGATCGAACACGCGGCCCGCACCGATGATGTTGTGGCCGACCTCACTGTTGCCCATGTCGCCCTCGCTGGGCAGGCCGACCGCCGAGCCGTGCGCGCGCAGGTGCGACCGATACGTGCGGCCTGCGGGCGCCCGGTCGTTCAACAGACCGTGCAGGAACGGCGCACGCGCCAGCCACACCGCGTTGTCCTCGGCGGGCGGCATGTCGCCGAAGCCGTCGAGAATTGCGAGAACCAGTGGCGAGCGTCGATCGTTGTGGTGCACGGCAACCACGCTACCGGCGTGCCCGAAGCCAGGAAATCCGCGGCTCCGGGCCGCCTTCGTCCTCGACGAGGTCGGCGTGCCAGGATGCGAATTCCTCTCCCCTCGAGATCCCCCGAGATCCCCCCTCCGAAAGGTGACCCCAATGTCCGAAGCCTGGATCATCGATGCCTGCCGTACTCCCCGTGGCATCGGCAAGGTCGGCAAGGGCGCACTCGCCCACATGCACCCGCAGCGCGTCGGCGCCACCGTGCTGAAGGCCATTGCCGAGCGCAACGAGCTCGACACCTCCACGGTCGACGACATCATCTGGAGCACCAGCAACCAGTCGAACACCCAGGGCAGCGACCTCGGACGCATGGCCGCCCTCGACGCCGGCTACGACGTGCGTGCCAGCGGCGTCACCCTCGACCGCTTCTGCGGTGGCGGCATCACGTCGTCGAACCTCGCCGCGGGCATGATCCTGTCCGGTCTGGAAGACGTCATCGTCGCCGGTGGCACCGACATGATGTCGACCTACGGCCCGAACCGGCATCCGGCTGCGGCGCCGTTCCTCGACGCCGGCAACGAGCACCTCCGCGCCATCCACCCGCAGCCCCACCAGGGCGTGTGCGCCGACGTCATCGCCACCCTCGAAGGCATCCCGCGCCTGGCGCTCGACGAGCTCGCACTCGCGTCGCAGCAGCGCGCCGCGCGAGCCATCGCCGAAGGTCGCTTCGACCGCAGCCTCATCCCGGTCATCGCCGACGACGGCTCGGTCATCCTCGACCGCGAAGAGTTCCCCCGTCCGCAGACCACCCTCGAGAGCCTGCAGTCGCTGGCCCCGTCGTTCGAAGGCATGTACGCCTACCCCCTCACCGAAGAGGGCACGTCGTTCAAGTCGCTCGTGCAGCAGAAGTTCCCCGACCTCGAGGTCGTGCACGTCCACCACGCCGGCAACAGCTCGGGCGTCGTCGACGGCGCCGCAGCCGTGCTGTGGTCCAGCCCCGAGGCCGCCAAGGCCCGCGGTTGGAAGCCCCGCGCCCGCCTGGTGAGCATGTCGAACGTGGGCGACGACCCCACGCTCATGCTCAACGCCCCGGTGCCCGCCGCTCGCAAGGCGCTCGCCAAGGCCGGTCTCACCGTCGACGACATCGACATCTGGGAGATCAACGAGGCGTTCGCCGTCGTCGCCGAGAAGTTCATTCGCGACCTCGACCTCGACCGCAGCAAGGTCAACGTCAACGGTGGCGCGATGGCCCTCGGCCACCCGATCGGCGCGACCGGCGCGATGCTCATCGGCACCGCGCTCGACGAGCTCGAGCGCACCGGTGGCCGCTACGGCCTGGTCACCATGTGCGCCGCCGGCGGCATGGCCCCCGCCATCATCATCGAACGTCTCTAAAGCACCGGAGCGACCCGAGTCTGGGAGACAGAAGGTCTGCTCCGCGAACTTAAGTTCGCGCGGGTATCGCGCAACTGGAGCTCTCTGCGTGACTCGCCCGAACTTAAGAGCGCGCGGAATGGGGTCAGCGGCCGTCGCGGCACTAGTCGTCGACGAACAGGAGGGCGGGCATCTCCAGCAGGGTCTTGATCCGCTGGATGAAGGTGGCCGCATCCCAACCGTCGACGATGCGGTGATCGAAGCTCGACGACAGGTTCATCATCGATCGTGGCTCCCACGTGTCGTCACGCCACACGGGCCGTACTTCCATCTTGTTCACGCCGACGATCGCCACCTCGGGCTGATTGATGATCGGTGTCGTCACCAGGCCACCCAATGCTCCGAGTGACGTGATCGTGATCGTCGACCCGGCGAGCTCCGTTCGGGTCGCGCTGCCGTCGCGCGCCGCCGCGGACACCCGACCGATCTCGGCCGAGATCTCCCACAGGCCCAGTGCGTCGGCGTGGCGGACGACGGGCACCATCAGCCCGTCGTCGGTCTGCGTGGCGACGCCGACATGGACCGCATCGAACGTCGACAGCGTCTGCGTGGCGCCGTCGTAGTGCGAGTTCAACCGGGGCTGCTCGGCGATGGCGATCACGACGGCCCGCACCAGGAACGGCAGGATCGTCAGCCGACCGCGCTGGTCGCCGCGTTTGTTCAGCTCGGCGCGCAGGGCTTCGAGTTCGGTGACGTCGACCGCATCGACGTAGGTGATGTGCGGGATCTGTGTCCACGACGACGTGAGCCGCTCGGCGATGCGGCGGCGCAGCCCGCGCACCGTTTGGACGTGTGGCTCGTCGGAACGAACCGGGTTGGCCCCGGCCGGTCGGGCGAGACCGCCCGTCGGGTCGGCGATCAGCCGATCGAGGTCGGCGTGCACGACCCGACCCTCGGGCCCAGTGCCGGTCATGGACGCCAGGTCGACGCCCAACTCGCGCGCTCGGGCCCGCACCGCCGGCGCCGCGGTGGCCCGCCCGCCGGACACGACCGCTTCCTGTCGCGGCTCGACGTCCACCGTTGGTGATGGGGCCGCGACACGTTCGCCGTCCGGTTCGCTGGCGGGCTCGGCGGCCGGTTCGCTGGCGGGCTCGCTGGCGGGCTCGGCGGCCGGTTCGCTGGTGGGTTCACTGGCCGGCTCGCCACCGAGGTCGACGGTGACGAACGCCGCGCCGACGGCCAGGGTGTCGCCCGGCTCGCCGTGCAAGGCGGTCACCACACCAGCCACGGGCGACGAGATCTCGACCGTCGCCTTGTCGGTCATCACCTCGGCCAGCACCGACTCGGCGGTGATCGTGTCGCCGACAGCTACGTGCCACGACACCAGTTCGGCCTCGGCCACACCTTCGCCCACGTCGGGCAACTTCACGCCGTACTCGCTCACGCACCCACCTCCACGCTGCTCACGATTCGAGCACCCGACGCATGGCCTTGCCGACGCGATCCGGACCGGGGAAGTACGACCACTCGTGCGCGTGCGGATACGGCGTGTCGTAGCCGCACACCCGAGTGATCGGCGATTCGAGGTGATGGAAGCAACGCTCCTGCACGATGGCACTGAGCTCGGCACCGAACCCCGACGTGAGCGTGGCCTCGTGCACGATGAGGCATCGTCCGGTCTTCACCACTGAGGCGACGATGGTGTCGACGTCGAGCGGCACGAGGGTGCGCAGATCGATGATCTCGGCGTCGATGCCCTGCTCGTCGGCGGCTGCCTGGGCGACGTGGACGAGCGTGCCGTACGCGAGCACGGTGAGATCGCTGCCCTCGCGGTGCACGCGGGCCGTGCCCAGGTCGATGGTGTAGTGCCCCTCGGGCACCTCACCCAGCGGGTGCTTCGACCACGGCACGATCGGTCGGTCGTGGTGCCCGTCGAACGGCCCGTTGTACAGCCGCTTGGGTTCGAGAAAGATGACCGGGTCGTCGTCCTCGATGGCCGCCAGCAGCAGACCCTTCGCGTCGTACGGGTTCGAGACGACCACCGTCTTCAAACCGGCGACGTGCGTGAACACCGCCTCGGGGCTCTGCGAGTGGGTCTGCCCGCCGTAGATGCCGCCGCCCGTGGGCATGCGGATGACGAGCGGGGCGGTGAAGTCGCTGGCCGAACGGTGGCGCAGCCGCGCCGCCTCGGACACGATCTGGTCGTAGGCGGGGTAGACGTAGTCGGCGAACTGGATCTCGACACACGGCCGCAACCCGAACGCCGCCATGCCGATGGCCACGCCGACGATGCCCGCCTCACTGATGGGTGTGTCGAAGCAGCGGTGCGAACCGAACCGTTGCTGCAACCCCTGTGTGCACCGGAAGACGCCGCCGAAATGACCGACGTCCTGACCGAACAC